>MICJ01000077.1:0-11117 GCA_001830835.1 Syntrophobacterales bacterium GWC2_56_13 | reverse complement strand
TCGCAAGTTCCTCCGCCATTCTCCCGGAGAGGAGAGAAACATGCTTGAGGACGCCCTCCTTTTCAAAGATGGAGAGCGTCGCCAGGGCTGCCGCGCAGCCGAGCGGATTGGCGGTGTAGGAATGTCCGTGGAAGAACGCCTTAAATTCCTCATACCGTCCAAGGAAAGCGTCATAGACCTCCTTCGTCGTCAGGGTGGCAGCCAGGGGCAGGTATCCCCCGGTCAGCCCCTTGGCCACTGCCATGATATCGGGAGAAACCCCTTCCTGCTCGCAGGCGAACATGGTCCCCGTCCGGCCGAAACCAGTCGCCACTTCGTCACAGATGAGGAGAACCTCGCATTTCCGCGTCACCGCCCGCAGCCTGGCCAGGTAGCCTTCAGGCATCATCAACATTCCCGCCGCTCCCTGCACCAGCGGTTCCACGATCACCGCCGCGAGCGTTTCCCGACGCCGTCCCACCTCCTCCTCCATCCGGGCCGCACAAGCCAAGTCGCATGACTTACGGACCAGGCCATACGGGCAACGGTAACAGTGAGGCGTGGGTATTCTGTGGGTGGTGAACAACAGCGGCTGAAAGATCTTATGAAAAAGGTCGATGCCTCCGGCGGAAACCGCCCCGATCGTATCGCCGTGATACGCCTCGGTGAGCGTCATAAACGCCTGTTTCCTCTTCCGGCCACCTTTTTGCTGGCAGTATTGCAAGGCCATCTTGATTGCAATCTCCATGGCGGTGGAGCCGTTGTCCGAGTAGAAAACGCGGCAACATCCTTCAGGCGATACGGCGAGAAGCCGTTCCGACAGCTCAATGGCGGGGCGATGGGAAAGCCCGAGGAAGGTGGAGTGAGCAAGGAGGTCCAACTGGGATCGAACGGCCTCGTCAATTTCCCTACGCCGGTGGCCGAACAGGTTCACCCACAGAGAAGAGACGCCATCGAAGTACCTCCGGCCGTCCGTGTCGATAAGGTAGTTTCCCTCCCCGCGTTCGATGATCAGCGGCGCGTCCTTTTCCCACTCCGCCATCTGGGTGAAGGGATGCCAGATATTTTCCCGGTCCTTCCGGCGCAACGATTCAGTACGGTTCAATTCCCAGCTCCTTCAAGGATTCGTCGATTTGTCGGGCGGCCGTCTTCACCATGCCCGCCGTGTGTGTGGCCATCAGGGTCAGGCGGAGCTGCCCCTTCCCCTCCGGAACCGTCGGCGGTCTGATCCCGTGGATGAACAGGCCCCTGTCGTAGAGCATTCGAGAGACAGCCATCGTGTCCTCATCCTTGCCGACCGTGATGGGCACGATGGCTGTGTTTGAGGAGATCTTTCTCCCCCGCTCCTCCATCTCCCGCCGAAAGATCTCTCCGTTTTCCAGGAGAGCGGCAAGCAGTTCCGGATGGCGGGATAACAGATCGAGGCTCTTGATCGTCGCCCCGGCGACCGCCGGCGGGAGTCCCGTGTTGAAGATGAACGTCCGGCACTTGTTTATGAAATAGTCCACGATCGTATGCGACGCGCACATATATGCCCCGTACGTGCCAAGAGCCTTGGAGAACGTACCCATCTGGATCTCGATTTCCCCGGCAAGGCCAAAGTAATCTGCAGACCCGCGACCTCGCGGAGGAAGCGTGCCCGTGGCATGAGCATCGTCGACGACCAGGATCGCCCCGTGCTTCTCTTTCACTTCCATCAGATCGGGAAGCGGGGCGATGTCTCCTCCCATGCTGAAGACCCCGTCGGTCACGATGATCTTCCGTTTAGCCGGTGACGCTTTCAAGAGATCCTCCAGATGCCCGGGGTCGGCATGCCGGTACACTTCGACGCGGGCACGGGCCATGCGGCAACCGTCGACGACGGAAGCGTGGTTCAGCTCATCGGAAAAAATCGTCGCCTCCGGGCCGCCCAACGTTCCCAGGATGCCGATGTTTGCCAGGTATCCGGAACTGAAGGTCAGGCAGGCCTCCGCCCCCTTGAAGCGCGCGACCGCCTCCTCGAGTTCGGCATGAACCTCCATGTTGCCGCCGATGAGCCGGGAGGCGCCTGACCCAACTCCATACCTCCGCGCATACTCGGTGAAGGCCTCCACCACTTCCGGATGGTTGGCCAGTCCCAGATAGTTGTTTGACGAGAAGTTGAGCAGTTCTCTCCCCTCGATGGCAATCACCGCATCCTGAGGGGTAGAGACCCGCCTCAGGCAGCGGTAACGCCCCTTTTCCTTGAGGCGGGAGATCTCTTGCGCGATATCGGTAAGGTCCATCAGAGGGCTCGTGGGCCAAGGCCCAGGTCTTCGATCATCCGCAGATCATCCTCGGCAGGGCGGCCGGCAGTGGTGAGGTAGTTCCCGATCATCATTCCGGTGGCCCCGGCGGCGAAGATGAGTCCCTGCAGGTCCCGCAGGTTCACCTCGCGACCGCCGCAGACGATGATCTCCCGCGAAGGATGGCAAAGCCGCAACATGACGATGATCTTGAGGCAGCAGAAAGGCGTGAGGTCGCACTTCCCGTCGAGGGGGGTCCCTTCGATCGGATTGAGGAAATTGACGGGAATCGAGTCCACATCCAGTTCCCGGAGGGTCATGGCCAGCTCGACCCGATCCTCGGCTGTTTCTCCGATGCCGAAAATGCCTCCGCTGCACACCCAGGCGCCGGCGGCTTTGGCCTCGCGGACCGCCCGGACGTCCTCTTCGTAATCGTGAGTCGTGCATATGGAGGGGAAGAATCCGCGCGCGGTTTCCAGATTGTGGTGCACCGATCGCAGGCCCCGCGAGAGGAGAACCGAGATGTTTTCGGCGGAGAGCGTCCCCAGGCTGACGCAGGTCTCAAGCCCCACGTCGGTCCTGATCCGCTCGACGGCATTTCCCACCCGTTCCAGTTCCCGGCTATTGTGCATCGAAAGCCCCGAGGTGACGATGGAAAACTCCCCCGCCCCTCGCCGCTTGGCGTCCCGGGCGGCCATGACCATCTCCTCCTCTTCCATGAGGGGATACTTCTCTATCGAGGCTTTGGACCGGCTGGACTGTGAGCAGAAGGCGCAGTCCTCCGAGCAAAGGCCCGATTTTGCATTGACGATGGAACAAAGCCTGATCTGATCCCCTTTGAAATGGCGGCGTACCGTTTCCGATACCGTTAGAAGAGGCCATATCTCCACCTGGGGCAGACTCAGGACCGTCAGCGCATCTTCCGCATTTATCCCCCTCCCGGACATGGCATTTTCCCGAATCCTCTCCAAGAACACCCCCATTCGATCACCACCCATGAATTGCTCCACCCCCTCTTATTCCCGGATTCTTCTTATACATCTCCCGGGCAGAACGCAACTAAAAAATGGCGGGGACGGTTCCGGGGGCCCGCCAGGGCAACGGCAAGGCGGAGCGCGGCGGCCAGTTATCTAATGGTTCTGACCGGTTCCCGGCAAAATGATCCTCCTGAGCTTTCTCTTCGCATCCGGGGTTGAACGCTTGACCGTTATTCAGCTCGATTTGTTGTCAGTCGCCTTCCAGCTTGTTCACGATTCTGTCAGCTTCCTTGAGAATTTTCAGTTCAACATAATCATACCGTGAAGGAGAATGATGATTCCCTATGATCTCAGAAACTTTAGTGATTTTTTCACGGGGAAAATCAATGCTTTTGAGTAGTTCTTCAGCAACAGGGGGTCCATATTTCTCCTGAGTTTTTCCATTGTTATACCCAAGTATTTCTTCGGATGGCTTTATGCCGACATCGTGTAAAAGGGCAGCTGCAATGACAATATCATAGTCATAACCCCGCGTATTCTCCATGATCTGTTCGGCATATTTCAAAACCTCCAACGCATGCGTTATCCTTCGAAAATCATTCCGGAAGTAATCGACCAACAGCTTTGCGATTTTGCCTTTGCAATGGTTCATGACTGTCTCTCATTTTAGGTTCATCCGGTTGATGGGTCTGGATATAGTCCGATTTTGGCAGTCACACCAAATGAATGTCTATGCTTCATGCTCGATTGCTTAAGATCAGCAAGTAACATGAAAAAGTCCGATGATTGAGCCTTTAGCCTTGTTCCACTGTTGAATGGCTTCGGGGGTGGGTAATAGATCAACTCGGACTTTCTTTTTCTTGAAATACTCTGATGCCTCTTTAGAGAGTTCTACCATGCTATTATGGCCTGATCCAATGATAAGCCGTTCAGTTCCTTTTTCAAAAATGTACTTAGCTTCTTCAAGTGAGATTGTGTGGGATGTACCGAATACCGCCTTGGATAGCTTCTTCTTTCGCTTCTTAATCTCACCTGAAAGCCGGATGAGAACATCGTATCCAATATCAAACCCGTCCACAGTGATGGAGCCAAATTCGGCACCGTCAATTCTAGGTTTCATAACGGCACTCCTGAGGGAAAGTAAATTTCTTATGCTTAACGGCTCGCCTTCACGATATTGCCTTGAAAACATCGTCATCCGTAACATAACCCGCTGCTTTTGCTTTGGGACTTAGACGCTTCTTCATACGGCGGAATCTGTTCTCCCACAAAAATTCCCCCAAGGACTCTTTCACAATATCGCTTTTATTCCTTCCTGTTTCCTTGGCAATGACATCCAGTTCGACGGCCATTTTCTCCGGCAAACTAACAGATAAAACACTTCTCATGCCGCACCTCCCGTACTACGATACGCTACAGCAACAAAATATCCAAGTATAAAAACATTAACGATAACACTCGGTGTCGTACTCGCCACGTTCCCCGGTCTATTCCAATCTCTTTTTTGCAGGGCGGATTTCGTAAAGTGCGGTGTCTTCCATGACGGAGCAGGCGTGCCCGGCGGACGCCTTTTCGAATCTCAACTCCGCGCTCGCGAAGAGGTCCATGTTTTCGGCCTTCAGGTAGCGTGCGGCCATCCGGCAGTATTCGGGGTCAATTTCAATCCCGATGCTGTTGCGGCCCGTGCGGAAGGCCGCAACCATCGTCGTGCCGGACCCGCAGAACGGATCGAGGACCGTGTCGCCGCTGAAAGAGAACATCCGCACCAGACGGGTCGCCAATTCCAATGGGAACGGGGCCGGATGGTGCCTGGTGGAGGCGCCCGTGATGTTCCAGATTTGCTGAAACCATCGATTGAATTCCTCTTTGGGGATTCGACTTGCGTCGCGCTGAGCGTCGGTCGGCTTCCGGTACCCACCGGGCTTTCTCTGCATCAAAATGAACTCCATGTCATTTTTAATGATCGCATTCGGTTCGTAGGGTTTACCGAGGAACTTCGAGCCGTTCGTGACTTCATAGGAGGCGTTTGAAATCTTGTGCCAGATGATGGGGTTCAGATTGTCAAAGCCGAGTCGGCGGCAGATGACGCAGATGTCCGCGTGAAGCGGGAAGACGAGGTGTCGCCCAAAATCGCGACGCGCCACGCACACGTCCCCGACAACGCAGACCAGGCGGCCGCCGGGAACAAGAATGCGGAACACCTGCCGCCAGACCTTCTCCAACTCATTTAGGAATGCCTCGTAATCCTGAACATGCCCGAGTTGATCAGGGTTCTCGTTGTAGCGCTTGAGGTTCCAATAGGGGGGCGACGTGACGACGAGATGGACGGACTCGTCCGCCACGAACGACAGGTCCCGTGCGTCTCCGTTGATCAGTCTGTGGATGGTTGAAGGCATCTCTTTACACAAAGGCGGTCAGATGGGCGGTGAGAACCTTGGCAAATCGTTCGACCGACATTCGTATTAAAGATTTTTGCATATTTTAATCAGTTTTGACAGATCTAAAGCGATCAGCCTGTCTAACAAATCGTTCCTGATGTATGACCGCAAGTACCGAAAGGATTTCATCAGTGGACAGTTTTACGATTTCGTCTTTCGTCCCGGTGGAAAGACCCTTGCCACGACGGGCGATGGCATGATATTCCTTGACCCGGAAACCGGCAGGCAGATAAAGAGGGGATGAAAAATGAACAGGAACGGAAAGCCGAGAGTGGTTGTTATCGGTGCGGGCTTCGGCGGACTATGGGCTGCCCGGAACCTGGCGAAGCAACCTGTCGAAGTCCTCGTCGTCGACAGGAACAACTACCACACCTTCCTTGCTCTCCTCTACCAGGTGGCAGCCGCCGAACTGGAAGCGGAGGATATCGCCTACCCCGTGCGCAGCATCATCTCGAACTTCCCGAACATCGACTTTGTCCTGGCCCATGCCCGGCGGATTGACCTGCAAAACCGCGTTATCGAGACCGATGGCGAGGCGATTTCTTACGATTACCTGATTTTAGCCACGGGAAGCATAACCCATTCGTTTGGCATACCTGGGGTGGAAGCCCATGCCTATTGTCTGAAGACGCTTGAAGAGGCAGTTGCCCTGAAGAACCACATCATCTGCTGTTTCGAGGGAGCCGCCCGTGAAACGGACGAAGTTAAGCGCAAAGCCCTTCTCACCTTTGTCATCGTGGGCGGCGGGGCAACCGGAGTGGAGTACGCCGGCGCACTGAGCGAACTTGTCCGCGGCCCCCTCGTTCGGGACTACCGGACGATCGATTTCCGCGACGTCCGGATCGTTATTCTCGAGGCGGCGGACAGCCTGGTCGCCAACATGCCGGCGTCCGTGCGCGACTACACGCTTGAGAGGCTCAAGAAGATGGGGGTTGATGTGCTCTTGGGAGCGAAAGTCTTGGAAGTAGCCCCGGACACGGTGATCTTGAGCGGTCAAGATCATATTTCCACCCGGACCGTCGTTTGGACCGCCGGTGTCAAGGGAGAACTGATCGCCAACCTGTCGGGCCTCGCCACGGAACGGGGGGGACGGGTTCCCGTCCTGCCGACGCTGCAGGCGCCCGGCCACCCGGAAATTTACGTGGTTGGGGACATGGCTTCGATCAGCGAGAATGGTCGTGTGCTGCCTATGGTTGCGCAGGTGGCTATCCAATCCGCTATAGCCGCCGCCCAAAACATCCTGCGGCAAATTGAGGGAAAGGCGCTCCAGCCTTTCCGTTACCGCGATCGGGGTGCGATGATCGCGATCGGCCGCAACACCGCGGGCGTGGCCATCGGTTCAAGGACGTACACCGGTTTCTTTGCCTGGATCCTCTGGCTCGTCATCCACCTCTTTAACCTCATCGGTTTCCGCAACCGGATGATGGTTCTCATCAACTGGGCGTGGGATTATCTGCTCTACGAACGGGCCGTACGCTTCGTCTTCCCATCGGAGATGCCCTCCCTTGCGAGATCGTCTTCCTGCACCCGCGGGACCGGGCTCGAAAATGATCGGCCCGAAGGGAATACGCCCCGCCCGCAAACAGGCAGGGGGAAGAATGATGATGCCCTTACACCTGATTTCCGGGAAAAATAAGCAAAAAATGAATGAGGTAAGGGGGATATCATCCTGAAGGCTTGCCGGTGAATGGAGACGACGCGATCAGGGGCGATATGCGGTTGCCGCAAAAAACGTGGAACCCGGGGAAGATCATGGGAACGTTGGTCCTTGGTTTTCATGGCGCCGGGTGATCCTCAAGGCGAGTCTTCTTCCCGGTAACGCTGTTGGATCTGTCGGATCGATGGGAGGCACTGGAAGAAATGATCGATCAACTCGGGGTCGAAGATCGTTCCCCTGTTTTCTTCCATTGTCTTCAGGCATTGTTCTTCCGTCCACGGTTCCTTGTAACTCCTTCTGGAGGACAGGGCGTCAAAGATGTCGGCAATAGCCGTGATCCGTCCGTAGAGGGGGATTTCCATCCCGGATTTTCCGAGGGGATGTCCGTCGGGTCCCTTATGGCCCGGAAGGGGGGTCTCGTTTTCCGGGTCCACGTGACCGGGATAACCCTTCCCATCCCACCGGTTGTGGTGATTCAGGGCAACCTCCGCGGCAGCGTCGTCAAAATCCGAGCTCTTGTCGCTGAAGAGGCGGGCCCCCAGGATGGTGTGCCGTTTCATGATTTCGTACTCTTCCTCGGTCAGTTTGCCCGGCTTTTTCAGAATGGCATCGGCAATGGCAACCTTGCCGATATCGTGGAGCATAGCCGCCATGCGCAGTATATCACGGTTCCGGTTGATATCCGTGTCGGCGACTCCGTTTTTTTTCGCCCATGATTCATATATCTCGATGGCATAACCGGCGACCCGATTGACATGGGCCCCCGTTTCCTTCGGGTCGCGCATCTCCGCCATGCGAATGGTGCGGAGGATCATCTCCCGCATCATCTTTGCCCGCTCCAGGGCGATGGCGGCCATCCCGGCAAAGACGGCCATGAATCGCTCCGTATCCGGGGGAAAGGGGATCTTCCGGCCTTCCGCCGTCCGGCAGTTGATGATCTGGAGGATTCCCACAACGTCGCCCCTGGAGGTTTTCAGGGGAGTGGTCAGAAGGGATTGGGTCCAGTAGCCCGAGGCTTCATCAAAGGCGCGGTTGAACCTGAAGGGGAGGGCGGGATCCATGTTTTCCGTGTCGGCGATATGCAGTTGTTCACCGCTTGAGGCGACATAACCGGCAATGCTGGTTCTGTCGACGGGAATCTCGAAGGTGCTGTAGATCAGCTTTTCACCAGGATGCAGGCGCCGCTGCAAGGTTTCGTTCTGGGTATAGCTGAACTTCAGCCGGTTCCCGTCTTTCAGGTAAATGGAACCGGCATCGGCGGCGGCGAAGTTCCTCGCCCATGTCAGGATATTTTCCATCAGAATGTCGATATCCTTCACCTGATGGAGTTCCATGCTCAGGTCGACGAGGGCCTCCATTTTCTGTTGTTCTGTCAGCATACCGGGGTTCCTTTAATCATGTAAAAGGTGCTGTCGGTAAAAGGCTAACTCGGCAATGGATGCCTGGATGTCATAATAGGCATCATGGCGGCCCCCCGCAGGGAACAACCGGGCCTCCGGGAAATATCGTCTTATATTTTCGGGATCTTCCTTTTCGAATTCCAGATCCGGGTTGAGACGACCCCACTCGATTTTCAGGACCGTTACGTCCATGTGCCGATAGTGAAGACGGTTGATAAACCGGGGCAGGAATCGCATGGCGAGCCACCAGTCGGCATGGACACTGTTACCCGCCAGGAGGGGCCGCATGTTTTCCCGTTCTGCGGGGGGACCCGCCGCGGCATCGATGTAGTCGGCGAGGCGTCGATCGGCCTCGTCGCATTCCATGGCCGAAGGGGACCGACAGGCCGAAACCAGGTCGGGGAGGTTCTGTTCTACCCAGGGGCCGAGAGCAACATCGTCCGTCAGCCGGATGGCGATACGGATGTCCATCTCCTGGGGAAGGACGCGTCTTAGGGACATATCCGTGATCAAGGCGGAAACCTGGAGCAGAGAGGCCTTCTCCAGGTCAAGGCCGGAGTATTCCGTATCGAACCAGACAAGGTATTTTCCCGTCTCCTGTGCCTTGGACGCCGTTCCTTTCATCGCAATGAATCTCCCCTGTGGTTTATCTTTTCATGCCTATCCTAACATAACTTTCCTTCTTTTCAAGTTCTTCTTTGCTGCTGAAAATATGTCGGTATTCCCCCCGGGCGGAATTCCACGTTTCCGTTGCCGCCTTTGCGTGCGTTTCCCCTCGCCTTATCGACCATTTCCGGCGTCATATCCACCCCGATCACCCGGCCTCTTATTCCCACTTTCCCGGCAGCCAGGAAGCAATCGTTCCAATCCTCTCTTTCAGATGTTTTCACTGACCGTCCCCAAAGCTCCGCTTCGGGGGCGTCTTCGTTGATGCGCTTATGAACCGGATCCACCCTCTGCCGCCTCCTAAACGAACCGGCACACCGGCTGGCCGGCGCCTGGTTTGGTCATGACGATCTGCCAGACCTGAATATGCCGGGCGCGGAAGGCCCCGGCGTAGGCGAGGAGGTAGTATTCCCACATCCTCTTGAAAATCTTGTCATATCTTCCAGCGAGTCTGGTCCATGCTTTTTGAAAGCGGTCATTCCAGGACATGAGGGTTTTTTCATAGTGAGCGCCCAGGTTATGGATGTCCTCAATCACAAAGAGCCCCTCTGCGGCCCTGCCGATCTGGGCGATGCTGGGCAGCATCCCGTTGGGAAAGATATAGCGGTTGATCCAGGGGTCGCAGTTGACCCGGGAGGCATTGCGGCCGATGGTGTGGAGCAGGAATATTCCCTCCTCTTTCAGGCAGCGGTGGGCGACTCTCATAAACATCCCGTAGTTTTTCATTCCCACGTGTTCGAACATCCCAACGGATACAATCTTGTCGAAGCTTCCCTGGATCTGCCGGTAGTCCTCATGGAGGATTTTCACCGGCAGATTTTTACATAATTCCCGGGCGTACCGGATCTGCTCCTCGGAGATATTGACAGCCGTTACGGAGCAACCGTAATGATCGGCGGCATAGCGGGCAAGACCGCCCCAGCCGCAGCCGATGTCAAGGAGATGATCCTGGCGGTGCAGATCGATTTTCCGGCAGATGAGGTCGAGCTTTTTCTGCTGGGCTTCCGCCAGATCGTCAGTTCCCTGAAAGTAGGCGCAACTGTACTGGTTGTCGGGGTCCAAGAAGGAAAAAAAGAGGTCGTTCCCGAGATCGTAATGCTTCCGGGCGATGATCCCCGCCCGGGACGGCGACTGGAGATTGAAGATCCGGGCGGAAAGGTAAAAGAAGAGAGATCGGAGGTTTCGTTTGATTTTCTCCTCCAGTTTTCCCTTGAGAAGACGACAGATGAATTCATCGATCCGCAGACAGTCCCACCAACCCTCCATGTAAGCTTCCCCAAGCCCGAGGCTTCCCTCTTTCAGTACGCGGGTGTAAAACCGCTCATCCCGCACCTGAATGTCCCAGGGATCGGGACCGTTGACCCTGACGCCGGTTTCGGAAAACAATTGCTCGATTATCTCCCGGTTCGCCTGCATATTCCTTCTTCCTGACATGAATGGGTTTCTCCCAACTTTCTCAGGGTCGAAAGCCCTTCGGTTCGTGGTCGAAAAACAAAGAGATTCCTTATTCTTTGTCCGCCTGGCACCCCCTGCTTGCAGCCGATTTTACCATAATGTGACGATATTTTCCTGTTATTGATTTGGTTTCCGGGATGTAAGTCCAGATTTTTCCTACTGTAGCTCGGCCGTGCAGGGTAGAATGTCCGTCATTTGGTTCATCGTCTCCCCAGTTCCTGCCGCTCCCCTATTCACAACGTTTCACCTCGATGCGGCAGATGGCCTCCAGCGATTCCTTC
>MICJ01000076.1:15964-32120 GCA_001830835.1 Syntrophobacterales bacterium GWC2_56_13 | reverse complement strand
CTACAAGAAAGGCATTATTGCAGGGATAAAAGCGGGGATGCTTCCTTGGTTTAAAAAGTCTTCGCAATATTTCCATCGGGTCTTCCTTCCCCCCACTCTATGGCAATCATCTTTAGTGTAAGCCTTATCTACCACTCCTATCGTGAGTGATATCTTGTCCGGTATTATGTCCCTGACTACTGCGGTCTACACTGCGGGCCAAGTCACCGGCGCAACCTCCCGTGGATAAAATTACGCTTACAACCGTGACTATTAAAAAAATCTTTGCGCTTTTCATAAGTTTGTCCTTTCTCCTGTCAAGAACCTATCCGACCGTCTCAAAGCCTGATCAGGCGGTATGCAAAGCCGCTATTTTACAGATTGTGGGTCACCATGATGATCTTCCGTCTTAAAATGTTTTTTTATACTTTGTACAAAGTTAATTGTTTATATGTATCCAAAGCAAGGGATATGCCAAAAGCCTGAGCAGCCCGACAGCACGCAATAACTTATCGTAATCTAATGATAAAATAAATTTGTAATCAGCTTATTGACTGAGCGAGATTTTCCGGAGGCGCGGTTTTTTTTCGCACCGCAAAATCGTTTAAGGAAGGAAATGGGACTTTTTTCCCATCCCATTGCCTCGTAATAAATGTTACCGAGAGGGTAGAGGTGCGATCGCCTATTCTCTCTTGACATGTGACGGCCACGCAATTATAGCTCTTTGGTGAAAAAGGGAAGTTCCTGCCGAAAGCAGTGAAACATTTTACTATTTTTTCTCGCACTCCTCTGAAAAGGGGAAGAGCATACAAAGAACAGGGGTAGTAAAATTACGATGAGCAGTATCTCGAATGGATCAAGGGTCGCCATAACGGCGTACCGGACCTCAGTTGCGCGACCTGCCATGACCCCCATAAGGGAAGCCTCTCTTACCGAACAGGCCAGTTGAGGGGAGAAGAACATTCGTTGTGCGGGAAATGCCATGAAGATATTGTCGCTGATCCTAATTCCTGAAAAAATGGGGAGGGCAAATCATCATGATGCCCTCCCCATCGCAATCCGCGCTGGATTCCGGATCAAGTCCGCCCCCCACTCAATCCCCTCCCGCCAGGGGAGGGGAAAATTTACTTTTTACGGAGCCGTCAACCATGGAGTTGGACTAAGTTTCTGCCATGAATAATATTCTCACCTTTTCCTTCAGGAGATCTTCATGTGCGAAGAAAAATCTCACTTAAACAATGCCATGTTAAGAGAAAAAGACTCCCTTGATATTTTTCCTCCATATATTACGCTAACTTACATTTCGACATGGAGAAGTTTATCCTGTTGGTACACCCCTTGCTTAAAGGAAGGCGCTAAAGATTCGTAAGAGAGGGAAGTTGATTTTGCGAGAGATAGGGTTTATTGGTAGCCTTGGGTAAGTTTTAGGGTAATAACTCAAATCATGAAAGGAGAAAGAAGATGAAAAGATTAGTTTTAGCGGTGATGATGGTATTACTGGTTGCCGGTACGGCAGTGGCAAAGGACTATGAGGTGACAAAGAAGGCCGGCGATTACAACGTGGTGATAAAAATTGACAAGAATCCTCCCATTACCGGCGACAATAACCTTTCCGTTGCCATAAAAGATGCAACCGGCGCCGAAGTCAAGGATGCCAAGGTGGCGGTGGAGCAATCCATGGCCGCCATGCCCGGTATGCCGGCCGTTAAAGTCAAGACTGATACGGAATTGAAGGGTAGCGAGTATAAGGCAAAACTTAATTTTTCCGCAGCCGGAGGCTGGGGCATTGTCGTCATCATAAACCGTGGCGATAAAAAGGCCCGGGCTAAGTTCAACATCGATGTGAGGTAAGAAGATGTCGAAAGGACAGGGCCATATCTTTCCAGGGGGGGGACGGAGAAGCGGATTAGGTCGGACGGCCGCCTCCCCTCCGGGAGGCTCCTTTATACCATTTCTGGTTTGTATGATGTGCCTCATGGCTGTCCCGGTTTTCGCCGCGGAAGAAACCTTGAAACTCCCGGACCTGATCCGGGAGGCTTTAAAGAACAATCCGGAAATCCATGTTGCGGAGGCGCGGGCAAATGCCTCGACACACAAGATCCCTCAGGCGACGAGCCTTGCCGATCCCATGGTGATGATGGGCTATGAGAATGAGGGGACGGACAGTTTTTACACCTTCGACCGGGAGACGAAGGGCATGCCCGCCGATTCTCGCTGGATGTTTTCCCTGTCTCAGATGTTTCCCTATCCGGGCAAGCTTGCCCTGAAAGGGGAAATGGCAACGCAAGATGCGGGAAGTCTGAAGGCGATGGCCGATGCGACAAAGCTGGCGACTGAGGTCAGGGTAAAGGAACTCTACTACGACCTCTTCCTGGCCTATACCAATATCGACCTGCTTACGGACATGGCGGCGCTCTTTTCCCGGATGGAAGATGCGGCCGTGGCACGCTATGCCGCAGGCATGGCGCCGCAGCAGGAGATATTGATGGCCCAGACGGAGAAATACATGCTCCTCGAGAGGGAAGAGATGGAAAAACAGAAGATCCAGTCCCTGAAGGCCATGCTGAATGCCTCTGTGGGAAGGGACTCGCTCTCTCCTCTCGGCAGGCCTGAAAAACCGTCAAATACCATAAATAATTACCGCCTGGATGAACTGATTAAGATGTCTCACGATAGATATCCGATGATAAAATCCAGGGAAAAGATGGTAGGCGCAGCTGAGGCGAAGATCCAGATGGCAAAAAAAGAGTACTATCCGGATGTCACCGTAGGCGCCGGTTACACTGCCAGAAGTTCCCGCTTCCCGGACATGTGGAATCTTACGGCAACGATGAATATTCCCATTTTCTACAAGACAAAACAGAGGGAGGGGGTCCTGGAGGCTGAGGCTTCCCTTCTGGAAGCGAAGAAGGATGTCGAAGCGGCAAAGCTGATGTCGTCATCCGCCCTGCGGGACAACTATGCCATGTTGAAAACGGCGGAAAACCTGATGGCGCTTTATAGGGAGGGGTTGATTCCCAAGGCCTACCAGGATTTCGAGTTGGCCCTCGCCGGTTACGTGACCGGAAAGATCGAAGCGATAACCGCCATTACGAGGCTTAAATCGCTGATTGATTATGAATTCTTATACTGGAGGCAGTTTACCGACAGGCAAAAAGCTGCGGCCAGGCTGGATGGGTTGGCGGCAATTACGGATTACGGGGTGGACGCAAAATGAAAAAAAGAAAAATCATGATCGTTGTTATCTGTTTGCTTGTTGTTGCCGGCGCTTTCTTATATCTCTACAGAACAGAACTGAAAGATGCGGCAACCAAACTCGGCATTCTAAAAGGGGCGGCAGGGAGCAAGCAGGCGGCGGGGAGTCAGCAGGGAAGCGGAGCTCCGACGGCGTCAACAAAGGCAGTGCCGGAAGAGGCCAGCCAGGCGGAAGAAACTCCTACTGTCGAGATACCTATGGACAAGTGGCAAATGATCGGTGTGAAGACCGTTAAGGCCGCCATACAACCCATGAACAGGGTTATCCGGACCGTGGGCCGCATCGAGTATGACGAAAGGAAACTGGCAACCGCTAATACCAAGATCGAAGGATGGATAGAGAAGCTCCATATCGATTATACGGGACGGTATGTGCAGAAGGGAGAGCCTCTGGCGGAGATTTACAGCCCGGAACTGGTGGCGACGCAACAGGAGTTTTTAAATACCCTGCGTTGGGCAAGTCAGGGTAAATCAGTTAAAGATGAACGCACGGCCATGCTGCTTGTCAAAGATGCCCAGGCTATCCTGGAAGCGGCAAAAGAACGTCTCCGGCTTTGGGATATAAACGATGAACAGATAAAAAAGATCGAAACCACCGGCAAACCCATCAGAACGCTTACCATCTACAGCCCCGTTTCCGGCTATATCCTCCAGAAGATGGCCGTCCAGGGCATGCGCGTCATGCCGGGGGAAAAACTGTTTGATGTCGTCGACCTCTCCAGCGTGTGGATCGTCTCGGACATCTACGAGTATGAATTGCCTCTCATCAAGGTGGGGCAAACGGCGCTGATCGGTCTCAGCTATTTCCCGGGGAAGGAATTTTCTTCGCGGGTGGACTACGTTTATCCCTCTTTAGCGGGTGAGACGAGAACCGCCAAGGTAAGATTTACCATCCCCAACCCCGAAGGTGTTCTGAAACCCCAGATGTTCACCAACGTGGAAATCAAGATCAACCTGGGCAACAGGCTTACTGTGCCGTCCGAAGCGGTCATCGATACGGGGGTGAGGCAGATCGTCTATGTGGACAAGGGTGAGGGATATTTTGAACCGCGCGAGGTTATGACCGGCCTCAAGGCCGACGGAATCGTTGAGGTAACGGGCGGAATCAAGGCAGGCGAGAAGGTCGCTTCATCAGCCAACTTCCTGATCGACTCGGAAGCACAGTTGAAGGGTGTGTCGGCCTTGCCTCAAAGACGTAAGTAGTTTTATGTGTTAGGTTTTAGGTATATTCTAATAAATCTAATAACATAACACTTAAAACTTAACACCTGAAACTTTATAAGGACGAAATGATTGCTAAAATAATCGACTACAGCGCGCGTAATAAATTCATTATCTTCCTTCTGGTAGGAGCACTTGGCATCTGGGGATACTGGGCATTGAAGAATACCCCGCTGGATGCCATACCCGACCTGAGCGATACGCAGGTCATCATCTATACGGAGTGGGCGGGCAAGAGCCCCGACCTGGTGGAAGATCAGATCACCTATCCCATCTCTTCCACACTGCTGGCGGCGCCGAAAGTGCAGTTCGTCCGGGGATTTTCCTTCCTCGGAAGTTCTTTTATCTATGTAATCTTTGACGAAGGGACGGACATCTACTGGGCCAGAAGCCGCGTTTTGGAATATCTCCAGGCAGTGAGGGCCAAGATCCCTGCCGATGTCAATCCCGTTTTAGGTCCTGATGCCACGTCCGTGGGCTGGGGGTTTTCCTATGCCATTGTGGATAAAACGGGAGGGCGCGACCTTTCCCAGCTCCGCAGCATCCAAGATTATAATGTAAAGCTGGCTATCGAAAGCGTGCCGGGCGTCTCCCAGGTGGCAAGCCTGGGCGGCTTTGTCAAACAATATCAGATCACTATCGATCCCAACCGGCTTCTGGCCTATAATATACCCCTCATGGCGGTGATGGAGGCCGTAAAGAAGAGCAACCGCGATGTGGAAGGCCGGGTTCTGGAGTTTTCCGGAATCGAATACATGATCCGGGGACGCGGTTATATTAAAGGTCTGCAGGACATCGCCAACATTGCGGTCAGCACGGACGGCAGGGGGACGCCCGTTCTTCTGAAGGATGTGGCGGATATCAAGCTTGGACCGGATATCAGACGGGGATTGGCGGAACTCGACGGCAAGGGCGAAGTGGCGGCCGGCATTGTCGTGGTAAGGTTTGGCGAAAATGTCCTCAATGTCATCGAAAGGGTTAAGGAGAGGATCAAACAGGATATCGTCCCCAGCCTCCCCAAAGGGGTGGAGATTGTCACGACCTATGACCGCTCCGACCTTATCAAGCGATCTATCGATACCTTGCAGGAAGAGATCATCAAGCTGTCGATCGCGGTAAGCGTGGTGTGCGTCGTCTTTCTCTTCCATCTGCCGAGCGCTCTCGTGGTTATTCTGACGCTGCCCATTGCCATCCTCATTTCCTTCATCTGCATGTATTATCTCGGGCTCACGTCCAACATCATGAGTTTGAGCGGCATCGCCATCGCCATCGGCGCCATGGTGGACGCCTCCATCATCATGGTGGAAAACGCCCATAAAAAACTGGAAGAGTGGGAGAAGGAGGGCAGGCCCGGAAACCGGACGGATGTCATCATCGAGGCCGCCAAGGAAGTCGGCCCTTCGCTTTTCTTTGCACTTCTCGTCATCAGCGTGGGTTTTCTTCCCGTTTTCACCTTGCAGGCGCAGGCGGGAAGGCTGTTCAAGCCTCTGGCCTATACGAAGACTTTTGCCATGCTCTTTTCCTCCTTTCTTGCCGTTACCCTGACCCCCGTTTTGATGACCCTTTTCATCAGGGGCAAGATAGCGCATGAAGACAAAAATCCCATCAGCATCCTCCTCCGTATGATTTACAAGCCCGTAGCCATTATTTCCCTCCGCTTCAGGAAGACCGTGATTCTTTTTTCCCTGATCGTTATGGCTTTGACGGCTTATCCCTTTATGAAGTTAGGATCGGAATTCATGCCGCCCCTCTATGAAGGCACGCTCATGTATATGCCCGTTACCGTACCCGCGGCCGGCATAACGGAAGTCTCGAAGCTGCTGCAGTTGACGGACAGACTGCTGAAGAAGTTCCCGGAAGTGGCCCAGGTGTTCGGGAAGGCCGGGCGGGCGGAAACGGCCACCGATCCCGCGCCGCTGGAGATGTTCGAGACGGTCATTAATCTGAAGCCGGAAGCGGAGTGGCGACCGGGCATGACCGTGGAGACCCTGAAAAATGAGATGAACGACGCCCTGTCCATTCCGGGGGTGGCCAATTCCTTTACCATGCCCATCAAGGCGCGGACGGACATGCTTTCTACGGGCATCAGGACGCCTGTGGGGATCAAGGTGCTGGGGCAGAACCTCTATGAGTTGGAGAGGATAGGGAAGGAGATAGAAAATGCGGTGAAGGATGTACCCGGCACCAGAAGCGCCTATGCCGAACGGGTTACGACCGGGTATTTCATCGATTTCAATATCAAACGCGAAGAAATTGCCCGTTACGGCTTAAGCGTGGATGATGTGCAGGAGGTCATTCAGACGGCCGTGGGAGGGATGAGCCTGACAACTACCGTGGAAGGCAGAGAACGTTATCCCGTCAATGTGAGGTATGCGCGGGAACTGAGGAATGACTTGGAAAGGCTGAAGCGTGTGCTGGTGCCCGTGAAGATGGGCGCCCCGTCTTCCGCGGGAGGAATGGGGATGGGCGGGTCCTCTACCGGCGGGTCCCCTTCCCTTGCCCAGGTGCCGATGGGGCAGCTTGCCGACATCAGGATCATCAAGGGACCGACGGGCATCAAGAGTGAAGAGGGGCTCCTTTCGTTGTATGTCTATGTGGATTTTTCCGGTCGTGACGTGGGCGGTTACGTGGATGATGCCAAGAAAAAAGTTGCCGGCCTGAAAATACCGGCAGGTTACCGTTTACAATGGAGCGGTGAATACGAGTATCTGGTGAAAACGCATGAAAGGCTGAAAATGGTTGTGCCGCTTACGGTCTTGATCATCTTTGTCCTTATCTTTTTCAATACGAAGAGCATCATCAAAACCCTGATCGTCCTGTTAGCCGTGCCTTTTTCGCTGGTAGGTTCCTTCTGGTTGTTGTATTTCCTCAATTACAATATGAGTATTGCCGTGTGGGTGGGGATCATTGCCCTGGCCGGACTGGCTGCGGAAACGGGCGTCGTCATGCTCCTCTACCTTGATCTGGCGTACGAACAGTGGCGGAAGGAAGGGAAATTAAACAGCCTGCAGGATCTCAGAGATTCGATCATGCATGGCGCCGTCACGAGAATACGCCCCAAGATGATGACGGTAAGCGTCATCCTGGCCGGTCTGATTCCCGTCATGTTCAGCCACGGCACCGGGGCCGATGTAATGAAGCGGATCGCCGCGCCCATGATCGGCGGCGTCATCACTTCCGCCATTCTGGTATTGGTCATCATTCCGGCAATCTACATGGCCTGGCGGGGAAGGGAATTCAGGAAAAAATGAAAACAACAATGAGCATTGCACTTGTCCTGTGGCTTGCCGGTTTTGCGTCGGCTGCCGAACCTGGCCGCAGTCATACCATGACGCCGGAGATGAGTACGCAGCACAATACCATGTCCGTAATGAACAAACAATGGGCGGTCTGCAAAAAAAGTCTGGAAGCCGGGGATTTTGCGACGGCCGGCGCCTCACTCGAACGGATGCAAAAGGCAGTAAAGGACATGGAGAAATTCAAACTCCATAAAAATTCTGAAATGATGGAAAACTTTAAGGAACAGGCCGATAATTTCAGGGGAAATCTGTCCGAGTTAGGGAAAGCCATAAAGGAGAAGGACAGGGCGCGAACGCAAGGTCTTTCCGCAACGATAGAAAAAAGCTGTGTGCAGTGCCATAGTGTTTTCCGGTAAATGATGAAGAAATTTCCATTTTAAACACTTTGTGGACAAAGCTGTGCATTAAACCGAACATCAAGATTGGAGGCAGCCCCCAGGCAATGACAATGGTAAGCGATCATGAAATCAGAGCCGTTTCGACAGAGCTGACAAAGACACGCTATAATCGTATTGCGCCCCTCTATAATTTCATTGAAGCAATCCCCGAGTTGATATTTAAACCTTGGCGAATAATGCTCCTCGCCAAAGCGAAGGGAAAGATTCTGGAAATCGGGGTAGGTACGGGGAAGAATTTCCCTCACTACCCATCTGGGGCCTGCGTCACCGGTATTGATATTGCCGACAGGATGCTGGTCATTGCCCGGAAAAAGGCATCAAAACTCGGACTGCCGTTTGATCTTAGCGAAGGGGATGTGCAGAGTCTTCATTTCCCCGACAACTCTTTTGATACAGCGGTCGCAACCTTTGTATTTTGCTCCGTGCCGGATCCGGTTCAGGGGTTGAGGGAGTTGCGGCGCGTTGTCAAGCCGTCCGGCCGGATCCTCCTGTTGGAGCATGTCCGCATCGACAAGCCGATAATCGGCTGGCTCATGGATCGTCTGAATCCCCTGGTTGTTCGGATCATGGGGGCGAACATCAACCGCCGTACTTTAGAAAATGTGAAGAAGGCAGGATTACGTATCGAGAGCGTCGAACATCTTGGACTCATGAAAATGGTCAAAATGATTTTTGCAAAAACGGACAAGGCATAATGATGCCGGGAAATTCATTATCGAAGACTACCCCGATCTCTATGATCGGTACAAAGAGGAGATCCCGGTTCTGCTGATCGATGGGCGGAAGCTGTTTAAGTATTGCACCAACGAACCAGATCTGATGAAATCTCTCTCTCGCCGGCTTTCATCTCGTTGAGTCATGAGTTTGGGTGTCAACAGTAATCCCATCGGCGGAAATCAGCAGCGTCAGAACGATTTCAGAACGATTGACGTTGCAATGAGAGTTAACCTGCCCATCATTGATCCTCCTCATGATTTTTCCTTATAGAGGGTAAAAGGAGGTACATAATGCACCACCACCAATCCAAAGAAGAGAAAAGCCAATATACGGATCCGGTTTGCGGGATGTCTACAGATCAGGAAGGTAAATTCATCCACCATAAACATGACGGCAAATCTTACTACTTTTGTAGCGAGCATTGCCTGACAACGTTCAAAACCGATCCGGAGAAATTCACCGGCAAGAAAGAAGAAGCGCCGTCAGCAGTGAAACACACGCATGACAGCAGCCAGGTGTATACGTGCCCGATGCATCCGGAAGTTGAGCAGCAAAGCCCCGGCAGTTGTCCCAAATGCGGCATGGCACTGGAACCGAGAACCGTCTCGTTGATGGAAGAAGAGAGCAATCCGGAATACGACGATATGCGCAAGCGGTTCATTGTGGGCGCCATCTTGACGCTTCCGCTGGTGATTATCGCCATGCGCCATATTATTCCGGGCGTTAGGCTACTCGATGCCCTGTTTGCTGCCAAGACCTATGCGTGGCTGGAACTGATCCTCGCGACACCGGTTGTGCTCTGGGGAGGGTGGCCCTTCTTTGTCCGCGGCGTCCAGTCCGTCATCAACAGAAGCCTGAACATGTTTACCCTGATCGGTCTCGGGGTTTCGGTGGCCTACCTTTACAGCCTTGTTGGCGTGTTATTTCCCCATCTTTTCCCCGCGGCGATGCGAACGGCAGAAGGCGCCGTCGGGGTCTATTTTGAGGCGGCGGGCGTTATTGTTGTGCTGATATTGTTGGGCCAGGTGCTGGAACTGCGGGCCAGAAGCCGGACCGGCGCGGCCATAAAGGCGCTGTTGGGTCTGGCGCCGAAGACCGCCCGAAAAATAGACGCTGACGGAAATGAGAGTGATATCCCTCTGGAGCAGGTAATGAAAGGGGATCGTCTGCGAGTCCGGCCGGGGGAAAAGATTCCCGTGGACGGTGTCGTTCTTGAAGGATCAAGCAGCGTCGATGAATCGATGATTTCCGGCGAACCGATACCGGTTGAGAAACAGGCGGGGGATAAGCTCATCGGCGCTACGGTCAACGGCACCGGTTCATTGATTATGGAAGCCCAAAAGGTAGGCGCCGAAACCTTGCTGTCGCAAATTGTGAAGATGGCGGCCGAGGCCCAGCGGAGCCGGGCGCCGATCCAGAAACTTGCCGATGTTGTATCCGGATACTTTGTGCCGGCAGTGATCGCCATCGCTCTTATCGCTTTTGGCATCTGGTACTTTTTCGGTCCCGACCCCCGATTGGCCTATGCGCTGATTGCCGCTGTTTCGGTGCTGATCATTGCCTGCCCATGTGCCCTGGGTCTGGCCACCCCCATGTCGATCATGGTGGCCACCGGTAAGGGCGCGACCATGGGGATCTTGTTTAAAAATGCCGAGGCGATCGAGATCTTGCGAAAAGTTACAACACTGGTGATTGACAAGACCGGTACCCTGACCGAGGGCAAACCGAAATTGGTGGAGGTTGTCGCTGCGCCAGGAATTGATAAAAACAGACTGTTACTGCTGGCTGCCTCTCTGGAGAAGGGAAGCGAGCATCCGCTGGCGGCAGCCATTGTTGAAGGCGCCGTCAATCAAGGGCTCTACCTGATTGATGCGAAAAATTTTGCCTCCCACACCGGCAAGGGTGTTTCCGGCGAGGTTGACGGCCAGGCGGTGTTGCTCGGCAACAGTAACCTCCTGGAAGAGTTTAAAATTGACGCCGGCTCTCTGGTGGAGCAGGCCCAGGCCATGCGGTCCGAAGGACAGACGGTCATGTTTGTGGGGATTGCCGGTAAAATTGGTGGTTTACTGGCCGTTGCCGATCCGATCAAAAAGACAACGCCCGAGGCGATCAAACAACTGCACGCTGAAGGCATCCGGATTGTGATGTTGACCGGTGATAACAAGGTAACTGCAGAGGCAGTCGCCAGAAAGCTTGATCTTGACGAAGTGGTGGCTGAGGTTCTGCCGGATCAAAAGGCAGAGGCGGTCAAAAAGTTTCAGCAGGGCGGACATAGTGTCGCCATGGCCGGCGATGGCATCAATGACGCCCCCGCCCTGGCCCAGGCGGAAGTGGGGATCGCCATGGGAACGGGCACGGATGTAGCCATGGAAAGCGCCGGTGTCACCCTGGTCAAGGGCGATCTCACCGGAATCGTCCGCGCCAGACATTTGAGCCGAGCCACCATGGCCAATATCAAACAAAACCTGTTCTTTGCTTTTATCTATAACGCTCTCGGCGTGCCCATCGCAGCAGGCGCCCTGTATCCATTTTTCGGTATCCTGCTCAGCCCGATCATTGCCGCGGCCGCCATGAGCCTTTCTTCTGTTTCCGTGGTCGGAAATTCCCTCAGGCTGCGGAGAGTAAAGATTTAACAGGAGGTATACCATGACAGGAAAAGATGCATTTTTTCATGCATCGCGGCCATGGTCAGTCGCACGATGGCCATAAAGATCATAAAAAACAATTAGGTAATAGAAGAGTTTGAAGTTTAGGAGGATATTTCCACGCACGACACAGTTCCGGCATATGGTCCCTGGTCATTATAAATTCGGCGGTATTCATCTTTTTTGCCCTCAAAAATAAATTTGTTAAAAACACTTGACTCTGTACTTAGGTGCAGGGTTTACATTATATATGGAGGCAGAAAATGCAAACTTTGACGATAGGCCAGTTGGCCAAAAAAGCGAAGGTTAAGGTTGAAACGGTCCGTTATTATGAGAGGAGGGAACTCATTCCCGATCCGCCAAGGCGGGAGTCTGGCTACCGGATGTACTCAGAGAGTGACGTTGCTCGTATTCGATTCATCAAACGTGCCCAAATGCTGGGATTCACACTATATGAGATTATGGAACTCCTATCTTTAAAAGTCGATCCGGATACCACCTGCGCTGATGTCAAGAAACGGGCAGAGATGAAGATCAAGGACATTGAAGAGAAGATGCGAGCCCTTAAGCAGATGAAGATGATGCTCACGAAGTTGGCGGCACTATGCAAAGGTGGTCCATCTGGTGAATGTTCGATCATAAAGGCACTTGATTCAGAAAATTTTGAACGAGTGAGGTACTAAAATGAGAGGAGTCCATCTAAAAAGCGTTGAGGGAAAATCATGCTGGGGTTTGATCGGTGCTGTAATCTCGGCCATCGTCGCATCCATCTGCTGTTTGGGCCCGTTATTTCTCCTGGCCATTGGAGTAAGCGGAGCATGGATTAGCAGCCTAACCACCTTATCACCTTACCGGCCATTTTTTATGATCATAGCCCTGGTTTTTCTGGGGGTCGCTTTTTACATCGCGTATCGGAAGCCGAAAACGAACTCTTGTGCTATTGGAAGCTCCTGCGGAACTCCCCTGGGGAAGCGGATGTACATAATTATTCTCTGGATCGTAACTATTTTAATAATCGGGTTACTGGCTTTCCCATATTTGGTCCCTTATGTTTTTGCTGAGGGCCAAACAACAGGGACGATGCGTATGGAACAGGTGGTGTTGGAAGTCAAGAATATGTATTGTATCTCCTGCCCAGTGGCTGTCAAGAAGAGTCTGACACGCTTGACAGGGGTGAAAGAAGCAAAAGTGACGATTGAGCCCCCAGAAGCTGTAGTTGTGTTTGACCCTGCTAAAGTCAAGTTGGAAGATTTAATCAAAGCGACGACCAATGCAGGTTATCCTTCATCAGTTAAAAAGAAGAAGGAGTAATGGTCATTTAATTAGATAACTTAACTTATGGGAGATGAAGAATGGAAGTCATAACCAAAACCAGATTGAAGTGCCCTGAGTGTGGATTTGTCCAGGAGCTTGAAATGCCGACGAATGCCTATTTTTCTACGAATGTACCAATTGCCAGTCCATATTGATTTCGAAAGCAGGCGATTGTTTTCTGTTCATATGTAGATGTTCCTTGTCCATCGAAACAGATGGAGCTAAGTAAATTGAATTCTGCGGAGAGCAAAAATTTTCAAAAAAAGACTTGACTTGATACTATGGTACAGGGGTGATATCAAAAATGCGGAAGGAGGTGAGACCGATGAAATGGAAGTTCCCTCACGCCACTCATTGTTCGGTTTGTGGCGCAATACACGGGTCCTGGGCATGACGTGAAACTGCTCATCTGACTTAAGGACAGGAAGGCATACTTCCTGTCCTTTTGGAAAACCATAGGGAAACGTGCGTCACTGACTGCGTTCGCGCTGGCCAAGGAGAAAAAGCTCTGCGCCAACTGAAGGGCGCCTTGACGCAGGTCATCAGGAATCTTTCAGAAGGAGAAAAAAATAAAATGTCTGACTCCTGCTCCATTCAAGAAGCCGCATGCGAAACGCCACTGGTCATGAACTGTCCGGTTAGCGGGACTCGCTCCAAGCAGGTCGCTGCTCTCACGGTCAAGAGTCTCGTTGGGCATCTGCCATTTGGAATGCCGTCGACTCAATACTACTTCTGTGATGCCCCGGGGTGTGATGTCGTGTATTTTCCATTGCATCCAGAGGCTCCGACTTTCCGTCGCGAAGACCTTTTGGTTCGAATCGGGGCCAAGGAAACAGAGGACTCGATTCCTGTCTGCTACTGCTTTGGGATTACGCGAAACCAAATCCAAGAGGAGATTCGAAAGACAGGCGAATCCACAGCGGCAGAGCGGGTTAAGGCCGAGGTGAAGGCGGGTCGCTGCGCCTGTGAAGTGAAAAATCCGGCCGGCAAGTGCTGCCTTGGCGACATCGCGCGCACCGTCAAGCTTGCGCAAGAGAGCGCGAATGCAAACTTACTGCCGGCATCATTCGGTGGAGGGGACAAGGCATGAGTAAATGCTGCGCCAGTGGGGAAGAATATCACTGTAAGCTTCGGCATCGCCTCCTTTCCCGACGACGGCATCCGGAAATTTACAGCTCTTCTCAAGAAAGCCGACGAGCGCCTATATTCTGCCAAGACGTCGGGCAGGAATCGGGTCGTTTGTTAAAATTGCGACCACTGCCGTTAAATCGTGTAATTATCGAGTGTGAGGTTCTCCCGCTTCTCCTTCTGTCGCACCGCCATATCGGCCAGGGTGTATTTTCTGAAAATCCGCGACATGCCCTCCGCCGCTTCGCTCCAGAGATCGCGGGCGATGCAAAACGACGCGCGGTTGCAGGCGACTGGTTTCTCGACACAATCCACGAGGCAAAGAGGTCCTTCCAAGACCTCGATGATTTCTTTCATGGTAATCTCGGCAGGCGCCTTTCCCAGAACATAGCCGCCGTGGATGCCGCGGGTCGCCTCCAGCAGCCCTATCGCCTTGAGGGGATTGACGAGATTCGACAGGTACTTCTCGGAGATTTCCTCCCGCTTCGCGATATCCCTGAGCAGCACGGGACCCTCACCGTAATGGGCGGCCAGGTCGATCATCATCCGCACCCCGTAGCGGCCTTTCGTTGATAATTTCATAAAATCACCCAGAACGTTTATTCTCTATAATATCAATTGGGAATGTAGATAGTACAAAGCCAACAATTGTCAAACATGTTCCCCATCAACAAGATTGATTGATATTACAGCTTCGGCGCCGGAAACAAAGCTCCCCCGAAGATAAGCCAGGCCAACAGGGGCGTCCAGAAGATATTGAACGCCTGGGCAATCAGGAAGGCCGCAGCCGGTCGACTGCCGCCCATCTTGGCCAAATCTTTGATATTGGTATTCAGGCCGATGCAGGTGAAGGCCATGGCAAACCACCAGGTTCGCAGGCCGCCCAAGACGCCCTTGATTTCCGTGACGACCGCGGGATGGATCAGGAAAGATAAGACCGCCGATAGCCTTCAGAGCCGGTTCGCCCATCAGAGCAAAGGCGATCAAGGAGACGAGAAGATACAAGAGGCCGATGTAAACGGCCTGCATGATGTTCCCTCCCGAAACGACCTTGCCGGGAAGAGCCTCCACTTGGGTTGTGATGCCCTTGCTCAGGGCCGCGGCCCTTTTTATGAGGGCCTCGTCCTCGATATCTTTTATTCCGGCCAGACTCTTGACGGCGTCGCCTATGGCTTTGCGGTCCTTGCCGTCAAAAGCAACCTTCACCGCAACGGCCTGAGCCGCAAGCGCCTTATCCCCCTTTTCTTCAGCGGTCGCGATAATCTTGTCCAGGGCAGGAGTCGTTTTGGAAATGAAGCTTGCCAGTTCTCCCCCTGTCGTCCAGCGGAACGAGGGCATTTTCAAGCCCTGGCCGGATAGAATCAGGATGATAATGATAAATCCTACCCAGACTGCGAGCCAATCCTCCGTTTTCCACAGTTCTGTCCAATGATTTTCTTTGCTTGTCTTCATAAGAATCCTACTTCCTTAATCGATTTTGTATAATCCATTATTACCATGGTAATTGTAGGTTGTTGATGTAAAAAAATTTGCCTGTCTCTCTTTTTCAATCCTCTCCCTTTTTCAGATCAAGGATGAAATACCCCTCCGGCGTTTCCTTCAGAGCGAGCAGTTGATGTCCCTCCGCTTTGAGACTTCGCGGGACATTTTTTACCGCTTCACCGTCGTCGAGCAGAATCCGTACGCTCTCTCCCGTCTCAAAATCCTCAAGCGCCAGTTTCACCCTGACGAAATTGGCGGGACAACAGACGCCCCGCAAATCTACCGTGCGCATCACTCACCTTCCTTTCTCCTGAACCCGCACGACCATTTTTTCCGGGAATTTATCCCCCTGACGCCACACGGGGGGATCCCCTCCGGTTAAAGCCGCGCCCCGACCTGCGTATCAATAATCTGCGGGGGTATCGTTTTATCCACCACGTACTCCGGGAATTTGCCTCTCAGGTCGCCAAGAAGCCCCTCGGTTCCCTTCCTGATGATGACGTCGCCCAACCTGATCCTCCCCATCCCTTCCGAATTTTCCCTGTACCACGCCAGAACCGCGGATATGAAATCCACGACATTCTCCTCGGGAAGAAAGGTCGCAAAGAGCGTCCCCAGCAGCGGATTTCTGCCCCACTTGCCGCCGATGCGAACCGTATATCCGCTTTTTTCCGCCTTCCACGCCTCTGCCGGACAGACCTTGATGCAGTCGCCGCAG
>MICJ01000076.1:0-15943 GCA_001830835.1 Syntrophobacterales bacterium GWC2_56_13 | reverse complement strand
GCGCAGCTCTTCGCGCACAACCCGCAGCCGATGCAGGCCTCCCGGTCCAGCGCCGGCAGGACGGCCCCCTGGAAACCCACATCGTTCGTCGCCGATTTTGGGCAATCTGTTGGGCAGCCGGCGAAAGCAACCTTGAATTTGTGATGACCGGTTTCGATGCCGAAAAGTTTGGCATCGATTTCGAGCGCCGATTTTTGTGTATCCATCAATCCTTTGGGATTGTATTCGCAACCGCCGCAGGCGACTGGCACGCGTACACGGGCGCCGCAGGAAGCGATTCTCTGCTGGACAATGCCCAGCTCTTCGGCCACGTCGTTGATGTGCTTGAAATTCACATGGATCAGTTCAATCGATTGCCGCACGGAAAGATGGACAAACTCTCCCCCGTATTTCTCCGCCACCTCGACAATCTTTTTCAGACGGGAGACGGCCATTCTTCCACCGGGCACCCTCAGCCGGACGGAAAACAGGTCTTTCCCCCGCTCCTTGATAAAACCGCCCGCCTTGAGTTGATTTAAATCGATGCGGGACTTTCCCGATTGTTCTGTCATCACAGCCTCTCCAATTTAAAAAAACTTTAGCCATGGATGATTTTCAGCTCCTCGGAACCGACCTTTTTATCGGCGATCCTGAAAGAGCGGACTTCCGGTGCAGACGGATCGGCCAGCGAAACGATCACATACGAGATGTCGGGCGTGAATGCGAGCCGGAGATCCTCGTCCGAAAGTCTGGCGGGCGTTGCTGGGTGCGAATGATAGACGGCCAGCATCTCCAGTTCCTGCGAGCGCAACGCCTTTACGACCGAAAACTGCTCACGCGGGTCCATCATAAAATGGTCGCGACTGGCGTCGGTATTGGTCATAGGATAGATCGCCGAAACGATATTTCCTTTTCCTCCGAGAATCCCGCAGACTTCAAGAGGAAATCCTCCGCGCGCCTGCCCGATCATCCGCTCATAAATGGGCATTGGCATCTGCAGCATGGTCAACTCTTCTCCAAATCGCAGTGCGTAACCGCATCAACCTCATCTTTCAGTTCCTTTATGGATGGCGTCTCTCCGCATATCGGACACTTCGGATTTCTATTGATGTGAATTTTATCAAAACTCATCGCCAACGCATTATAGACCAAAAGCGTACCCGTAAGCAGATCCCCTTTCCCCAGGAGAAGCTTGATCGCTTCGGTCGCCTGGATAAGGCCGAGCACGCCCGGCAAGACGCCGATCACCCCGGCCTGGGAGCAGGTGGGAATGGCGTCCTTCGGCGGCGGGCTGGGAAAGATACAGCGGTAACAGGCGGATTCACCAGGCCTGACGGTGATCGTCTGCCCGTCGAACCGGAGTATTCCCGCGTGGGAATAAGGTATCCCGGCCAGGACGCAGGCATCGTTGATGAGAAACTTGGCGGCAAAATTGTCCGTGCCGTCGATCACAAAATCGTAGTCTCCGATGATCCCCAGGATGTTGCCCGCATGGACCCACTCCTGATAGGTGTTGACCTGGATTCCCGGGTTGATGGCCGTCATCTTTTCCCTTGCCGAAACCACCTTCGCCCTCCCGATGTCCGAGGTGAAATGGATGACCTGGCGTTGCAGATTGGTAAGATCGACCGCATCCGCATCGACCAGGCCGATCGTGCCAATCCCGGCCGCCGCCAAATAAAGGGCGGCCGGGGCCCCCAGAGCGCCCGCACCGATAATCAGCACCCGGCCGTCCAGAAGCCTCCGCTGCCCTTTTCCGCCGACCTCTTTCAAGGCGATGTGACGCTGATACCGTTCGATCTGTTCGTCCGTCAACATCAACCTCTTCCTCCCCCCATGAAATAGAGAAATTCAATCTCATCGCCATCCCGGACGAGGGTACTGTCGAAGTTGATCCGTTCCATGATGTCGCCGTTGAGCTCAACCGTTACGTATAATGGATCTGCCACGTTCAATTCATCTAAAAGCCCGGAAATGGATAGCGACTCTTTATCGGCGATGGCCGCCTTTTTACCGTTTACGGTAAGATTCATAATTTGTTCCTCCCTGATCAGCCTACGCTTCGCCCAGCGCCTGCGCGAAGTCTTCAATGATATCGTCCTTATGCTCAATCCCTACGGAAACCCTCACCAGCTCTTCCGCAACTCCCAAAAGCGCCTTGTCTTCAGTTTCATAATCACAGTAGATCGTGCTGGCGGGATGGATCACCAGTGTCTTGGCATCCCCGATATTGGCCGCGTTTTTCGCCATGCGGAGATGATCGATGAAGCGAAAAGCGCCTTCGCGATCTGCCAGACCGAATGCCAGCAGCCCGCTGAAACGCCCGCCAAACTGCCTCGCTGCGACTTCATGAAAGGGGGACTCTGCGAGTCCGGGGTATCTCACCCAGGTTACCTTGGGATGCCCGTTGAGGAAATGCGCCAGGGCTATGGCATTCGCACAGTGTTTTTCCATTCTGAGCGCCAGCGTCTCCAGCCCTTCGGTCAACAGAAAGGAATTCATCGGCGCGGCGCAAGCCCCAAAATCCTTATGAATCAGCTTTCGCACTCGTGCGGTAAAGGCAAATTCGCGATACCTTTTTACAAACGGCGCGAAATGGGGGAATTTATCGTTCCTCCAGCCAAACCGACCCATATCAATGATGACGCCGCCGATCGTGCTTCCTGTACCATTGATGTACTTGCTGGTCGAATGCACGATGATATCGGCTCCCAGATCACATCCTCTGGCGAGACAGGGCGTACTGATTGTGGCATCCACAACAAGGGGTATCCCCGCTTCCTGTGCCGCTGCGGCGATTGCGGAAATATCGGGGACATCTATTCTGGGATTGCCGATCGTCTCCACAAAAATAAGCCGAGTCCTGTCGGTGACACCGCCTCTGATGGCCGCCACGTCCGTGGGATCCACAAAGCGGGTCGTGATGCCGTAATTCGATAACGTATCTCTGAAAAGGGAAAAGGTGCCCCCAAAAAGCGATGCGGATGCCAGAATCTCGTCACCGCTCCGGATTATGCTCATTACGGCGGTCGCAATGGCGGCCATGCCGGAGGCGGTCGCCACAGCGGCAACGCCTCCCTCCAGAAAAGCAAGTCTCTTTTCAAGCGCCTCCGTCGTGGGATTGCCAAGGCGTGTGTAGACCGGACCCGTTTTCCTGCCCCTGAATACATCTTCCAGCGCGCTCGCTGTTCCATAAGCGAACGCAGATGATTGGATGATAGGAACCGTCGTCGGCCCGCATGTGCCGGTCTCCAATCCGCCATGCACAACCAGCGATTCGAACCGCAATTGAGGCGTCTTGATCGTCATTTCATTTCTCATAATGACAAAAACACATAAAACATTATCAAATCAAGCCTTTGTTATCACCTCTTCACCTATCGACATACGCTTCATTATCAATGCTGTGGGTTGCCGGTTGTCAGATGCTGTAGTCGGGGATGATCGTTTCCCGGCGCAGCAGGTCGTAGATACGGTTTACCGTTGCCGCCACCTCGGCATCCTCGCCCACGGAGAGATCTGCTTGGAAATTGTTGAAATTATCCGGTCCCACGTTGACCACGAGGATTTCATTCGGGCTGTTCAACATCTTCAGTATTTCCAGATCGTAGTCGTCGATATCCCCGACCGCCGTAATGAATATCTGTCCGGAATCAGTGAGAATCCGGGCCAGCTCGCCCAACCGTCGGAGGTGCTCTTCCCTTTGTTCGTGGACATCAGTGACATCGGCATCCAGGCCGCTTTCCATATTTTCCATTCCCAGGTAGTAGGTGATGAAGTTTTCTTCGAAAAGGCTTTTTTCCAGTGCCCGGGCAATCTCCCTTTTCTTCAGATCCGCACCGCCGGTAAAGAGGATGAACTTGGCCTTGTGTTGGTAGCGGCTTTGGCGATGGCTGGACGTCACGTCGCCCTTTTCCCAGGAGGTCTCGCGGCGCCGGATATGGTCTTTGAGAGTGGAATCGGCATCGGGGATGCTCTCCATGATAATACCCCCGCCGGCGATCTCATAATGATCCACGATGACAAAACGCCCCGTGGCTTCGTTGGCCGAGACCAGGTCAAAGGCAATGGGGCGGGTGGTTTCCAGGATGCATTCGGCTACGTCGTAACGGTCAATCTGCTGTTTTTCCCGGCTGCGGGTCAGATCGGAGGCGTCAATAACATTCAATATTTCTGCCAGTTGCACAAATGATCGGCTGGTGGCCAGTTTTAACTTGTATTTCCGGTTCTTGATCAGAGGTGACCGGCCCATCCAGAAGATGTGGACCCGCAGGCGGGAAGAGACATGGGGCAGCTCCTCCCCGTCCTTGCAGATGATTTCCCCCGGCCGGACGTACACCTCTTCCGAGAGCGTAAAACCCGTGGCGTATCCGGCCTCGATCGCACTTCCTCCGGAGGTATGGAAACCTTCGATGGATTTGATCCGGGATTTTTTCCCCGAGGGCAGGAAAATAACCCCCTCGCCCGTTTTTATCGACCCCGTTTCCACGGTGCCCGCAAATATCCGCCTGTCATCGTTATCGGCGGTGAATTTATAGATATCCTGCAGGGGAAAACGGAAGGGGTTATGTTCATTTCCGGCCGTCTTCTCAAAGGCATCCAAATGTTCCAGCACGGTCAGGCCTTGATACCAGGGCGTATGGGCGCTGTTCGTGGCAATGTTATCCCCCTCGCGGGCGGAAACAGGGACGAAACCCACCGGCACTATTCCCACACCGTCGAGGAAATCAGCGTATTCCTGTTTGATCCCTGCAAAGACAGCGCCGTCATAGCCGATCAGATCGATCTTATTGATCAGGACGACAATCCTGGTGATGCCCAGCATGGCGGCCAGGTAGCCGTGGCGGCGCGAGTTTTCGGCAATGCCCTCCTGGGCGTCGATCACGAGGAGCGCCGCCTCTGCCCGGGCGGCGCCGGTGACCATATTTTTAAGAAATTCCAGATGACCCGGCGCATCAATGATGATGTAATCCCGCAGGGCCGTCTTGAAGAAACAGCGGGCCGTATCGATGGTAATGCCCTGCGCCTGTTCGTCCTTGAGGGCGTCGAGCAGGAAGGCATATTCAAAGGGCCGGGCGTTTCTTTCGCAGGTAGCTTTTACCTGTTCCAGCTTCCCCTCGGGCAGGGAATGGGTGTCGGCCAGGAGCCGGCCGATGACCGTGCTCTTGCCGTGATCCACGTGTCCTAATACGACGATGTTCATTTGTCCCCTTGGCAGCATATTCACATGTAACCTCCTCTGCGCAGTGTCTCCAGGCCGCCACTGTCCTCCTTGTCCTGTTCCCGTCCCGACCTTTCGGCGATATTGGCCAACTGGCCGCTGCTTAATTCCCTGATTATCTCAGCCACATTTCTGGCGCCGGAAGCAATGGGTTTGGTGCAGGGCCAGCAGCCCAGCGAGCGGTAGCGCCGGCCATCCCCCTGGTCGAAATAGAGCGGAACCACAGGAATATCCTCCCGCTTGATGTACTCCCAGATGTTGAGTTCCGTCCAGTCCAGGAGCGGGTGGATGCGTACATGGGTGCCCGGGGCAAAATCGGTTTTGAACTGGTTCCACAATTCCGGAGGCTGATCGCCCACATCCCATTCATTTTCTCTATCCCGGGGGGAGAAATAACGTTCCTTGGACCGGCTGCCCTCTTCGTCGGCCCGGACGCCGGCAATGACGCCGGTGTAGGGTTCCCGGTTGTTATCCTCCTGATACCGCTGCAAATCCAGGTTCAGCCGATAACGGGGCCATTCGCCCGATAAGGTGCGTTTGAGGGCCTCGCTCTTCAAATTCCAGCAACAGGTCAGGCGATCCACCCGGCCGTCGGGAAAAGTCTCTTTGGCTGCCAGCGCCTCCGCATTTTCACCATAGATCATGTTCAGGCGCCATTCCAACGCCAGACGGTCCCGGTACTCTATCATCGCCGGTATCTTGTAATGGGTGTCGATGTGGACCAACGGAATCGGCACGTGTCCGAAGAAGGCCTTGCGGGTCAGCCACAGGAGAACGGTGCTGTCCTTGCCGATGGACCAGAGCATGCACAGGTTTTTGAACTCCCGGTAGGCTTCCCGCAGGATGTAAACGCTTTTTGCTTCCAGTTTATCCAGATTATCCATAACCCTTAGCTATCGCTTATGCAGCCCACACTCTTTATGTTCCGGTTCTTCCCACCACCAGCGCCCGGAGCGGATATCTTCATCGGGACCGGTGGCGCGAGTGCAGGGTGCGCAGCCGATGCTCCTGAAACCCTGATCGTATAAGGCATTGTAAGGTATCCCGTTATCTTTGATATATCGCCAGACGTCCGCTTCACTCCAATTGATAAGGGGGGAAATCTTATATTTGCCCTGCTGGATATCCCACTCGATGATTTCCAGGTCTTTTCTTGTCAAAGCCTGATCCCGGCGCAAACCGCAGATCCAGGCGTCAATAGTTTGCATAATTTTTTCCAGAGGTCGCAGTTTTCTGACGGCGCAGCAGGCCTCCCGCTTGACCAGGCTCTGGTACATGGCATTAGGTCCTGCGTCGGCAAGCAGTGCGACAAGATCTTCCGCAGCGGGCGCGCAGACCTCGTAGCGGAGGCCGAATTTATCCATGGAGCGCTGCATGACGTCGTAGGTTTCCTGAAACTGCCGACCCGTATCAAGGGTAAAGATGCGGGCGGAGAGGCTGATCTTGCTCAGCATGTGGCTCAGCACCTGGTCTTCAGTACTGAAGCTGGATGCCAGGGCCACTTTTTGGGGACCAAATTCATCCAAGGACCAGGCCAGCACCTCGGCGGCGTCTTTGCCTGCCAGCAGTTGTCTGTATTCTGCCAGTTTTTTCCCCGTCATATTTCATAATCCTTTGGCGACTCATACCGTCCCAGGGGTATCTTGTTCCATACCCTCTCATGGGCGTAGTACAGGGCGATTTTTGTAAAGAGTTCCACCGCCCCTATAGAAAGGGCAAGCTTGATTCTCCCGGTCACCAGAAAGGAAATCACGATGGTATCCAGTGTGCCCAATACCCTCCAGGACACTGCCTTGACGACGCTGCGGTAGTGTTTTTCTGCCATGATCAAAGCTTCTCTATCAGCACGGACCAGTAGTCGCCCACTTTGGCCAGTTCTGTCACCTTGTGTCCTTCCTCGGTAACGGAACGGGGGACGTTGTCGATCGGCTCCCCATCATCCAGGAAGACCCCGAGAGCTAACCGCTCTCAAGCTTCGCCAGTTCCAGCTTGGTCTTAACAAAATTCATCGGGCAGGAAATACCACGCAGGTCCTTAAATACCTGTGCCCTGTCCTCAGGCTTCCGGGAAGCTGTTACGTCCGTTTTGGCAATGTCCGCTGCTCCTTCCTTTTCCTGCTGGAATTTCAGCGAATCGTCCATCCCTTCGTAAAGCTTTTCGACGGCTCGGGCGAGAGCGTGGACGTCTCCGGCCATGGTGGTCAATAATGCGGCATTCTTTCCCCTCGCCTCTTGCAGGAGGGGCAGAAACCGTTTCTCAATCAAGTTTAATACGACAGCGTATCCCGGAAAAGGGAAAACGTGCCTCCAAAAAGCGACGAGGATGCCAGAATCTCATCACCGCTTCGGACTATGCTCATTACGGCAGTCGCAATGGCGGCCATGCCGGAGGAGGTCGCCACAGCAGCGAGGCCTCCCTCCAAAAGGGCCAGTCTCTTTTCAAGCGCCCCCGTTGTGGGATTGCCGAGGCGCGTGTAGACCGGAGCGGCTTTCCTCCCCCTGAATGCATCTTCCAGCGCTTCCGCTCTTTCGTAGGCGAATGCAGATGACTGGACGATAGGAACCGTCGTCGGCCCGCATGGCCCGTTCTCCAGCCCGCCGTGGACCGCCAGCGATTCGAATCGCAATTGAGGCGTCTTGATCGTCATTTCATTTCTCATAATGACAAAAGCAAATTACTCGATCCCTTATCAACCGCTAAACGAGATCGCCACTCATAATAAAAAAACCCACTATCTTGAAGCACCGATTTCCGGGTAGTGGGTTTTCCTTTATGCCCTAATCAGTCGGCAGGCTACATAAGCGGATATCCCTCTTCCCAGAGGAAACACATGACGTTGGGACAACACATCATCACGGTGCGGCAGACGAATTCCGCAAAGATATTGCTACCGCCTTGCTGTGATAAAGGAGATCCTGCTCTTTTTCCCATTGCCTGCACTCTGAAACCCCTTTTCAATTAAATTATTCCTAACCATTACCATTGTTCTCTACAATGTCCATTGGAATAGTAGGTAATATATCAAAAGCACTTTGTCAAGGAAAATTTTATTAGATTCTTGAAAAAAACCTTCGCATCTCCTCTTCCCCCTCAGAGCTGAAAGCTGACCATCCCGCCGAACCCGCTCATCCTGCTTTTGCCTTAATGCGCCCGATATCCGATCCGGTATCCCAGATTGAATCCATACAGATCTTCGTTCAAGGGCTTCCCGTCCGCCTCGGCGTATGGATACATGAAATAAAGCAGGGGTTCGCCGGACTGGACAGGGTTCAACCGGATATTTTTCCCAATTCCAAAGACTATTCTGTTTTCATCCACGGCGCCGAAATAGTATTCCCGATACCTTTTGGCCTGTTCCAAGGAGAGCTTCTCTTCCAGCATGATTTTTCTCACGGCCGCCGGATCGGACGCGATCCACCCATGCTCCGTAAGGTAAAATTCCGCCCAGCAATGTTGGGCTTTGGTCATGTCGCCTTCGCTCCCTTTGGGAATTCTGATCCCATAAATCTCCCGGGCGGGGATGCCTGCGCTTCGTACAAGAGCTACAAAAACCGAGTGAATATCCGCGCATTTGCCCCCCATACTTTCCAGCAGCGTCTCCACTTGGCCAAAGCCGCATCCCTTAACATGCGGGTCGCGATGCATGTTTTCCACAATCCAGTCATAGACGGCCCTCGCTTTTGCAAGACAGGTGGTTTTCCCTTTCGTTATCTCCCCCGCAAGCCTTTTAACCCTCGTCTCCGCCGCGGATCCGAGAAACGATGTATCGAGAAACTCTTTGAATTCTTCCGACGCCAGGGGCAAATGACTGAATGGTTGGCCATCCATTGTGACATCTCGACGCTTGACGACAAACGAGTACGTCATCACCTTCTCTCCCGGTACGTCCTTCCATTCTGAGTAAAGGATATTGTTCAGTGCCTTTCCCTCTCTGAAGATACCTGCATAAGAGTAATTTCCCTTCACGGTGATGTTTGTAATCTCCTGATTCTGATCCGACATGGGATAGGGCACCCAAAGCCGCACCTGCTTTGCCTCCGGGAAGGGACTGAACTTCACCTGGAAGGTAATTTTGGCGTTTCTTTGGCCCCCATCGGCAACACCGTCCAAAGAAAGGAATCAATCAGCATCGGATCAAAAAAGCTTCCTCTGCCCTCCGTCAGGATCCGCATGGCCGCTTCCAAGGCAAACGGCTCCTTGTAGGGACGCCGGGAAGTGAGGGCGTCGAAGACATCAGCCACAGCGAAGATCCTGGCATTGATCGGAATATCATGCCCCTTGAGACCGGCTTCGTAACCGCTGCCGTCAAATTTCTCATGATGATACCGGACGACATCCGAGGCATCTTTCAGCCATTCGTAATGATCAATGATGTCGACGCCATGGCGCACATGGGTCTTCATGATCGCCGTCTCCTGATCCGTGAGTTTCCCCGGTTTGAGGAGAATGCGATCACCGATCGCGATCTTCCCCACGTCATGGAGAAACGAGCCCTTGATGAGGCAGGCGATATACTCCCTCTGCAAACCAACGGCTTCTGCGAGACGAATGGCGTAGATCGTCACGCGGTAATTGTGGGTGTTTGTGTCGCTGTCCCGTTTGGCGATGGCCCCGCCCAAGACCTTCAGCATCCCGATATTGGCATGGAATAGATCACCGGTCAGTCTGATTAGCCCTCTGTTCAGAAACAGGAAGATCGGGTAGATCGCCAGTGCCGTGAAGAAGATGATCACCACGACCTGCAGGAGGGAGAGAAGGATACGGTTTTTGATCTCCGCCATTGTCCGGGGGTCCACTTTATAAACCCCCTCGAAATACCCTGCGGTCTCCCGGCCGGTTGTCTTCAGGGGTATCTGGACCATGACGAAGATCTGGCCGCCCTTGCCGTAGAACCGCTGGAAATGAGCGTCATCCGTCATGACCATGTCACGGCGGTGCTTGCTGATTTCCTTTTCGATAAGAAAGGCGGTAGGATGACTCGCCTCGACGATCAGTTCCCGGTCCCAATTATAGAGATTGACGGCAATGAAATGTTCATCTTTGATGTGCTTCCGGGTTTCCTCCCGGAGGCGTTCAAGATGTAGTTGATCAGGATTATTGAGAAATTTACCATGGTCCCTCTCGAAATCACGGGATTTCTCCAAGGCCAGCGCGACGACATAGGCGTCGATCTTCCTCATTTCCATGAAGAACACGACCGAGCCGATCAGGACGGAAAGGAGAATCCAGGCCAAAAACAGCCTTATGATCAATTTCCTGTGAACATGCATGTCAATAACTCACACCGGGTCGCAAGGCATTTGAGAAACAAAATATCCCGGCTTTCTCCCGAAAGGATGGACATTTTGACTATAAATCAGGCGCGCTCGGTCGTATATCAGGTCTTCCGGCCCACTCTTGAAAAAACGAGTTAATCCGCAGCCTTCTTCAAGGTAAAGAGATGATACACCGTCATCAGCACGCCGCTCAGGAAAATAGCCCCGAAGAAGAGCACGGCCCTGAACCAGAACATCATATTCATCTGGGCGGTGCGGTAGCCCAGATCCAGGATTCTTTCCAGGTAGGTCTGAAGAACGCCCGCGACGCCGAAGATAAGTCCTATGAAAATCATCGCCGTAACCATCGTCCAGAATCCCCACACGCCGAGCCGGTCGTCGAATTTTTCGATGCCTTTCAACTGCGGCATGGCAAAATAGAAGACAACGAGATTCAGCAGCGCGTAGGCGCCGAAGAATGCCAGGTGACCGTGGGAAACGGTGATCTGGCTACCGTGGGTGTAGTAGTTGACGGGAGGCAGGGTATGGATGAATCCGAAAACGCCGGCCCCTAAAAAATGGAAGAGGGCCAGTCCCATGATGTAGGTCCATAACAAGGGGTTCACGATGGGATTCTTCCTTTCCCTGATATGCATCCAGGTGTCTAGCACCATGAGGGCCACCGGGAGGGGCTCCAGGGCGCTGAAGATTCCTCCCCACCAGAGCCAGTAATCAGGTGAGCCTATCCAGTAATAATGATGACCGGTCCCGACAAGGCCGGTAAAGAGGAAAAGGCCTGTTTCCACATAAAGCCACTTTTCTACAACCTTGCGTTCTACCCCGGTCACTTCGATGATGATGAAGGCGGCAATGGCGGCGGTAAACAGTTCCCAGGCGCCCTCCACCCAGAGATGGATGACCCACCACCAGTAGTAATAGTCCACGTTCAGATCCTTGAAGAAGGGCATGCCGAAGAGGTAAAGGACAGCCAGGAACGTCACCCCTGCCAGCAGCATCCACTGGATGATCGATCTTTCTTTAGCCAGGATGATCGTCATCGCCACATTGGCGACAAACAGCAGGGCGGCAACGACGATCAGAAAATCGAGGGGAACGGGGATTTCCAGAAGCGGCTTCCCCTGTGTCCAGCCGAAAAGAAAGCCGATCACGGCGGTAACGGCAGTGCCGGCAAAGATGAGGAGTTGCAAATAGGCAATTTTAACGCTGAACAGCTCGCGCTTGCACTCTATGGGAAGGATAAAGTAGCTGCCCCCCATGAAACCAAGGAGCATCCATGCCACCAAGGTGTTGGTATGAATGGCCCGGGCCGTGGCAAAAGAAAAGACATCAACCAGTCCCTGGGGGAGGGTGAAGGCGTAATTGATGGCCAGCCACAATCCCATTGCCACCTGAAGACAGAAGAGGATGAGGGCCAGCCCCAGGTAATAGCGGGCCACTTTTTGACTTTCGTAACGTATCATTTCTGCACCTCCTTTCCTGCTTTCAAGCTCAAGATGAAATCGGAAATAATGGCCGCCGTTTCCGGGGATACATTCTGGGGGGGCATGGCAGTTCCCGGCTTGACCGATTGGGGGTCATGAATGTATTTCACCAGGGTATCCTTGTCGTAACTGATCCGCTTGGCGATGTCATTGAAATCGCCGGCTATTTTGCGGCCCAGGGTTTCCAGACTGTGACAGCCGCCACAGGCGCCCATGATGATATCTGTTTTGTCCAGTTTTTGGGCATTGGCCTCCCGCAACCGGAAGGCCTTGACAAATTTTTCATCCTGGGGAGGCCAATGACGGTTTTCGATAGTGCCCACCCACTTGAGAAAGACAACCAGATTTACCGCCTCTTCCTTCGTGACTCCTAAATGGGGCATCTTGCGGAAAGAGTCTTTGTAAACCAGTTCCGGATTCATGACGATAGAGATGATGTTATTTTCGCCCAGCCGGTAGTAGGCCTTTGTCATGTCCGGCGCGTAATAGCCGCCGAACCCGAGAATGGTGTGGCAGTCATTGCAGTTGTACTTGTGCCAGACTTTTTTCCCTGCCACCACCTGATCGTTTATCTGATCGGTCTTTGCGAATTTTGGTTCCTGTTGGTGGAAATCGTAGGTCAGCCACAGAAAGATGATGGCCGACGACAATGTGCCCAACCAAAAAATGGTCTTTGCCGTTTTACCTGTCATTGTCCTTTCCTCCTTTCAAAACGTTTCCCCCGAAAAAGGGGCTACTTGCGGAGAGTAAATCAATAGGTTCATTAGCGCAATCCAATTCCACGGTCGATCGCGTTGATAACCGCCTTCCCGCGCCCCTCTCGTTATTCCCTCGCATGACTGTAGCTTGCCGGGTTAATGTTGATGGTTTACTGATTTTTTGTAGAGAGCATCAATGAAAAATCCTTGTTGCGTTGCAACACAAAAGGTTATGAAAAGAATCTCCCCTCTTTTCTTTTACTGCAATTGAAACGTGGTTACACAGGTCTTGCTGTCAGGGAACGTTTCAATCACGCCTTTGGCTATGAGATCCCCTCCCCGAACGCTCACCATGATCCTGCGGTTTCTCGGAAGCCAGATTTCAAAAAAACCATTTTGCAGGGTAGTAATTGTTTCATCGACCAGGACATTTTTATTATCCTGGTCAACGGCCTTTACAGAAAACGTTTGCTGGACCAACTCCCCCTGACAGGAGGAAAAATTATGCGTAATGCACGCATGCGTCCCTTTTATGTAGGGCGCAAAAGCGACTACCATTTTCTCTTCTGAAAGCGGGATCTTTTTGACCTTTCCACCGGGAAATTGGAATACCACCTCCCGGGAATTCACGGAGCTTTTGATCTCCTTATTGGACCACTTCCATTGGTTGGCAATGGCAATGGCCTGAATGGCATCGACGTTCTCCAACACAAATTCATCGGATTTCTCGTCGCTTTGGAGGGCATGCGCGGGAAACGCGGAGATGACCCCCAGAAGGAGAATAAACGATATTACGAGAGACTTCATATGCTTCCTCCTTTCCTTGCAATCATGCCTGAATCCTGCCGTCTTCGAGCCAGACGATCCCCCGGCGGGCAGGTCCTTTGGTTTAGCCGCAACACACCCAAAATTGTCGGTACCAATAGCTCCTTCATTTTATCCTCCTTCTGAAGGTTACATTGATAACTATTCGTAATTAAATATTTTAATTACTCACAAAGGCTTCCCCTGCCTGTATCGGATGGTCGCGGGGCGCGAAATTTTCTCCCGGAATAGATATGATCCGCTATTGAAGTGAGAACTTTTTCAGCACTTGCGGAACACGGAAGGAAAGACGGTTATGGTGAGGGTTGCCCAGCACCCTGGGTGTCGAGCGCGTACTGTTTGAGTTTGTTCTGAAGGGTGCGGCGGTTGATGCCGAGGATCTCCGCGGTCCGGGTCCGGTTGCCGCCCGTCTCGGCGAGCATCTTGACGATCAGCGCCCTCTCCATCTCGTCGAGGCTGATCCCCGAGGGGATTGTAAAGTCGTCCTTCTCCTGATCTTGTGACAGCATCCGGATCTGCGGGGGAATATCCTCTTTGCGTTCGCGCAGACGCGGCAGTGTAATGGGAACCACTTACCATATGCTTTCTCAACCCCTTCCGATTCGCAGAGGGGCAAAGGCATCTCTTGCAGCTTTTTTCTTACCCGCGAACGTCAACGATTCGCCGCCGATGGCCTCTCTCCGGACAACCCATACATCGAGCTCATCCTGGCTGTAGGCCGGGATGATTTCTCCGATAATCTTCTCCGTGGCGGGCTCAGACTCTCCCAGGACCAGGGCCGTCGGTCCCCGGAAATTTTCCGGCATGAAGACGACATCCGCCGGAGCGGCAAGAGCAAGGAGCTTCTCGTTTTCTTCCTGGGATCGTCCGAGGATGACCCGAAGGCGGGGGTTCAGGCGGAAATGGCGTCCGATGGTCAGAATCACGAGATCCCTGTGTGTGTAGCCGGGGACATGGGCAAAGAGATCCCGCAGGCGGCCTGCGATATCCGGATCGGTGAGGAGGCATCCTCCCGCCGGACAAGGGTAATCCCGGATGCCGAGATCCTCTGCAAGGGCGATCTGGTCCTTCCGCGACCGGCCCGAGATAGCCAGGAGACGGCCGCGGTCCACGATCCCCTCTTCTTCCGGAAGGGTCGGCGGAAAATGGTGCGCCGAGAGGGGGCGGAGAATGCGCCCCGCAAGGCCGCTCTCCTTCTCGATGATCTCAATGGCCTGCCGGTGCTGCGACATGGGACGCTGGCCCAGCACCTCGCCGGTGACCACGAAGGAGGCGCCGATTTCGGCCATCATCCCGGAGACTTTCCGCAGCATGTAGATCCGGCAGTCGATGCAGGGATTCATCCCCCGGCCGTATCCGTGGGGGGCCTTCTCGACGATCCGCATATAATCCATCCCCTTTACCACCACACGGATCGGCACACCGAATTCCGCGGCAACCCTGCGCGCCTGATGCCGGCAGCCGGTCTTCCGCGAGCTGCAGTTGCAGAAGGGGCTTGTAAAGTGGACCGCCGTGAGTTTGATCCCCTGCTCGACCATCATCTTCACGGCCAGCGTGCTGTCAAGCCCCCCCGAAAGCAGGACCACCGCAGCTCGTTTCATCCCCTCGTCTCCCTTCTGCCCCACACTCACCCCCGTTTTATCCGGCAATGGAAAGGACCACCCAGGCCAGGACGAGTCTGACGATCAATTTCTTATGTACACCCATATCGATAACTCACATGGAAACCCAGGGTCTTTGAGAAATAGAACTTACCGGATGTTCTCCGGTGAGCATGAATGATGTGATTATATATCGATATCCATGTGTCATGCAATCCCATTCGCCGGCGTTCGCGTCAATAGACGCCATCCCGGCCATCCCTCTTCATCACCGCATCCGATTGAAGATTGCCGGGTTAAGGCTCTCGCTTTTCCTTTTCCGTTTCCTCTTTATACCCGCCGCCCGTGTCGGTCCCGACGGCATCATCACCTCCGCGCATCACCTGCGGCTCTCCGCCCCTGTCCTGCCCGCCGCCTTGATCCGTCTGTACGGTCCTTTGAAGGCGTTCCGAGCGGATCTCGACGGTCGATCCTCCGACTACAAACATGCCGACAAACATGGCGACGCAAATCACCAGCCCGATTCCCAACAACATGATCATCACCTCCATAATAAAGACAGTAGCGCTTTGAAAAAACGATGAAAATTGGCTTCATGCGGCGTGATTGAACATCGCCTTCATATCGGCAGGTTGTCAGCAGATTTCTTCCCTTTGAACATATTCGCCAGCAACGGGTCGATGAAACTTTGCCCTCCCACGATCATCCCCTCTTCGTCCAGGAGAATCAAGGCAGGCACGCCCCGGATGCCATACCTCTCCGAGACCGCTCCATTTCCCCCAAAATTTGAATGGACAAAGCCCGAGGCAAGTCGCGGGCTGGGATCAAAAATCCTTCTTCAAAATCATCCCTGAATCCTGCC
>MICJ01000075.1:192-16087 GCA_001830835.1 Syntrophobacterales bacterium GWC2_56_13 | reverse complement strand
GGAGGATGAACCGCTTTTCTCCCTTCACAAGGAGCAGATCGGCCATGATGGAGAGGTTGAAACCGTCGCGCGCCTGGTCGAAGATGACGACCTCGGCGTTCCGGACAGGCTTCTCACCGATGGTCGCAAGGAGACGCTCCGCGAGGGCGATGCCCCTCATGCCGCTCAGATCGGGAATCGCCGCCGCCGGCGAAGAGACAGGGGAAGCGACCGCCCGGCCGTCCGAGATCTCTGTGATGACGAAACCGTTTTTTTCTGCGAAGGTCCGGACATCCGGAGGTAAAGGGCGTTCGCCGCCACCCATGAGGAAGATCCCCTGACGGTAAGGTGCGGCGCCTGCCGTCTCTTTGCCGGCGATAATCCAGTCGGGAAAGACCTGAATATCCGGTTTCGAGATCAGGGTCAGGGGGCGGTCGGCTTTAACCATCCTGTATTTCCGGGAATGGTTGATGACCTGCTGGAGGGCGGCGAGGTCGTCGCGGAGTTCTTCCGCCACAAGGAACGCATAGTTCGACCAGGATCTGCGGATCACGCCTTTGAGGTCTTCCGACAGGCGGTTGCCGAAATCGAGAAAAACCGTCGTTCCGTCATCCAGTTCGACGACCGGGATCAGGAAACAATTGATCGTGACCTGGACGCTTCCCTCGATGGGGATGAAGTAATTTCCCCTGGCGGTGACCGTTCCCTTCATCCTGCTGATGACCGGCTGGATTATCCCCAGCAGGCCTTCCGTAAGCGGCAGTGTTTTCGCGGTCGCCTTTTCGGGGACTTTTTCGGCCAGTCTCGTGTCGGCTTGCGCGGGTTCCGCCGCCCGGGCGTCCGGCGGGGCTAGCCCCGGGGGAAGATGAAGGATCTGCCCGGCCTGGAGTTGGGCCAGGTCTTCCATCCCGGGGTTCAACTGCCGGATGAGGCGGTAGGTTGGGAGGGCTTCCTCCGGACTGACGCCCAGTTCGGCAAGGATGATACGGCTGATGGAATCCCCGTTCCGGATCCGGTAGATCGCCGCCGGGGATGCGCTTTCCTTGCGCACAGCGTTCGCCGGTTCGGGAAGATCGGTCTTTTCCCGGACGGGGAGGCGGATCCGCTGCCCGGGATAGATCCGGTTCAGGTTCCGGATTCCCGGGTTCAGTTTGCGGATCAGGGTGTGGGAAACCGGTTCGTCCCCATACTCGTTTCGGAGAATGCCGGCAAGCCATTCCCCTTTTTTCACTACGTGGACGCGGCTTTTGGGGAGGACGGCTGTTTTCTGAAAAACGAGGCGGGCGCTGTCCTCTCGCGCCGGAAGCGGCGGGGGGAGAAGGAGCGGCGGGAGAATGCCGGCAAGGGCGATGAGGGCGATCCGAAACAAGATCGTGGACTGACTCCGGAGTGGCTGTCCATTCTCCGGCAATCGAGTCAAGCTCTTCCTGCAGTTGCTCCAGACGCCCGTTTGCTGAGAAATCTTCACCATGTTCATCTCCTCTTTTTCCGCCAATGATTTCCCGGAAAGGGAAGGAAGGGGCGGTGATTCTTTCTTTTTCCCAGTCAGCGTCCGCTCCCGAAGTCGTCCCGGAGCAGCTCCCGGGCGATGATCATCCGTCGGACTTCCGCGGTTCCGGCGCCGATATCCCAGAGCTTCTGGTCGAGGTAGTGCCGGGATACGGGATATTCCGGACAGTAGCCGTAACCACCGTGGATCTGGACAGCGTCGGCAGCCGCCTTTGTCCCCATTTCTCCACAGAAAAGGAGGGCGGCGGCAGCCTTGCGGTCAAGGTCGGTTCCCTTTCCACCGACCTTTTTTTCCAGGCTGTCACAGTAGGCGGCAGCGCTGTAGGCCATCCACTTGGAGGCCATGTAGCCCGTGTACATATCGGCCAGTTTCCCCTGGATGAACTGGAAAGAGGCGATCGGCTTACCGAACTGGATCCTTTCCTTCGCGTACCGGAGGCTAAGTTCGAGACAGGCCCGCTGCGAACCGAGGCAGCAGCCGCTCAAGGTGATCCGCTCGGTGCAGAGGCCGTTGGTCAGGATCGCTCCGCCGCGGTTCAGGCCGCCGATGAGATTTTCTTCAGGCAGTTCCATGTCCTCGAATGTGATCAGGGCCGTGGGGGAGGACCGCATCCCCCATTTTTTGATCTTCTCCCGGTGGAGGCCCTTCACGCCGTCGGTGAGGAAATAAAAGGCGGAGATCCCGTGCGCCCCGCGGGCCGGATTGGTCTTGGCGTAGAAGAGCATGAAATCGGCGACGGTGCCGTTGGTGATGAAGGTCTTGCTCCCGTTGATGACGTATCGGCTCCCGACCTTCACGGCCTGGGTCGTCATTCCCATCGCATCGGAACCGGCGTTGGGTTCGGTGATTCCCAGGCAACCGATATACTCCCCGCTGCAGGCCTTGGGGAGGATCGCCGTCTTCTGTTCCTCCGAGGCGTTCCGCCGGAAGTTGTCGAAGCAGAGGGTCTGGCTGGCGCCCACGGTCATGGCCAGGGCGTTGCTCACCCGGCCGATTGTTTCGTAGACGAGGAGGGTCTCCACATAACCGAGGCCCGTACCGCCGTATTCTTCCTCAAAGACAATACCGTTAAGGCCCATTTTGCCCAGTTCCCGGAAGAGGTCCGGGGGCATCTGATCCTTCTCGTAGAGATCCTCCATCTGGGGTTCCAGCCAGCCGGATGCCCAGCGCCAGACGCTTTCCTCGATCATCTTCTGTTCCGGCGTGAATTCGAAATCAAGCGACATGACCGTTTCCTCCTTTGAAGTTGCCGCTGTATAATGACTGTTTCTCCGCGTCTGCGTTCGGTTGTCGAGGGAAAATGAATCCTTGTATGTCAGAGAAAACGCCTCTGTAGCCATGAAGGCGCCGCAGGAAATTAAGAAAAATTATACGATAAACCTGCGAAAAAGTACAGCAGGAATAGTGCGTATTTTTACCGAGAAAAGCGGCATTTTCGTGGTTGCACAATCGGGTTTCCGTGATATATATACTGACATGATGATCGGGTATGAGCGTAGGCGGAAATCCGGTCGGGAGGTACGATGGCGGAAAGGGACCAGCAGGCGGTTTTGCTGAAGGAGATCCAGACTCGTCTGGAGCGCAAAGTGAAGGATAACGAGATCACTCTCCTGGAATACTGGAAGGAACAGGTGGACCGGGTGGCGGCGATGAAACCGGAAGGGATCGCCGCGCTCCAGCTTCAGGTGAGAAAAATCTCCGAGATGATGGCGAACCGGATCCGGATCCTGAAAAGGGAATAGGGGAGATAGACGAGTCATTGATCATTGGCGGTTGAAAAGATGAAGGAGATAGCGGATTTTCTGTTCGAAGTCGGGATGCTGAAAAAAACGCCCCGGAGCGGATTCCAGTTCCTTGGTTCCGGGTGCGAATCGGTAGCCGAGCATATCCTGAGGACGCTTTACATTGGGTACGTCCTGTGCAAGATGGAGCCCCTGGCGGATGAGCTGAAGGTTCTCCGCCTCTGTCTGGTCCACGATCTGCCGGAGGCCCGCACGGGCGATATGAATTACATGAACAAGAAGTATGTGACGGTGGATGAGAAGAAGGCAGTCCGGGAGCTTGCGGAGCCGCTTTTTTTCGGCGGGGAGATCGAAGCGGTTCTCGACGAGTTCAACCGGAAGGAGACGAAGGAATCTCTACTTGCCCATGACGCCGATCAGCTTTCGCTGATCCTCCAGTTGAAGGAGTGCGGCGATCTGGGAAACAAATACAGCCGGGAGTGGATTCGCTTCGCCGTCCTGCGTCTCGCCACGGATAACGCCCGGAAACTGGCCAGTAGCATCCTCGATACGGACTCCTCCAACTGGTGGTTTAAGGACAAGAGTGACTGGTGGGTCAATGGTAATCATGGGTCTTCGGATCACAATGGATAGTGGGGCGCTCAGCAGATAAAGGGGAATCCGGAGGAAGCCCTTAAGGATTGAATCATGGCTACAAAGAAGGCAAGACGAACCGAAGAGGTCAAACATAAAAGAACGAAAAAAAAGCGGCAATTTGCGCTGTTTTCGGTGATTGTTGTGGCCTTTGTGGTATTTCTGGCCATTTTCTTCATCACCCTGTTCGATTATATCTACCCTCCGGCCACCGGAAAACACACGGCAGCCCAAAAGAGGGAAAAACAGGAAGTGATCCTCTTTTTTTCCGACGCCAACGAACGCTTTCTCGTTCCCGAAAAACGCCTCATCCCGAAGGAGAAGGCGACGGAAGAACAGGCAAAGGAGCTGATAAATGCCCTTCTGGCCGGCTCGAAAACGGGACTGGTCAATACCTTTCCGGAAAAAGTAGAACTTCAGAGCGTCAGGATGGATGGCAGTGACACCCTTTCCGTCAGTTTTAGTGATTCTCTGGTGGCGAATCATCCAGGGGGAAGCGCAGCAGAAATGGCCACAGTCTACTCCATAACCAACACCCTGACCGCCAATGTGCCGGTGATCAAAAAGGTGAAGATCCTGATCGGGGGTAAGGAAAGGGAGTCGCTCAAGGGGCATATCGGCCTCCGGAATCCCTTTACCATGAACCGCGAACTGATCGCGCCGGCGGCGCCGCCGAAGGAAGGATAGCGGTGTCATTCTGCGGTGAATTTCTATGGCCTCCAAATCCAAGCTTGCACGCACTCGGAATATAGGAATCGTAGCCCACATCGACGCCGGCAAGACCACGATGACGGAACGGATACTCTTCTACACGGGGAGATCCTACAAGATGGGCGAGGTCCACGACGGCGAGGCTGTGATGGACTGGATGCCGCAGGAGCAGGAGAGGGGGATCACCATCACCTCGGCGGTGACCACCTGCGCCTGGGAAAACCATGAGATCCACATCATCGACACGCCGGGTCATGTCGATTTCACGATCGAGGTCGAACGGAGTCTCCGGGTCCTGGACGGGGCGGTCGTCGTCTTCTGCGCGGTGGGCGGGGTGGAACCCCAATCGGAGAACGTCTGGCGCCAGGCCGACAAGTACGGCGTTCCCAAGGTCGCCTTCATCAACAAGATGGACCGGGTCGGGGCAAACTATTCCGGGACGGTCCGGATGATGAAGGAGCGGTTCAACTCACTGCCGCTGCCGATTCAGATCCCCTTCGGAAAGGAGGAGAACTTCCGGGGGGTCGTGGACCTTATCCTGCGGCAGATCATCACCTGGGATGAAGCTACCAGAGGGTTGTCCTATGCGCGTGCGGATATCCCGGAGGAGATCCTGCCGCTGGCGATGGAGCAGCGGGACAGAATGATCGCCGTTCTCGCCGACATCGATGACGCAATTGCCGAGAAATATCTCGATGGGGTGGAGATTCCCGCGGAGGAGATCATTGCGGCCATTCGGAAAGCGACGATTTCGCTCCAGATAGTGCCCGTCATGTGCGGGTCGGCCCTGCGGAACAAGGGGGTGCAGCCTGTCCTCGACGCAGTTGTCCATTTTCTTCCCTCACCGGAAGAGATCCCTCCCGTTACGGGTGTCAATCCCCTGACGAAGCGGGAGGAGATCCGGGAGAGCAGCGACCGGGCGCCGCTGGCGGCGCTCGCCTTCAAGATCATGCAGGATGAGGGAAGGAAGCTGACCTATGTCCGGATCTATTCGGGACGGATCCACGCGGGCGACGAACTCTACAACGCCAGCCGGGGAAAGAAAGAGAAGATCGCCCGGCTCCTGAAAATGCATGCAAACAAGCGGGAGCGTGTGGAGCAGGCGGGCGCCGGCGACATCATCGCGGTGATGGGGCTCAAGGAGATTACAACGGGGGATACGATCTGCGATGAGGCGCATCCCATCCTCCTCGAACCGATAGAGTTTTATGAACCGGTCATCAGCCTGGCGATCGAGGCCAAGACCCCGGTAGACCAGGAAAAGCTCACCGTCGCCCTGAACAAGCTTATGGAGGAGGACCCGACGCTCCGGGTCAAGTATGAGGAGGAAACGGCCCAGACGGTCATTTCCGGGATGGGGGAGCTCCACCTCGAGATCATCATCGACCGGCTGATGAGGGAGTTCAACGCCAGGGTAAACGTGGGCAAGCCCCGTGTCATGCATCGGGAGACGATTCAGAAGCGAGTGGAGTGTGAAGGCCTGTTTGAAAGGGAATTGGGTGAAAAGAAACATTTCGGACATGTGAAGCTTCTCCTGGAACCGAAGGAGCGGGGAGGGGGGATCGAGATCGTCCGCCGGTTCGAAGCGGAGGCCGCCATTCCCGGGGAGTTTCTGGCCGCTATGGAGGATGGTATCCGCGAAGGGGTATTGAGCGGCGTCCTGGCGGGTTATCCGGTGATCGATGTGCGGATCGTCATCCTCGGAGGGACCATGAGGGAGGGTGAATCAACGGCGTTGGGATGCAGGATCGCGGCCTCCTCGGCCTTCCGCGACGGCTGCCTGAAGGCAGATCCGGCACTCCTGGAGCCGATTATGATGGTGAACATCATGACCCCCAGCGAATTTATGGGGGAGGTGATCGGCGACATCAATGCCCGGCGGGGGGAGATCCAGGCCATCGCGCCCAAAGGGGCGGTCAGCGAAATCAAGGCAAGGGTTCCGTTGAAGGCGATGTTCGGCTATTCTACGGACCTCCGCTCGGCCACGCAGGGGAGGGCCGTTTTTACCATGCAGTTCTTCGCGTATGATAAAAATTGAGGCTTGGAGAAGGGAGAAGCCGCGGAACATGAGCGGGTTCCCGTCCGGTTTTGGCAACAGCGGCTCCGGGCCGGCAATAAAGGTGGGCAAGAGCCTATGTCTCCGCTGATGAGATACCTCAAGTTCCTGGGAGGATTGGTCAGGCACCGCTCCGTTCTGATTGCGGTCATAACCATCAGCGTCATCTTTCTCAGCTCCGTCGGTGTGAACTATTTCGAACAGAAGGCGGACGATTCCAATATCCGCTCCGTATGGGACGGCTTATGGTGGGCCGTGGTGACCATTGCAACGGTGGGTTACGGGGATCGTTTTCCGGTATCCCTCGGCGGCCGTTTAGTGGCGGTTGTAATTATCTTCTTCGGCGTCGGCATGATGTCCCTGTTCACCGCCACAATCGCTTCCATCTTTGTGGAGAAAAAAATCAAGGAGGGCCGTGGTTTGGAAACAGTCAAGGTCAAGGATCACGTGGTCATCTGCGGCTGGAACCAGCACACCGAAGAGGTGCTGGCAGGGCTGACGACCTATGGGTCGATGGGCGACTCGCCGATCGTCCTGATCAACCAACTCTCGGTGGATGAGATCGAATCGCTCCGGCTGAAATACCACAACTTCAACCTGAAATTTCTCCGGGGCGATTATGTCCGGGAAGATGTTCTCCAGCGGGCCAATATTGTCCACGCCCGCTTTGCCGTGATCATGGCCGATGTCTCCGGCGGCCATTCCCAGGAGCGAACGGACGAAAGGACCACCCTGGCGGCACTCACGATCAAGTATCTCTCTCCGCACATCAAGACCGTCGCGGAACTCCTGGACGGCGAAAACCGGCAGCATCTTAAACGGGCCAATGTCGACGAGATCATCGTCCGGGGGGAGCATATCGGATCGCTCCTGGCCACGGCAGTCAAATCCCCGGGGCTTCCCCGCCTGATCTCCGGGATGCTCTCCCTGGGGGATACCAACAAGTTCTGGCGCGTTGAGATCCCGCGACAATACGTGGGAGGGACCTTCCGGGATCTGTTTCTCCATTACCGTGAAAAACATCACGCCATCCTGATCGGTTTCCTGAAGGAGAGAAGGGCGATAAAACTCGAGGACCTCCTTTCCGACAATACTTCCGTCATCGATACCTTCATCCGGGAAAAGATCCGTGAGACGGGGAAGGATTTTTACTTCGAAAAGGATGAGGCGAGGGTCATCGTGAACCCGCCGGATGACTATACTATCGGTCCGGATGATCACGCCGTGGTGTTGTCCAAAACGATGCCCGGAAGGGGCTGAACGGGAGGACTGCCGATGGGACAGGAAAGAGATCTCCTCCGCGAGACCGAGATATTCAGGAATTTGACCGAGGATCAGATCCGAAAGATACTGAAGATCTCGCGGCAGGTGACTTTTGCGGAAGGCGAGGTCATCATGCGGGAAGGGGAGGATGGGGATACGTTGTACATCATCCTGGAGGGGACCGTCGAGGTTGTCAAGAGTCTCGTCAGGGGAGATATGGATGAAGAAGAGAACCGGAAAAACAAGGTCTTTACCCGGCTGGACGCATCAGGCCATGCCGTATTCGGGGAGATCGCGCTCCTGGAGACGATGCAGCGGACGGCAACGATCAAAACCGTGACAAAGTGCAGGTTTTATGAAATCAAGAAAGACGATTTTTTGAATCTTGCCGAGACAGACCACGAACTGGGGTTCCGGATCCTGCTGAATTTAGCGAGAATCGTCAGCGCCCGGTTGAGGAAAGCCAATGAAGATACGATCAAACTGACGACGGCCCTCAGCATCATCCTTCGCGAGTCGTGATCCATCATCAAACCATTTTGAAGTGCAGCGGAAAGGGCAAAAGGCGCCCCGGAAACGGGGCGCCTTTTGCGACTGACGACACCAAGACTTATCCTTAGAGTTTTTCACCGGTGATCCTCATCCCGTAGAAGGAGCGGTAGACGAAAATGAGCGCAATGAGGAAGAATAGCGACGCGAGGCCGAGCCTCAGGCCCACGTTCTGCATGGTCACGGCGATTTCCACGGACAGGAGACCGAAGAGCGTCGTGAACTTGATCACGGGATTCAGGGAGACCGAGGAGGTATCCTTGAACGGGTCGCCGACGGTGTCGCCGACGACGGAGGCCTCATGCAGCGGGGTGTTCTTCTGCTTGAGATCCACTTCGACGATCTTTTTGGCGTTGTCCCAGCAGCCGCCCGCGTTGGCCATGAAGATCGCCTGGAAGAGGCCGAAGAAGGCGATGCCGACCAGATAGCCGATGAAGAAGTAAGCGTTGAAAAAGGCGAGCGCCAGGGCCATGAAGAAGATGACAACGAAGATGTTGATCATCCCCTTCTGGGCGTAGAGCGTGCAGATTCTGACGACCTCTTTGCTGTCGGCGAGGGAGGCTTCTTTCTTGTCCAGTTTGATATGGTCCTTGATGTAGACGACGGCCTGGTAGGAGCCCGTCACCACGGCCTGTATAGAGGCGCCGGTGAACCAGTAGATGACACAGCCGCCCATGAGGAGGCCCAGGATGATCTCCGGCTGGACCAGGCTGAGCTTGGCTACGACGTTCCCAAAGAGGCCTTCCAGCAGGATGATGATCCCGAAGACCATCGTGGTGGCCCCGACGACGGCGGTGCCGATGAGCACCGGCTTGGCCGTGGCCTTGAAGGTGTTGCCCGCGCCATCCGCCGACTCGAGATAGTGTTTGGCCTTCTCGAAGTCCGTTTCGCAACCAAAGTACTTCCTGACGACTTCCTTCGCGTCCTCGCGGCTTTCAATCATGGAGAGCTCATAGATGGACTGGGCGTTGTCCGATACGGGGCCGAAGCTGTCCACGGCGATCGTGACGGGGCCCATGCCCAGAAAACCGAAGGCGACGAGACCAAAGGCGAAGACCGGGGCGGCGAACTTGAAGGCATCGGGCATCAGGGACATGACCGAACCGCTCTGGGAGACGAGATAGGCGATGAACATCAAAACCAGGATAGTCAAGCCTTCCCAGAAGGCGGAGAAGTTCCCGGCGACCAGGCCGGAAAGGATGTTCAGCGACGCTCCCCCCTGACGGGAGGCGTTGACGACCTCTTCGCAGTGACGGGAATTGGTGCTCGTGAACACCTTGGTGAATTCGGGAATCAGCGCTCCGGCGATGGTGCCGCAACTGATGATGATCGACAGTGCCAGCCAGGCGGAGATTGAACCTCCCACGGCGGGCAGGTCGTTCAGCAGGAGATAGCTCGCGATGAAGGTGACGATGATGGAGACGCAGGAGGTGATCCAGACCAGGTTGGTCAGGGGTTGCTCAAAATCAAACTCCCTCTTTCCAGTATAGAGGGATTTGCTGGCGGCGTCGTTGAGGAAGTAGGAGGCCAGCGAGGTGAGGATCATGAGGATGCGCATGGCGAAGATCCAGACGATCAGCTTGCCGCCCATCGCCGGATTTGTGGCAAGAGACAGCGCCAGGAAGGCGATAAGCGCTACGCCGGTGACCCCGTAGGTCTCGAAACCGTCCGCCGTGGGACCGACGCTGTCGCCGGCGTTGTCGCCCGTACAGTCGGCAATGACGCCGGGATTTTTCGGATCGTCTTCCGGAAGGTGGAAGATGATCTTCATAAGATCGGAACCGATATCGGCGATCTTGGTGAAGATGCCGCCGCAGATCCGGAGCGCGCTGGCGCCGAGGGATTCACCGATGGCGAACCCGATGAAACAAGCGCCGGACATCTCCTTGGGGATGTAGGCCAGAATCAAAATCATGAAGAAGAGCTCAATGCTGACAAGCAGAAGGCCGACGCTCATCCCGGAACGGAGACAGATGTTCACCATGCTGAGGGGATTGCCGCTCAGGGAGGCGAAGGCCGCCCGGGAGTTGGCCACCGTGTTGATGCGGATGCCGAACCAGGCCACGCCGTAGGAACCGAGGATCCCCATGATAGAGCAAAAAAGGATGATCGCGACCGCGCCGATCGTGTTGCCCTGCAGGCCGATGAAGTAATAAATGATGCAGATGGCGATCAGGATCCAGAGGCCGGCGAGGAATTTCCCCTGCTGGAACAGATAGGTCTTGCAGGTCTCCCAGATCGTGTTGGATACGTCCAGCATGGCCTGATGTGCGGGCAGATTCTTCGTCTGCTTGTACTGCAGCCAGCCGAAGATCATGCCGATTGCACAGATGACGAGGCCGACGTTCAGGATGGTCAACCCGCCGAGAGAACCGCCTATGAAGCTGATCCGGGTCAGATCGGGGATCTTGATGTCCGCTTCACCGGCGAAAGCCATAGTGGGCATCAGCAAAAGGGAGATGCCGATTGTACCCAACAGAGATCCAAGACTGCGTTTTCCGACGCACATGATTCAAACCTCCTTAATTAAATTGGCATCATCTTTTCGATGGTGTTTTTCCATGGCCGCTTGAACGCCGGATGAAACGATGTCTGTGACGGCCTCGGCCGCCTGGCGGATCAACTGCGACACACTTTTCACCTCTTCTTCTGAAAAGGGTTCCAGGACGTACCCTTCAACCATCGACTTGCGGGCCGGTCTCCCGATGCCGAACCTGACTCTGGTGAAGTCCGTTCCGCCAAGATGATCGATTATGGAAATCAGTCCTTTGTGCCCTCCGTGACCCCCTCCCGATTTCAAACGGATCGTCTGGAAAGGCAGGTCCATGTCATCGTGAACGACTATCAAATCCGCAAGGTCTGTCCTGAAATAATCCGCCAGCTTCCCAACCGCGGCGCCGCTCAGGTTCATGAATGTCTGCGGTTTTGCTAATAAAACGGAACCGCCTGCTATCTTTCCCTTTCCGATACGGGCATCAAAGATGGTCTGATTGATGGAAATGTCATGTTGCAGCGCCAATTGATCCAGGACGAGGAAACCCGCATTATGTCTGCTCAACTGATACCGTATCCCAGGATTTCCCAGTCCGACGACAAAATTCACACCGCCCCCACGAAGCTTTGCACCCGGCCCAGCGATTACTGCCTGGAGATGATCAAAGGTGTGGTCAGCCTTTCGCACCCTCCTTCGGGGACGCTTCTTCCTCGACCTTTGCCGCCTCCTCGCCTTCCGCTTCCTCGGCGGGCTGGGGCGCAGAAACCTTCACGACGGCGACCATGACCACGCCGACATCACCCGGGTCAAGAACAGAAACGCCTTCCGGAGCTTTGATGTCCTGGACCTTGATCGAATCCCCGATATCCAGTCCACTCACATCCACTTCGATGAAATCAGGCAGCGCGGAAGGAAGACAGGCGACCTTCAGATCCCGTTTGAGATGCTGAAGCTCCCCCCCCTTCTCGAAGCCGACAGGGATGCCGGCGAAACGAAGGGGAACATCCACCGTCAGTTTGTGGTCCATGCGGATTTCATAAAAATCGGCATGATAAAACCGCCTGCTGACCGGCTCGATCTGGAGTTCCTTGATCAGGGAGAGCTTTTCCAGGCTCTGTTCTCCTTCGATGAGCAGTTTGATAAAGACGTTTTCCTTTTTCTCCTTGATGATCTTCCGCAGATTGGCCGCATTCACCGACAGGAGAATGGCCTCCTCGCCGCGGCCGTAAAAAACGGCGGGAATCAATCCTTCCTTTCGGAAACGTCTTGCCGGTCCCTTGCCGGATTCTTTGCGGGTACAGGCTTTTAATTCGGTCGCCTCCATGAAATCCTCCTAAATGAATAATGAACTGACTGAATCGTTATAGTAGATCCTTCTGACAGCCTCGCTGAGAAGCCCCGAGACGGAGAGTACCTTGATGCGGTTGCAGGCCCTGGCCTTATCGTGCAGAGGGATGGTGTCCGTCACGATGACCTCCTTGAGGCCCGATTGTTCGATCCTTTCGATGGCCGGTCCGGAAAGGACGGGATGGGTGCAGCAGACGGAGACATCGATGGCCCCTTCTTCCGCCAGCGCCTTGGCCGACTGCACCACGGTTCCGGCCGTGTCGATCATGTCGTCGAGAAGGATGACCTTCTTGCCCTTGACGTGACCGATGATATTCATGACCATGGCGTCATTCGGTCCTTCTCTCCGCTTATCTATGATGGCCAGGCTGGCCCCGAGCCTTTTGCCGAAGGCGCGCGCCCGTTCCACGCCCCCCGTGTCCGGCGAGACGATCACGATGTTGTCGCCGCGGTAGTGCTTCTTGATATAGTCCAGAAGGACGGGCGTGGCGAAGAGGTTGTCCACCGGGATGTTGAAGAATCCCTGGATCTGGCCGGCGTGGAGATCCATCGCCAAAACGCGGTTTGCCCCCGCCTTGGTGATGATATCGGCGACGAGCTTGGCCGTGATCGGCGCTCGGGGCGTCACCTTCCGGTCCTGCCGCGCATAGCCGTAATAGGGAATGACGGCGGTGATCCTGTCCGCGGACGACCGGCGCACGGCATCGATCATGATGAGAAGTTCCATCAGCGTGATGTTGACCGGCGGGCAGGTGGGCTGGATGATGAAGACATCCATTCCCCGCACATTTTCGTCGATTTCCACCCGGGTTTCGCCATCGCTGAAGGCCGTGACATTGACCTTTCCGAGGGGGACGCCCAGGTTTTCGGCGATTTTTCCGGCGAGCTCCAGGTTCGCATTTCCGGAAAAGACTCTCATTCTTTCGAGCATCTGAATTCCTTCAATTCAAAATTGCCTTTGGCTGGGGCGGGAGGATTCGAACCTCCGAATGCAGGATCCAAATTCCTGTGTCTTACCGCTTGACGACGCCCCAGTTCCGATTCCACCGGGAGACTGGACCCGGCATCCAAAGAACGGGCCGAAAAGAGGGATCGGTTTTGCCTACAAGGAGTGCGCCCCTAACACCGACCACCTGTTTTTCTGCTTCAGATTTTTCTCTGCCGCGAAAGCGGATTCCTCATCTGTGAAGATGCCGAAAACGGTCGGTCCGCTGCCCGACATAAGGGCGCCGCGGGCGCCGTTATTCATCAAAAGAACCTTGAAATGATCAATAACGGGATGAAGCCCCACCGTCACATTTTCCAGATCGTTAGTGAGGCCCCGGATCAAATCGTCCGCTGTATAAAAACGAGGGATGCTATAATTTATTATCGCGCTTGTCAATCCTAAATTGAGTTTCTGATAAACCATTTTCGTGGAGATTTCAAACCCTGGATTGATCAGCACAAACCACAGCGGGGGGAGGGGAGGGGCCTCCACGAGGCGATTCCCGATACCGGAGGCCCAGGCCGTTTTTTCGAAAATGAAAAAGGGGATGTCTGCTCCCAGTCCCGCCCCGATCCTCATCAACGCCTTTCGGGTGAGCGGGCTGCCGGACAGTTCGTTGAGGGTCATCAGGGTCGTGGCGGCGTTGGAGCTGCCGCCTCCCAGCCCCGCGGCAACGGGGATCCTTTTCCGGATGGTGATCTCGACACCGGACGGGGAGGCGATCCGGGAAAAAAAGGCTGCCGCCGCCCGGTAAACGATGTTACCCTCATCCTCCGGCAGCGCGGCGCCTGGGCAGCGGACAAGGATGCGGCCTTGGCCCGGCGAAAAGGTCAGCTCGTCAAAGAGACTGATCCTCTGCATGAGAGAAAGGAGGTCATGATAACCGTCCTTTCTCTTTCGAAGAACCCGCAGGTAAAGGTTGATCTTGGCCGGAGAAGCCTTCGTGATCATTTCTTCGCAGTTTCCTTGACGAACCTCATTCGCAATTCGTAGAGGATGCCGTCGAGGAGCTGCTTTTCATCCTCGTCGAGGTTGCCTTCCGTTTTCGTCTTAAGGAGGGTCAGGATGTCGATGGTCTGCTTGGCGGCAGGCAGATTCCGCCTGGTCTCTTTCGTGACCGGATCAGGGAAGTCCCCGAAATGGTACATGGCGGTCGTGCTGAGTGAAAATATGAAACTGGTAAAATTGATTTCGGGAAAGGGGCGCTCGTCCGGTTCGGGAGCGGCTTTCTCTTCCGGAGGGACCTTGGGCGCTTCAACGCCGACCTCCGGCTTTTTCTCTTCGGCCCCGGGCGTTTCTTCATGGCGCACGGCCCCGGATTCGTCGAAAAAACGCCGATCTTTGATCACAAATCCCTTCTCTTTCTTCTCTTCTTCCATAAAACCTCCTCGGATCTTGACGGATGTCGGCAGTCTGCCGGTAGGGAGGCGATGCGACCCCGGGATATGTTACTGCCGCTTACAGCGGCCTCATGCTTCTGAGTCGGGCGATCCGCTCCTCAATCGGAGGGTGGGTGCTGAAAAGATTCATCAGGGAGCGTCTCGTCAGGGGATTGACGATGAACATGTGGGCCGTGGAGGGGTTCGCCTCCATCGGAATTTTCCGGGAGGCCCGGGAGAGTTTTTCCAGGGCGCCCGCCAGATCATAGGGCTTACCTGAAATCTTTGCCCCGCCCGCATCCGCAAGGTATTCCCTTGACCGGGAGATCGCCATCTGGATGATCGCTGCGGCGATGGGCGCCAGGACGGCCATGAGGATCAGGCCGATTATGCCGCCGCCTCCCTCCTCGTCATCGCGGCTTGCCCCACCGAATATCGCGGCCCACTGGGCCATATGGGCCAGCATGACGATGGTCCCGGCCAGAGTGGCGGCAATAGAGCCGATCAGCATATCCCGGTTTTTGATGTGGGTCAGTTCATGGGAGATAACCCCTTCCAGTTCGTCACGGTCGAGGATCCTCAGAATGCCCTCCGTGACGGCAACCACGGCGTGGCTCTCGTCGCGTCCGGTGGCAAAGGCGTTAGGAGTGTCGCCGGGAATGATATAGACATGCGGCATGGGCAGAGAGGCTTTCAGCGCCAGATTTTTCACCATGGCGTGGAGCTCCGGCGCCTCGCTCTCCGAGACGGGCCGGGCCTTATACATGCGTAAAACCAGCTTGTCGGAGAACCAGTAACTACCGAAATTCATCACCATGGCGAAGATGAAGGCGATGACGACCCCCTGCCGACCGCCGAAAAGACCTCCGATCAGCATGAGCAGCCCGGTCAGGGCGCCCAGGAGAAGTGCGGTTTTGATCGTGTTCATCTGTTTCCTCCTTCTATTATCGACTGTAATCAATGGTTGACGGCTTCGTAAAAAATCCCTATGCTGCGTTGCACTTCACAAGCGCTTATGGAAAGTCAGTTGGTCGCCATCGTAGTCGATCATGATCTGATCCCCTTCGGCGAACGTTCCTTCCAGGAGCTTCATGGCCAGGTTGTCCAGGACCTGCTTCTGAAGCGCCCGCTTGAGCGGTCTGGCGCCGTAAACCGGGCTGTAACCTTCGCGAGCTATATAATTTTTCGCCTCTTCTGTCAATTCCAGAGTCAGCTTCCGTTCCTGCAACCGCTTCCGGATGAGT
>MICJ01000075.1:0-125 GCA_001830835.1 Syntrophobacterales bacterium GWC2_56_13 | reverse complement strand
CGATCCGGTTCAGGAACTCCGGCTTGAAGGTCTCCCGGAGGGCCTCCATCATCCGCTCCCGCCTATTGTCTTCGTTGAGCGAGGGATCATGGATCCACTGGCCGCCGATGTTGGAGGTCATGATG
>MICJ01000074.1:21933-22075 GCA_001830835.1 Syntrophobacterales bacterium GWC2_56_13 | reverse complement strand
AATGTAGATTGAGATCATAATCCATATGTACATGGAATGAGCGCCGGGAATATATTAAAACTCTTGAGCGCTATCAAATAATGTAACGATACAAGAAAAATGAAGAGAAAAACATCCCAAATCAATAGCATAGCAAAGTGTA
>MICJ01000074.1:21616-21758 GCA_001830835.1 Syntrophobacterales bacterium GWC2_56_13 | reverse complement strand
CATACATAAATTGAACGCCGACATAATCCCAACAGTCGCGTTAGCCACAGCATCCTTTCCCTGCAACGACCTTTCCTTGGCCGGTATGCGCAAGGGCCTGGCCGGCAAAGAATCTTCCGCCTATTGGGGATTCGTTCGCATA
>MICJ01000074.1:18966-21441 GCA_001830835.1 Syntrophobacterales bacterium GWC2_56_13 | reverse complement strand
TCTTAACCACGACAGAACAATGCGAGAAAAATATCTCGGAAAATCCTTATCACGACAGAATTGAAAATAATGTACTCACATATACAGCCCAGGGTAGGATAGGCGATCAAGAAATCACCGGCAGGAATAAAAGAATTCTTGAACAATATTCAGTTCCTATCCCCTTTTACGGTTTTTCGAATGAAGGCAGACAAACATATACATTTCTTGGATTGCTTGAGCTTCTTCGTCATTTTCAGGAATACCAGATTGACAAGAAGAATGTTTTAAGAAAAGTTTGGATTTTTGAATTTTTCATTCATAATGAAATGCCTGTCATCCCGATTCAACATGCAAGAGATATAATCACCACGATATTCAAGGAATCAAGGAGAATCCGTGAAATTGACAAGGAAGAAAGGGAAGTAGTCGTGTTCGATGCGCCACAGCAATTTGTAGAAACGATGAACTATGAAACAGAAGAAATACGCTCTCATCTTCTGCGAATCAATCCGTATCGTTTTGAATCTCTTGTAAAAGATGTTGTTGAATCCAATGGCTTTACAAACGTCACGGTAACGCCGCCCTCACAAGACGGAGGAATAGATGTAAACGCTTATGTCGCTGATTCGAACTATTTTTTCTCCAAAACTCACGTTCAATTTCAAGTAAAACGTTGGCGTCATTCTGTGGGGAGTGTCGAGATTAACAATTTTCGCGGCGCGCTGCACACAACTGCAAAAGGCGTCTTTGTTACTACCAGCCACTTTACTAAGGCCGCGATCCAGGAGTCTGAACATTCTGTTAAGCCATGTATTTCTCTTATTGACGGTTTCAAGTTTTCAAAGCTTATTATGGATATGGAAATAAATCTGAACAAATATTTTTAAGGTGTCGATCCTTGTCGAGAACAAAAAAGCTTGACACCGTTCATCAGCAGCGGAATACGGAGACTGTGCCATGATTCAATTTGAATCGCCGCTTAAGGCATTTTCAGCGCGATATAGGATCAACGGCAAAGGGCCATTTGCTCTCGTCCTCTTCATGACTCGCAACGCAAGCAAGCAAACCCCACCTTTGTTGGCAGATCATTTTTTAACTCCACAGGGAGGCCAGGTTGCTGGGCTGGGAAGAAGTGCCGTGCAGGCTATACTTGCCGACCACGGGATTACTCGAATTCTTGCCGAGGGAGGCGGAAGAACAAGTCAAGGAAGCATTCAAAAAATGCGAGTTTACGTGGATTTCTTAAATGAACTCGCACAAAAAAACCTTCTCGATTTTAGCGCCATAGAAAATTGGTGGATCGAGCGCGTAAGGGAATATTTCAGATCGCATCCATTGGAACTTAAAAGAGAATCATTCAGATCCAAGCCATTCGGTCTCAAAGTGGATCCTTCAAAGTCGATAAGAAGCATTGTAGCCGATTTGATCGAAGCTGCGTTCTCTCGACAGCGAGAATGTCCGGGGGTCATGGTGGCCGGCGCTGTTATGCAGCATTTGGTGGGTGCCAAGATAAAGACTGCTCTGCCGGATGTAAAAGTAGCGCATAAAGGATTCTCCGTTGCCGATGCCCCTGGGGGGAGAAAAGGAGACTTCCTTATCGGCGACACGGCCATTCATGTGACGACAGCGCCAACCGAAGCGCTGATCAGAAAATGCTGCGACAATTTGGCGCAAAGCCTCAGACCGTTGGTGATTACCACCCAGAGCGGCGTTGGCGGCGCGATTGCGCTGGCGAAGAATGCAAATGTCGCCGAAAGGATCGACATCCTGGAGATCGTACAATTTGTCGCTACCAATGTATACGAGTGGTGCGCTTTTCAGCAGATAAAACGCTCTGTGACCGTTCGTCAGCTTATGGAAACCTACAATCGCATCATTGACCAGTGTGAGACCGATCCCAGCTTGCGGATCACGATGGGATAGCGCGTTGGATACGTTTTCTCCGGAAAAGCGAAGCGATATCATGCGCCGTGTGCGCTCGACCGATACGACGCCCGAAAAGAAGGTCCGCTCCCTTCTCCACGGTCTTGGCTTCCGGTTTCGCTTGCACCGAAACGATCTGCCTGGCAAGCCGGATATAGCCCTTCCCAAACGCCGTACAGTGGTTTTTGTGCACGGGTGCTTCTGGCACCGTCATCAGAATTGCCCTCATGCAACGACGCCGTCCAGCAGGCAAGAATACTGGCTGCCGAAATTCAACCGCGCCACAGAACGGGATCGGAGGAATCAAGAAGAACTCCGACAGCAAGGATGGAATGTGATTGTCGTCTGGGAGTGCGATACGAAGAACTTGGCCATGCTTGCTCGGCAACTGGAAAAGCTTATCAATCGTCAGCCGCTAATCTCGCAATCTCCGCAACCCTCTTCCGTGGCAATGGCGGCAGAAAAAAGGAAAGATTACAATGCTGGAAAAAACTCCGAACCGCGGCGCTGATGGCAGCCGGAGTTCTGGGACATCCATGATAAGTAATGTCAAGGGGGAAATGGAGATTT
>MICJ01000074.1:17732-18944 GCA_001830835.1 Syntrophobacterales bacterium GWC2_56_13 | reverse complement strand
TCGGGGATGTCGCGTTCGGCAGCGGTACGGGTACGATGCTCAGCTATTCGGCCAATGACGCGGGGACCGTGTATGTGGGGACAGATTTGAAATCTGTCCCCCAATCTGAACACTTCGACCAATTGGTGCTGGGGGGGAGAGGAGATGACATCCTTACCGGCAGCAGCGGTAACGACTTCCTGGTGGGCGGCGACGGCAACGACATCCTGGTCGGCGGGGTCGGCAACGATAAATTGATCGGTGGTCCGGGCGCGGATACGTTTGTCTTCAGAGAAACCGGTTCGGCGAACATAGACCACATCGTCGATTACAACGCAGCAGAGGGAGACAAGATCGACCTCCAGGCTTTGCTCGATGGGAATTTCAATTCCGGCAGCAATATAAACGACTTCGTGAAACTCACGCAGGACGGCAACAACATCATTGTCGCAGTGGATACAGACGGGACCGCAAATGGCGCCAACTTCAGTGATGTCTTCACCCTTGAGAACTACGGCACTCCGGGTAATGATCTGACGGTGTTGATCGATGGATACGATCACCATTTAACGGTGTAAGGAATATGGAAAATGGGGACAGATTTGAAATCTGTCCCCATTTTCCGTGAAAAGACGGGCCGCCGCAGGAGTTTCTTCCACGGCGGTTCCTGTTTTATGGTTGGGATTGGATTATCTGGCGAGCGGGCAACACGGAAACAGCGGTTGTTTCGTTTTACAAATTGATTTTGTGGTACCGTTGTGTTATCATTATATAAAGTCGTTTCAAATAGAGGATTTGGCCATGCAAATTATTGACGTGAACCAGGCGAAACAGCATTTCCCCGAGCTGATAGAGCAGACGATCAGCGGGGACGAGGTTGTCATCACGCAGGAAGGACAACCCGTCGTAAGGCTTGTGGCGATGATCAAACCGCCTCGGAAACAGCGGCGGTTCGGGAGCGCCAGGGGTCTCATCAAAATGGCGGATGATATCGGCGAACCGCTTGAAGATTTCAAAGAGTATACCTGATGCGCGCATTGCTCGACACCAACAGCTTTCTGTGGTTCATCAGCGGCAGCGACAGATTGAGCAGCGATGCGAAAACCTTCATCGCTGATATGCGAAATCAGCTCGTTCTGAGCGCGGCCAGTTTATGGGAAATCGCCATCAAGATCAGTCTGGGAAAACTCGATCTCCTGCAACCCTCCGGGCAACTCATCCCGCAGCAGCTTG
>MICJ01000074.1:0-17721 GCA_001830835.1 Syntrophobacterales bacterium GWC2_56_13 | reverse complement strand
CCTGCCTTTTCATCGCCGCGACCCGTTTGCCCGTCTGATCATTGCCCAAGCGCTCGCGGAAGGGATTCACGTCGTCAGCTCTGATGCCGTATTCTCGCAGTATGCAGTAAAGCTCATTTTGTAAAGACGCCACAGGTTGGTTCCGTTTTTAGTTCCGGCACCGCCTCCGCCGAAAACACCAACTTCGCCGATGGCGGGGATGGCACCCTGAAGCTTGACCATTCATCGAGCTTCACCGGCGCCGTCTCCGGGTTTAACGAGGGCGATTCGCTCGATCTCAGGGATGTCGCATTCGGCAGCGGTACGGGTACGACGCTCAGCTATTCGGCCAATGTATGTGGGGACAGATTTGAAATCTGTCCCCAAGCGTGAGCGACGGAGCGAACACCGCCCATATCGCGCTCGAGGGCCAGTACACGACAGCCGGCTTCGAAGGAGCATACGATCAAGGCGGCGGCACTGCCGTGACCTACGACGCCGCCCACGAAAGCGGAAACTTCAACCAATTGGTGCTGGGGGGAACAGGAGATGACATCCTTACCGGCAGTAGCGGGAGCGACTTCCTGGTCGGCGGGATCGGCAACGACGTCCTGTCGGGCGGACAAGGGGCGTGAAATGTGGGCTTACCTGGAATTCAGAGGATGCGCTCACCAGTTTCGATGATATGCCTGATACAAGGGTCATTTTCGTCAAAGTCCGATCTGTCTCAATTTATGGCTTGCGTTTTCTTCAATTGCCTTGTAAAATACAAAAAAGGGAGGTGAATTATGCAAACAGCAGTAACAAAACGAGGACAGACTGTCATTCCTGCGGCTATTCGGAAGCGTTACCAGATAGACAATGGTGCTCACCTGGTTTGGCTGGACGATGGAGAAACAATAAGAGTCGTTCCGGTAACGGACAACCCGCTGCAATCATTGCGAGGAAGGGGACGGGGGAGAAAACTGACCGAAAGGTTATTATTGGAACGTCGAAAGGATCGCGATCGTGAAACACGGCCCTGAAACCGGGAAACCGCCTTCAGCAGATAAATCGGCGTCAAGCGTCTATCTTCTTGATACATCGGCGTTATTATCTTTCATTGAGGATGAAGAGGGCGCGGACTGTGTCGAACAGGCATTGAAACAAAAAGAAACAATCGTGCCTTGGCCGGTATTGCTGGAGATGTATTACATCACCCTTCAAGAAGAAGGGCAGTCAGAAGCGGACCGACGCTTTGCCTTGGTAAAGCAACTGAAGGTGAACATTCCGTATGATATGGATGAAGCGACCGTGTTAACTGCGGCAAGGTTGAAAGCCCGGCATCGTGTTTCGTTGGCTGACGCCATCATTGCTGCGTTTGCCATCCGAAAGGACGCAATTCTTATGCACAAAGACCCGGAATTTGACGCCTTGACAGGTTTGCTGAAAATGGAGGCGCTGCCTTACAAGGATAAATAGATTTCTCTTCTTTTGACCTGCATGGAAGTCATGGGGCAACCTCGGAAATTCCGGGGACATCCACGATAAGTAATGTCAAGGGGAAAACGGAGATTGGTCCGGGTTAATCGATCACGCGACCAGACATCCATTTGCTGTACCAAGGTCTGATAAGGTCAGCTTTACACCCTATCCTTGATGACCTCTGCAGAAGATTGAGTTTGGGTCAACCCGCCGGCCTCGAAACATAATAAGCGTTGCATTGCGGTTATTACATGCACAGTCCCCGGACGGCAAGGCCCGGCGGGAAGATCTTCTTTAACGAAATATTGCTTGCGCTATTCGCGAATTGCGAATAGAATCCTGCCATGATTCTCAAACCACAGGACATAGTTATTCTCTTGAAAATTGTCGCGCTGGGCGAAGGCCAGTGGTCTTATGCATCCCTTGCCGCTGACCTCGCTATGAGCGCCTCGGAGGTCCATGCCGGCATAAAGCGCGCTGTTGCCGCCCGCCTTATGGATGTGCAGAGGGGACGCCCCCTTATAAAATCGTTGGAAGAATTCCTCATTCATGGCGTCAAATACGCCTTCCCCCCGGATCACGGCGGCCTGACCAGAGGCATCCCCACCGGATATGCCGCCCCCCCTCTCAGGGATATGATTTCTCAACCGAATGAACCACCCCCCGTATGGCCGGACCCGGAAGGCAATACCCTCGGCCATGAATTCTCTCCTCTCTACAAGTCCGTCCCGAAGGCTGTCAAAAAGGATAATACTCTTTATGAATTGCTGGCCATAGTGGACGCGATCCGCGACGGGAGAGCCCGTGAAAGAGAAATTGCCATCAAGGAACTGAAATTACGTTTAGGATCGGCATGATCAATAACAAAGACATCAATATCCGGTTGATTATCCATGTCGCCAAATGTCTCGGCGATCTGAGAAAAAAGGTTGTTTTCGTCGGAGGTTGCGCCACGGGTCTGTTCATTACAGATCCCGCCATTAAGAATGCTGAAAGTGTTGAGTTGGAAAAGGGACTGACGATTCAGCTTGTTTCACCCCCCTATTTTCTGGCAACCAAGGTTGAAGCATTCAAGGGGCGTGGTGGTGGCGATTATATGGACAGTCATGACATGGAAGATATAATCACTGTCCTGGATGGCCGCCCCGAAATCATTTCTGAGATCAGGAGTTCATCCGAAGAATTGAAACCCTTTTTAGCAGACACCTTTCACGGGTTTCTGGCCCAGGAAGGATTCCGCGATGCTCTTCCAGGTCATCTGCCCTCTGACCGGGCAAGCCAGGCGCGGCTGCCCCGGCTCATCAAACGTCTGGAGGAAATAAGTGAAATCCAGAAATAATATGTTTACCATTACATTCTTCAGCAACTCTTGTGAAAACCTATAATCGCATCATTGACGAGTGCGAGACCGATCCCAACTTGCGGATCGCGATGGGATAACGTGTTGGATACGTTTTCTCCGGAAAAGCGAAGCGATATCATGCGCCGTGTGCGCTCGACCGATACGACGCCCGAAAGGAAGGTCCGCTCCCTTCTCCACGGTCTTGGCTTCCGGTTTCGCTTGCACCGAAACGATCTGCCTGGCAAGCCGGATATCACCCCTCCGAAACGCCGATCGGCGGTTTTTGTGCACAGGTGCTTCTGGCATCGCCATCAGAACTGCCCTCATGCAACGACGCCGTCCAGTCGGCAAGAATACTGGCTCCCGAAATTCAACCGCACCATAGAACGGGATCGGAGGAATCAAGAAAAACTTCGACAACAAGGGTGGAATGTGATTGTCGTCTGGGAGTGCGAGACGAAGAACTTGGCCATGCTTGCTCGGCAACTCGAAAAGCGTATAAATCGTCAACCGCTAATCTCGCAAGCGCCGCAACCCTCTTCCGTGGCAATGGCGGCAGAGAAAAGGGAAGATTACAATGCTGGGAAAAACACCGAACCGGGGCGCTGATGGCAGCCGGAGTTCTGGGACATCCATGATAAGTAATGTCAAGGAGGAAATGGAGATTTCCCCTGACCTCCCGGATTGACGGCCTCCCCGGCGCCGTCTCCGGGTTCAACCACGGCGATTCGCTCGATCTCGGGGATATCGCATTCGGCAGCGGTACGGGTACGATGCTCAGCTATTCAGCCAATGACGCGGGGAACGTGTATGTGGGGACAGATTTGAAATCTGTCCCCATTGTGAGCGACGGAGCGAACACCGCCCATATCGCGCTCGAGGGCCAGTATACGACAGCCGGCTTCGAAGGCGCGTACGATCAAGGCAGCGGCACTGCCGTGAGCTACCATACCGGGGGGACAGATTTGAAATCTGTCCCCCAATCTGAAAAATTCGACCAATTGGTGCTGGGGGGGACAGGAAATGACATCCTTACCGGCAGCAGCGGGAGCGACTTTCTGGTGGGCGGCGACGGCAATGACATCCTGGTCGGCGGGATCGGCAACGATACATTGACCGGTGGTCCGGGCGCGGATACGTTTGTCTTCAGAGAAACCGGTTCGGCGAACATAGACCACATCGTCGATTACAACGCAGCAGAGGGTGACAAGATCGACCTTTCGGCTCTGCTCGACATCGCCACAGGGAAGAATGTGACAGACTATGTGGAAGTGACGCAAAGCGGAAGCGATATCACCGTCCGGGTGGATGTGAACGGCGGCAGCTTCGAAGCCGGCGCCAGTGAGGTGTACACGATCACCGGCATCGGTACGGATGGCGCCGATCCGTTGAGTGTGTTGATCGACGGCACAGAGCATCAGTTTACGGTGTAACAAGAACAAATGGGGACAGATTTGAAATCTGTCCCCATTTTCCCCATTTTCCGTGAACAGGAAGGATCTGAAAGTAAGGGCCGCCGCAGGAGTTTCTTCCGCGGCGGTCCTGTTTCATGGCGAGGATTGGATTAACTGCTCAAGTCGGTGAACAAGGGGCGTGGGAATTTCCCCAAAGTCCTATCCTCTGATCCTAAGTCTCTCGTCTTGAAATACGCAGAAATGGGATTAAATTAGGAATTTCATGGGTCACCCGTAAGCGGATTACCTGATTGTTTGAGATTATCCTGACGGAGCGGGCAAGGAAGCACTGGGATCGCCTGAAGATAGACGCGGAACTTGAAAGCGGTTTATGAAAGTCTTGCCCGCAAAGAATTACAGTCGGGCAATTCATTCTTGTATTGCCGGTTTAAAAATATTGATATACGAAGAATATTGGTCAACGTAAGCAAACATATTCAAACTTCTTCTTGACAACGGTTTGGAAATATGGCTTTATGACGACCATGGGTACTGAAAATAGGACAAAAATAAACCGCCTCATAAATCAGTGGATGATGGGCGCCCCCAGTGCCACTTCCTACTTGGTTGCTTCCGGCTTCGGTCGGGATCTGGTCGTAAAATACAAGAACAGCGGCTGGTTGGAGCCGTTTGGCCGGGGCGCCTACATACGCTCCGGGGACAAGGTGGACTGGCCGGGCGCTCTTTTTACGCTTCAGACGCAATTGGGCCTTCCTGTTCATGCAGGGGGAAAAACGGCCCTGGAGCGGAAAGGCTATGCCCACTACCTGCCGGCGAGGCAAAAGAGGGTCTTTCTGTATGGTCCGCGTGGCCTCGCCCTGCCGGCTTGGTTCAAGGGCGATCGTTTCGGCGTCGAATTTGTCGTAACCCGGACGAATCTCTTTCCCGTAGATCTCGGGGAGGGATTTTCCGAATTCAAGGAGAAGGACTTTTCCGTACGGATATCTGCGCCGGAACGGGCGATGCTGGAGATGCTTCATCTGGTGCTCCGGATAGTCGGGTTCGACGAGGCCCGGTTGGTTATGGGAAACCTCGTCACGCTCAGGCCGGAAGTCGTTCAGGGGTTGCTGGAGGCATGCCGCTCGGTCAAGGTGAAAAGGCTCTTTCTTTACATGGCCGAGAACCAGGAACACGCCTGGCTTTCGAAGGTGGATTTGTCGAAAGTCGATCTCGGAAAGGGAAAACGGATGATCGTCTCGCATGGCCGATATGATCCGAAATATCGGATCACCGTCCCCGTTGATCGAGAAGGAATGAGCGCATGATCGATACCGTGTACTTCAGACAAGCCGAACTGCTCCTGCGAGTTCTGCCGTTGGTCGATCGGGAGGCCGTCTTCGCTCTGAAGGGCGGGACGGCCATCAATTTCTTCGTCAGGGATCTTCCGCCGCCGTCGCCGCGGCGCGGGGACGGAAGTGAAAATGATCCTCGATACGAACGTGGTTATTTCTGGCATTTTCTTCGCCGGCCCGCCTTATCAGATGCTTAAGGCATGGCGTGAAGGCAAGCTGATCGTCAGTGGGGACAAGCACTTATTGAAAGCATCCGGGTTCCGGGGCATAAAAGTTTTGACGCCGCGGGAATTTGTGAATACCTATTTCCTCCATCCTTAGTAGTTCCGTGGACAGTAGTTCCAAATTTTAATTGACATATTTGCATTCGTATTGCAAAATATCCTCATGTGGATTACGAGAAAATATGAAGATACGTTGAAGGCCCTGTTTGCACAGTTCCCTGCGGTGGCGGTTACGGGTGCGCGGCAGGCGGGAAAGACCGGGTTGGTCCGGCACGTCTTTCCGGAGCTGGGCTATGTTTCCCTGGATTTTCCCGCCATCGCGGCGCAGGCCGAACAGAATCCTGACGGCTTCTTCCGCGAGCGCGGCCTTCCTCTGATCATCGATGAAGTCCAGTACGCCCCTTCTCTCTTCCGGTATTTGAAGGCGATGATCGATGCGGACCGAAAACCGGGCCGCCTTCTGATCACGGGCTCCCAGATCTTTCCCCTGATGGAGGGCATATCGGAGAGCCTGGCAGGCCGTTGCGGCGCCCTGACCGTCATGAATCTTTCCGCTGCGGAGCTGCGGTCCTTCCAGGGTGAAGGGATTTTCGACGAAGCCGCATTTCTGTTCAAGGGCGGTTATCCGGAACTTCACGCCCGCCCGGAGCTGGACCCGCATTTCTGGTACGGCGCCTATCTGATGACCTACCTGGAACGGGACGTGCGCAACATCCTCAACGTCGGCAGCCTGCGCGATTTCGACCGATTTTTACGGGCCGTAGCGGCGAGGACGGGACAGATCCTCTCCTATTCCGATCTTGCCCGGGACGTGGGCATCACACCGAATACGGCCAAGAAATGGATCTCCGTCCTGCAGGCGTCCGGACAGGTTTTTCTACTGGAGCCCTATTTCCGCAATGTCGGGAAACGGCTCGTAAAGTCCCCCAAGCTCTACCTGTGCGACACGGGCCTGGCGGCTTTCCTGATGGGATTTGAAAGTTGGCAGGCGGTGGAACGCCACACAGCCGTCGGTGCGTTGTGGGAAACGCATGTCGTCATGGAGGTGGTCAAGGCATTCGCCGCTCGGGGCCGGAGCATCCCCTTGTGGTTCTGGCGGACGGCCCGCGGCGAAGAGGTGGATCTAATCATCGAACGGGACGGCCGATTCACGGCCATCGAGTGCAAATATGCGGAAGTGGTCGACGAATCCGGCATGAAAGGCCTGCGGGCCTTTGCCGGCGACTATGGCCGGCAAAGTCTGCAAGCCGGCTACATTGCCTCCCGAACAATCCGCCCCTACCCCCTGGCGGACGGCATCACCGCCATCCCCGGCAGCTCGATCGCCAGTTATCTGTAGTTTAGGGGATACTTAATTTCTGAATTCAATAATTTGCGTTGACATTCTTCCGTTACGTCCTTATACTTGGGCCAAGTTTTAAGGCCCAGTATTATGACCCTAAGGAGGATGCTATGCAGCAGGCAAAATTCAGTTGCCAAGAGAATCAGGCTGAATTTTTAAGTAATTATAAGGATTACGGATTTAAGGATAAAAGCGCCATGGTGCGTGAGTCGCTGAATCTGTTGAGGGAAAAGTTGGAAGCGCAGAGATTAAGGGAATCAGCCGATTTATATGCTGAGGTTTACCTGGAGGATTCTGAGCTCAAGGGATTGACGGACTCTGCCGTACAGGGATGGCCCGAATGACAACCATGGAACGGGGCATGATCATCAATATCGATCTGGATCCGGTACAGGGGTCTGAGACTGGTAAAGTGCGACCTTGCGTGGTCGTGACCAACGATGTTTATAATGCGCGCGTTCCCGTCATTCAGGTTGTGCCGATCACGGCCTGGAATGAGAAGAAGGCGCGAATCAAGACCAATGTGACCCTTACTCCGTCTGTGATCAACGGACTTGACAAGAAGTCCGTCGCCGACTGTCTGCAAACCCGTCCGATTGACTATCGCTTGAGATTGTCTCGGGTGCGCGGCAAAATAGAACAAGACGATATGCGCGTGCTTGATCAAGCCCTGAAAGTGGTTTTCTCTCTCTGAATTAATCGAAACGACAGCGGCGAGGTCCTGCTGCAGCCGATCGCCGAGATCCCCGCTTCGGAACTCTAACTGTTCCGCAACCTGGAGGCAATCAACGATGTCCGGGAGGGTCTGCGGGACGCCGCGCAGCGGAAGGTCTCCCGATTGGATCCAAACCTTCGGACACACGAGTTCACCAGCCCAAACGGCCGCAGGGAGAAAAGGTCTTTGACGCCTACGATCTGAAGACGGTCTGTCTGCCCCGGTAGCTGGAATGGGTACGGAAACTGGGCCAAAGCGGTAACAGGGTATAGCGATTACGGATATTGGATAAACTGATCGGACGAACGGTACGGCGGGGGATCCGAATGTGGGGAGAATTTCTGTCCCCGGAATTCAAAAATGTGGGCTTATCCTGAATAAACCCTATTGGGAAAGTTTCATCACGATTGCCCTGGGCGTGGCCGACGATGGAAAGCCCTGAAAGAAGTGAAATCAAGGCATTTGATTATGATCATGGCACAAAGGACATCGGGGTAAGACGTTACATCTGGCTTGCCGAATATGGCTATGTGCTCATTCTCCAAAGAAAGCGGCACTACAAAGAACCATCATGATATACGGTCGGGTCCGGAACACCGGCATCCTCGAATCCCCTTCTTCGCAGGATGCAACTGTCGCACCGGCCGCAGGCCTTTCCTTCCGGCGAGGGGTCGTAGCAGCTGTGGGTCAGGCCGTAGTCGACGCCCAGTTCGATCCCCTTTCGGATGATCTCCGCCTTTTTCATCGAGATGAGCGGCGCCCGGATATGCATGCGCAGCTTCCCCTCCACTGCCGCCTTGGTGGCCAGGTTAGCCAATCGCTCGAATGCGGCGATGAACTCCGGCCGGCAATCCGGATAACCGCTGTAATCAACGGCATTGACGCCGATGAGAATATCCGCCGCCTGAAGGACCTCCGCCCACGCCAGGGCGTAGGAGAGGAAGATCGTATTGCGGGCCGGGACGTAGGTGACCGGGATCTCATGCGCCATGTCGTCGATGCTGCGGCCTTTGGGGACGTCGATCCGGTCCGTCAGTGCCGAGCCGCCGATTGTTCGCAGATCAATGTCGATGACGAGATGTTTTTTGACCCGGAAGAAATCGGCCACTTTCCGCGCCGCTTCCAGCTCACGGGTATGCCGCTGGCCGTAGTTGAAGGTCAGACTGTAGATCTCATACCCTTCCGCCCTGGCGATGGCCATCGCGGTGGTGGAATCGATTCCGCCGCTGGTAAGGACGACCGCTTTTTTGCCGGACATGATGAGACTCCCTTTTCTTATACGCCCCTTTTTTCGGCCCCCCAGATCACCTTGTGAAGCTGGATCTGCAGGCGCACATCGAGACGATCCTCAAGGATCCACCGGGCAAGGCTTTCCGGGTTCATCCGGCCGAATACCGGGGAGATCAGCGGGGGTTTCAGACCGCTGCTGCGGGAGAGATGCGTGGAGATGACGCCCTTCGCATATTCGAAATCCGCACGATCGCCGATGACGAACTTGACCTCGTCGTTCGGGGTGATGATCGCAAGATTCTCCAGGCGGTTCTTTTCCGATTCCCCGCTGGAGGGGCATTTCATATCGACGATCCGGATGCACCGCTCGTCGATGCAGCCGATGTCCATGCTGCCGTTCGTCTCCAGCAGGACCGTGTAGCGCCGATCCAGCAGTGTCCGGATGAGTTCCGGGGTCTCGGCCTGGAGCAGCGGTTCGCCGCCGGTGATCTCCACGAGACGGCAGCCGAAGGAGCGGATCTGCCGCTCGATGTCGGAGATCTCCCGCACGGATCCCTCTTCATACGCATACCGCGTGTCGCAGTACGAGCACCGGAGGTTGCACCCGGCAAGCCGGATGAAGGCGCAGGGGCGGCCGGCATGGGAAGACTCTCCCTGGATGCTGAAGAAGATTTCGTTGACCTGTAAGGGCACTCATTCCTCCCAGTAAGAGGCGCCGGCGCCGGGGGTTTCCGAAACCCGGACCTTCGAGACCCTGACCGCCTCCGAGTTGATGCGCCGGCTGATTTCCCGGTAGAGGTGCCGGGCGATGTTCTCCGAAGAGGGATTGACTTCAGTAAAAGGCTCGGTCTCGTTCATGTTGCAGTGATCCAGCCCCTGCAGCACATCCTTGACGTGCCCCTTGATCACCCGAAAATCGATCGCGATCCCCGTGTCGTCGAGCTCTCCGCAGCGGACGGAGACCCGGACGATCCAGTTATGCCCGTGCAGGCGCGCGCAGTCGCCGGGATAGCCCCGCAGGGCATGGGCCGCGGAGAAATGGGTTTCCACGTAGACTTCGAAGACGCCAGGCATGTTTTATCCCTTCCGATCGATTTGGCGCACTAACGTATCACATTCGGGGTGATATTTCTTCGATTTTAAACGGGAGAGATGAAATGCTCTGTGCAGGATACCCGGCGGTCTGCCGGTGGAACGCCGTCTCACGCTTCCGGGGAGCGATTGTGTGGGAAACTTTCAATATTTTAAGGCCTTATACCGGCTTGGTGACAGGATATCCGGGGATTGTCAAGGCAAATGCAAATCTCTTTTTTACTTTACACGGCCGTCCCAATCCGCTATGTAGATATGCGGTCGGCGGTCAGGCCGATTGACTGTTTTCGGACATCTTAGGATTGGACGGACGATGAAGAAAACGAAAGTGCAATGCGTTGCAACAAACCGGGTGGATCGGCCCGTCTTCGGCGAGGCCGTCTTCGACCTCGTCCGCCGGACTGCCTGCGAATTGCCCGCGGATGTCGAGCAGGCCCTGAGGAGGGCCCATGACGAAGAAGCGCCGGACTCGACGGCACGGATGATCCTTGCTTCGTTTCTGGAAAACATGGTCTTGGCCGGGGAAAAACAGGTTCCCCTGTGTCAGGATACGGGGATGCCCCTGTTTTTCGTTCATCACCCGCCCGGTCTTTCTCACCGGGCGATGCGCAGAGTGTGCGAGGAGGTAGTTGTGCGGGCGACGCGGGAGGAGTATCTGAGGCCGAACGCCGTCGATCCCGTTACCGACCGCAACAGCGGCAATAACGTGGGCAAGGGCTTCCCCGGTGTCTATTTCGAGGAGTGGGACAACGACCCCATCTCCATCGCCCTGATGCTCAAGGGGGGCGGCAGCGAGAACGTGGGTCGCCAGTACAGCCTGCCCGACGATGGACTTTCGGCCGGGAGGGATCTGGAGGGGGTCCGGCGGGTAGTCCTGGATGCCGTCCGCCGGGCGGAGGGGAAAGGCTGCCCCCCGGGGATCCTGGGGATCTGCATCGGCGCCGACCGGGGCTCGGGCTACACCCATTCCAAACACCAGCTCCTGCGATCCCTCGACGACGTGAATCCCAATCCCGCCCTGGCCGACCTGGAGGCGCGGATTCTTAGGGAGGCCAACACGTTGGGGATCGGCCCCTTGGGGCTCGGGGGAAAGACGACCCTTCTGGGAGTCAAGATCGGCGCGCTTCACCGCCACCCCGCCTCTTTTTTCGTCACCGTGACGTACATGTGCTGGGAACACCGCCGCCGCGAGATCCGGATCGAAGCCGACGGAACTTACCGATTTACGGGATGAGGGAAAAATGATTGAATTGAGCATTCCCATTTCGGAAGAACAGATCCTGTCGCTCCATGCCGGAGACGCCGTGGCGATTTCCGGGATCGCGACGACGGGCCGGGATGCGGCCCACAAATACATGGTGGATCACCTCATCGAGGGGCCAAGGCCCCTGTCGGCCGAGGATCAGCGCCTCATCGAAGAGCTGAAGACGATCTACCGCGGCGGGGCGATCTACCACAGCGGCCCCATCGTCCGCAACGTGGACGGGCGCTGGAGCATCGTCTCCTCCGGGCCGACGACGAGCATCCGCGACGAGATCTACGAGGACAAGGTCATCGCCGCCTTCGGGCTTAGGGTGGTCATCGGCAAGGGGGGGATGGGTCCGCGGACGCTCGCCGCCTGCAAGACCCATAAGGCCGTCTACGTCCACGGCATGGGCGGGGCGGGCGTGACCAACGCCCGCGCCATGGTCGAGGTCCTCGACGTATTCAAGAAGCAGGAGTTCGGCCTCCCCGAGGCCTTCTGGAAGATCCGTTTCGACCACTTTCCAGGGATCGTCACCATGGATGCCCACGGGCGGAGCCTCCACGAGGAGCTGGGGAAGACCTTCGACGACCGCCTGGCGGCACTCCTGCGATCTGGATAAAATTTTAATAGAGATCTTTTAATTTGAGGCAATTCGGGATCATGATTACGATCGGCAGTTTTCTGCACCGGGAGGTCCTCAACGATATCATCCTCCGCTGGATGTACGATCAGGCGCGCCCGTCGGATGCGGATCTGATCGTGCGGCTGTCCCATTTCAACCGCGTCTATGTCTCCCGTTACCTGGAGCAGTTTGCCGGTCTCATCTTCCGGGAGCTTCACCAGTGTCAGCTTTTCCCCCGTCCTGTCCAGCTCAAGGGCGAGCTGAAGGACGTTATCGTGGAACATCCCTCCTGCAGTAACGCACGCATCGAAGAGATGATCCTTGATTACGGTCAGAACCCGGGACGCTACTACCGGGAGACCCCTTTTCACGGGATTCTCTACTTCTGCCGCCGCAACGGCTGCATGGAATATGTCGGGTCGAGCCGGATCAAGCGGGTCCGCCGTCTGGCGGAAAAGACAGCCCGGCGGATCATCGATAGGATTTTCGCTTCGGTCAGGAGACATGCCGATACCCTTGCGGATGAAAGGGCCCGCCTCCTGAGCATCCCGCGGGAGCAGCTTTTTACGGCGCCCGAGGAGATGACGGAGGAGTTCCTCCAGGCGGAGAAACGCCTCCTGAATGATCTGCGCGAAAGGAGACCGATCGCGGGTGCGGCGGAAGAACTGGCGATCAACGACGTAGCCGGCGTGAAGGTCATCCTGGAAGAATCCGAACAGCGGAAGCTGATGGAACTCTTCGAGAGGCTTCCGAACTGCGAAATCGTGGAGGAGGAGAAGCATACCGGGCGGTACAACGCGACCAATCTGATCGTCCGTTACCGGCCGCCCCGGGAAGAGATCCTGGCCCATCCCCTCGGCCGGAGGATCCTGAGCGTCATGCAGGCAAGGGGGCTCTCCCCGTACGAGACAAACCAGGCCTTTGCCGAATTCGTCCGGTCGGGGGAGGAGGATGTCCTGCTGGAGATCATCCTCTCCACCTATCAGGAGATGCTGGAGAGCGAGATCGGCCGCTGCATCCACGAAGACCGGATCATCGAGCAGAGGCTCTGTCAGCAGTACCGGGGTCCGCTGGCGAGGAACATCGAGTACCTGCTGGAGTACCTTTTTACTTTTCCCGTATCTTTTCAGAAGGAATTTGGCGAACTGCCGATCAAGCTCTGGAACCGGTACCTGCCGGACTATTTTGACGAGATCTTGAAGAAGCTCTTCCGCATCCCGCCGGACAATTTCCTGGACTAGGCATGACGCTCTCGTAAAAAGTCTTAAAAGCCTTGAATTGGGACGGCTTCGTAAAAAGTCCGCAGGCAAGGCGCGCGCGGGGACGGATTTGAAATCCGTCCCCATTATGAGACGTACTGTGGCGTACGCCGCAATGACGAAGGATGAAGCGCAACGCAGCATCCGGACTTTTTACGTAGCCGTCATCCCTCTCGCTCCCCGACCATCCTGAAACCCTCGTCGAGCAGCTTTTCCGTCTCCCTCGCTCGGATTGAGGGGGTCTTCGCCCCCATGACCACTGCGATCAGACGGGTGTCCCCGCGCTTGGCCGTAGCCACGATGTGATATCCCGCCTTTACGACCCAGCCGGTCTTCAGACCGTCCGCGTTGGGGTAGTGTCTCAGGAGGCTGTTCCTGTTTCGCTGGGTGATGTCGCGGTAGGTGTAGTACTGCTGGGAGTGGAGATCCAGGGATTCGGGAAATCGCTGGAGATAGTCGCTGGCCAGGATCAGCATGTCCCGCGCCGTCGTGACCTGGCCCCTGGCGGGGAGACCATTGGGATTTTTAAAAAAGCTGCGGGTCATGCCGAGCTGCCGGGCCTTCCGGTTCATCCTCGCCACGAACCTCTCCACATCGCCTCCGATGTATTCGGCGACGGCCACGGAGGCGTCATTGGCGGAAACCACGGCCATACCTTTGAGCAGCTCCTCGAGGGGGATCTCGCTCCCGGCCTCGATGAACATCTTCGATCCGCCCGTCCTCCCGGCCTTCCGGCTGATCTTCACCTGGTCTCCAGGCCGGACGCGGCCGTCGCGTATCGCCTCGTCGGCGAGATAGAGGGTGAGGACCTTGGTGATGGAAGCCGGCTGGATCGGGGCGTTTGCATTCTGGGCGACGAGGATCCTGCCGGTCCTCATGTCCATCAGGATGGCCGAACGGACATTGAGCCTGAGGGCATCGGCCGCAGAAACATTCAGCGATACAAAGAGTATCAGAAGGACCGCACTGAGGATCGAAACGCGTTTTACGATCATCTTTTTTCCTCCTGCGCGTACCCCTGCCGCTCCGGGGCAACGTCATGGATGTCAGCCGGCGACGTCGGCGCGGCGGTGTCGTGATGTTACTCCGGCGCCAGGCGGCGGATAGCCTCATCCACATATTCCGGCGCAAAGTGGCTGCCGCGGTAGAGGCGGAGAGCCCGGGGGAGGCAGCGCAGGAAGGCGCTGACGACTTCCAGCGCAAAGTAGCTTCCCGTCTCCTTCTGGATGATTGAGATGGCTTGCATCAGGGGCATGGCCCCCGGACCCATCGTCTTGTCCCCGTCGTATTTGGGATATTCCCGCCGGGAGGTCAGGGCGTCGAACACATCGGCAACCGCAATGATCTTCGAACCGAGGGGGATCCGATCGCCGGTCAGGCCGTCCGGATATCCCTGGCCGTTGACCTTCTCGTGATGGCGGCCTGCAATCTCGGGGACGGCACGAAGATTGCGGGGAAAATGAAACTTCTCGAGGATCGTTTTGGTCTTGACGGGATGGGTGTTCATCTCTTCCCGCTCTTCGGGGGTGAAGACGCCCTCTTTCAGCAGAACGGCATCGCGGATCCCGATTTTGCCGATGTCGTGGAGTATCGCCGCCAGCCGGAGCACCTCGATGTCGTTCCTGTCGAGATTGAACTCTCCGGCGACCAGCAGGGAATATTCAGTGACCCGCAGGGAGTGGCCCGCGGTCAGGGGGTGCCGGGCATCGACGGTGGCCGACAGGGTGCTGATCGAACTGTTGAAGGAAAGCCGTGCCTCGTCGATCAGGAATGAATTCTCCAGGGCGATTCCCACCTGAGAGGCGAGGCTCTTCATGAAAACTTCATCCTTGAGGTCGAAGCCGGTCGCCTCTTTCTTGTTGATAACCTGGAGGACGCCGATCATCTGTCCCGTGGGGCTCTTGACGGGAAGGCATAAAACGGAGCGGGTGCGGAAATTGTTGATCAGATCGAAGGAGCGGTCGAAATAGGGGAGTTCCCAGGCGTCGACCACATTGATTCCCTCCCCCGTTTCGGCCACCCGGCCGCTGATCCCCTTGCCGAGGGGGAGGGCGATCGGGTCAATCCCTTCGGCGACCTTGGTCCACAACTCACGCTTGTCCCAGTCGATCACATAGAGGCTGGTCCTCTCGACCGCCATGACCTCGGTTACCCGGCTGATGATCAGCGGGAAGAGGCGGCTGGGTTCCAGCTCTGCGGTCAGATCGGAGGCGAGCGCGATCAGCTTGGCCAATAACTCCTTCAGGTGTTCCCGCTCGGCCAGCTGATCCGCGGCGGTCTGGAAAATGTTGTTGAACGACTGGATCAGGCTCTGAATTTCGTTTTCATCGCCGGCATTCCCGGTATCGCCGCGGGCCGGAATGAGGAAGGTCTCCCTGGCTTCGATCGACTGCTCTCCGAAACTCTTCTTCCCTTCTATCACCTCTGCCGATTTGGCGCGGATTTCCCGGGTCAGTCCTTCCAGCGCCCTGATTCTGCGGAACATCAGGAAGAAGCTCAGGAGGGGAAAGAAAAGCATGACGAGAAGGCCATAGATAAGCGTTTCGCCAAGCTGGCCGCTCTTGTCGGCATCAATGAAGGGCTGGAGATATTGATCGGAGATGAAGATGAAGATCAGGAGGGGAAAGATCGAGGAGAGAACGAAGAAAACGAGAAAGATCTTCTTGGATTTTTCTTCCGCCATCGGTTTGAAGAATTTCATCGACGACCGTGCCTGCCTTTCCCGGATGTCGTTTGCTCTGCGGTTCATGACCGGGGGCGCGATCCTCCGGTGGCCCGATCTATATGCGAAAGGATAGCGAATGTCAAGCGCTCACGCAGGCCTGCGCGACGGAAGTCCAGTAGGGGGACATGCCGCGCAGCCTCTCGATGATGGGGGGCAGCTTTTCGATCACAAAATCGATCTCCTCTTCGTTATTGTAAGTGCTCAGGCTGAAACGGATGGATCCGTGGGCCATGGTAAAGGGAACGCCCATGGCGCGCAGCACATGGGAAGGCTGAAGGGATCCGGAGGTGCAGGCCGAGCCGGAGGAGGCGCAGATGCCGTATTCGTTCATGAGCAGGAGAATGGCCTCTCCCTCGACAAACTCGAAGCTGATGTTCGTCGTATTGGGCAGGCGCTGAAAGAGGTCGCCGTTGACCCGGCTTTGCGGGATGCCGTCCAGAAGGGCCGTCTCCAGCTTGTCGCGCAGGCGCTTCACCGCGGTGTTTTCCGCCTCCATGCGGCGGGCCGCCAGTTCGCAGGCCTTTCCCAGCCCGATGATGCTGGGGGTGTTCTCAGTGCCGCCCCGGCGCCCCTTTTCCTGATGCCCCCCGATCAGAAACGGAGAAAACTTGGTCCCCTTTCGGACGTACAGCACGCCGATCCCCTTGGGGGCGTGGAGTTTGTGACCGGAAATGGAGAGCATGTCGATGGCGCTCTTCTTTACGTTGATCGGGATCTTGCCGGTCGACTGCACCGCATCGGTGTGGAACGGGATGCCCCGTTCATGGGCCAATGCTGCGGCCTTCTCCACGGGGAAGATGACCCCCGTCTCGTTGTTGGCCCACATGAGGCTGACCACCGCCGTGTCAGGCGTCAGGCTGCTTTCCATCTGCTCCATATCCAACAAGCCGTTCTTGTCCACGGGCAGTTCCGTGACCCGGTAGCCCTGACCGGCGAGATTGGCGCAGAGGGACTTGATGGCGGGATGCTCGACCCGGCTGGTCACGATGTGGCGCCTTTCGGGATGCGTCGCCAGGGCCGAGCGAATAGCGGCGTTGTCGCTCTCCGTGCCGCAACTCGTGAAGATGATCTCGTCCGGCGATGCGCCGATGAGCGTCGCGACCTGTTCGCGCGCCTCGCGGAGTTTCTGGGCGACCTGGCCGCCGAAGGAATGCATGCTGGAGGGGTTGCCGTAAAGGTCGTGGAAATAGGGCAGCATCGCCTCCAGGACCTCCGGGGCCACCTGGGTCGTGGCATTGTTGTCCAGATAAACGATTTTCATGGGGCCACCTCCTCGATGATCAAATCGGGTGAAACCAGATCCCGGAGTTTCGCCTCGACGAAATGCTTCAGGGTGATGTCGGACGCCTTGCATACGGCACAGGCGCCCCGCGTGGCTACCAGGACGCGGTTGCCAACGACGTCGATGAGTTCGATATCGCCGCCGTCATGCTTCAGGGACGGCCTGATTTCCCGCTCGAGGGCTTCCTCGATCATCCGGATCTTCTGGATGGTGGTCAGCTTCGGCCGCACCGCCGGCTTGGCCTCGGCCCTCACCCGCTCGATGATCTGCCGGATGGCGTCATGGCAGTTGCCGCAGCCGCCGCCCGCCTTGGTGTAATTCGTCACTTCCTCGACCGTCGTGAGGTTGTTTTCCCGGATGGCCCGCTCGATCTCCCGGTCCGTTACCCCGAAACACTCGCAGACGATCTGCGCTCCCGTCTCCTTTGCCGGCGCCCCCTGGTAATTTTCGATC
>MICJ01000073.1:13931-29910 GCA_001830835.1 Syntrophobacterales bacterium GWC2_56_13 | reverse complement strand
TCCCGCACACCCTTCGAGCGCGCGGAGGAGGGAGAGATCCCGGATCCATTTCCGCCCGATCCGGTCGGAGATCAGGGCGGCGAGGCCCGGATTGGACAGGAGGAGAAAGCGCCGGGGTGTCACGCCGTTCGTCACGTTCAGGAATTTCTCCGGCATGATCCGGTTGAAATCGGCCAAGAGCGACTTTCGGAGGAGCTCGGTGTGGAGGCGGGCGACGCCGTTGATTTTCCGGCTGCCGACGCAGGCGAGGTTCGCCATGCGGACATACCGCTCGCCGTTCTCATCAATGAGTGAAAGCCGCCGGACGAGCCCCTCGTCGCCCGGATGGTCGCGGCGGACCCGGTCGAGGAAGCGCCGGTTGATCTCCAGGATGATCTCCAAATGGCGCGGCAGAAGGCGCTCAAAGAGAGGAAGGGGCCAGGACTCAAGGGCTTCCGGAAGCAGGGTGTGGTTGGTGTAGCCGAAGGTTTTTTCAGCAATCCCCCAGGCCTCCTCCCACCCCATCCCGTAGAGATCGACCAGCAGGCGCATCAGCTCGGCGATGGCGATCGCGGGATGGGTGTCGTTGAGCTGGATAGCGTATTTTTGGTGAAAGCGCTCCAGGGTCTCTGCCCGCTGGAAGTAGATGCGGATCATGTCCTGCAGGGCGCAGGAGACGAAGAAGAACTGCTGCATCAGCCGGAGCTCCCGGCCGGCGAGCGGCTCGTCGTTGGGGGAGAGTACCTTGGTCAGGTTCTCCGAGCCGATCTTCTCATGCACGGCGCCGTAGTAGTCGCCGCGGTTGAACGAACAGAGGTCGAAGGAGGTCGTCGCCTCCGCCTTAAACAGGCGGAGCATCATCACCGACCGCGATGCGAATCCGGTGATCATCGTGTCGTAGGCGACGCCCCGGACCAGTCGGTCGGGAAGCCACCGGACCCGGTATCGTCCGGATTCGTCGACTCCCGCCTCGGTATGGCCGCCGAAGGGGATGTCGTAGGCGATCTCCGGCCGCGCCACCTCCCAGGGATTCCCCTTGCGGAGCCACTGGTCGGCCTGCTCCTCCTGCCAGCCGTCCCGGATCACCTGCGTGAAGATGCCGAATTCATAGCGGATCCCGTAGCCGATCGTCGGGATGTCCCGCGTCGCGAGCGAATCGAGGTAGCAGGCGGCCAGCCTTCCGAGGCCGCCGTTCCCAAGGCCCGGTTCCTCCTCCTGGTCGATCATCTCCCGGAAGTCGAGGCCCATCTCCTCCACCGCCTGCCGGAAGGGCTCATACAGGCCCATGTTGAGCAAATGGTTCTCCAGGTGCGGTCCGAGGAGAAACTCCGCGGAGAGGTAGCAGACCGTCCGGCTCGCCTGTTCATAGTAGGTGTACGCCGTTTTGGCCCATTGCGCGAGCAGGCGGTCCCGCACCGTATAGGCGACGGCAAGGTAGTAGTCGTTGCGGGTCGCCACGGGGGCGAAGCGGCCCTGGATACAGGTGAGGTTGTCGAGGATGGCCTGCTTGATCTCGTCTACGCTTCCGCCGGTCCTGATGCAGGGGGCTGCCGCTGTTTTCATGGGTTTCCCCGCCGATCTTGTGGTTTTCACAGATTTAGTCATCGTTTTTCCCTCCAGCCCTGTCAGGTACCCGCTTAGAGAAGCCGGATCGAAAAGGCAATCATGAACTGGGCCGTATAATACAAAGGCAGACCAACAAGGCGGTTGACGTATTGCCGGATCACGAATCGCTGGCGGGCCACGAAGATGTCCGAGAGATAGAACAGGATGGCCCCTAAAAAGACGAGCGCCCGGCCCGAAAAGCCTGCCGTCTCATCCCCCATCAGCGAGGCAGCTCCGGTCACCATAACGGTGATGACGGCCATATACGCTATAACCGGGATGAGCATCCTGCCCAGATGGGGTCGGAGCCAAGTGAAAACGGCCCCGCTCACCGCGATGGCGAGGGTTCCGACGATCCAGGTCAGTTCGCCAGGGGACGAGACCAGGAAAAAGGCGGCGGCATAGAGGATGTGCCCGGTAAGGAACGAAAACAGCCCGGCCAGGAAAAGGCCCTTCGCTGTGAAGATGAGGAAAACGTCGCCCGCCAGACAGAATAACAACCCGGCCAGCACCGGGCTGAAATATTTCGGGTCCGAATGCGGCCCAACGAGGGCGGTCAGAATGAAGAGCGCCGAAAGGAGGGGCTTGGTCAGAATAATCCCCCACGTGGATTCCCTTTTCTCGAAAAAAAGGAGCCCTAAAAGCAGGGACGCGGCCGCACTCAGGATCACTATATTGATCATCCAGGCCTCCATCGGGGAAAGGATAACCTAAATTCATACTGCAAATTCGTGTGTAGACGCAGTATAGGGAAAACAATCCGGTAAATCAATGACGGCGCTAACAATTTTATAATAAAAAAGCGTAAAAGAATACTATAGTCTGTAGATTTATAGTCTTCATTTCACCATTATGAATCCATGAGAGTACCTAAATCACAAGACAGAGAAGTGATTTCCTTGGAGAAGGCTTTTGGCAGTGTATTGCGCTGCCTTCGGCAGGATCGCGGACTATCACAGGAGGCTCTCGGGTTTGAAAGCGGCTATCACCGCACCTACATCAGCCTCCTCGAACGGGGACAGAAGAGCCCTTCGTTGCAAACGATCTTCAACTTATCGAAAGCGCTAAAGATCGCTCCAGCGGATCTGATTAAACAGGTCGAATTCCGGACCCATTCCCTCCTCTAACATGATGGTGACGATTAGATCATGAAGATTGTGCAGATCCAACGACTCATCGACGCAGGAACCTTTTCGCAAACCACCGACTGGCGAAAAATCGAGGAGCACATTTCTCAGGCGATACGGTCCATCGAATGGCCCCCGGATTCAGGGTCATTTACCCTTCGTAAAGAATCGGGTAAGAAGCGCGGCCAGGGAAGCGGAGTAAAACCAATAAAGCAGGCATGCATGCAAAAGTTGCAATCCTTCGGGTGGCAATTGGAAACGCCGGTCGATATTACAACCGTCAGACGTCCGGGACCGATGGATGCCACTTACCAGGTCAAAGACCGCCTTTTCTGTGTGGAGTGGGAGACGGGCAACATCTCTTCAAGCCATCGGTCGGTCAACAAAATGGCCTTGGGAATCATGAAGAAGACCCTGATCGGCGGCGCCCTGATTCTGCCGACCCGTGAGATGTATCAGTACCTCACCGATCGCATCGGCAATTTCCGGGAATTGTCGCCCTATTTTCCGCTGTGGAAATCCTTGAATATCGAGGAGGGCCTGCTTCTCGTCATTGCCATTGAACATGACGCGGTCAGCGACAAAGCACCGAGAATCCCAAAAGGAACTGATGGCCGCGCCCTTCAGTGAGAGGTTTTCTGAAGGATCAGGATATACTCCCGACGCATGGTGTTGGAGATGCCGATGATGGGACGGCTCATAATCTTGACTGGTTTGAAACCGCAGCCCGCTCCCATATCGATCAAAATCTCATGCAGCCCTTGCACCGCCTCCGGGGAAACGCCGAACACCTTCCCCAGTTGGTTGTTGTTGGTTCCGACAATGATCGTACAAAAACAATCGGGACGCAACACGCGGGCGCATTCCGTGAGAACCCTCCCCATATCCTCCCGGTAGAGCTGATACTTTTCGGATAATTCTCGACCGCGAAGACCGATCATCCTATCGCGAAGGGTATCGCTATCTATACCCATGAAATTCAAGTGAAAAGAATCATTGGCCAAATAGTCGACGGCAAAACTGTAGGGCGGAGAAAAGATGATGCCGTCAGTGCTGTTGTCATCCAGCGTCAACAATCTCGCATCCCCCTCCAAAACCTTCGCCGGTGCCAGCTCCGTCTCCAGGCCGGCCAGGACCTGCTGGATCTTTTCAGCCACGAACAGGTAACGTTCCAGAATCGCCCTGAATTGCGCAAGCGGTAATTTTCGAGCGCTTCTCTCCGCATAGCCGGCGCTGTCCAGGTAGGCCAGCAAGAGAAAATGATACGTATTGAGAGTATCCCGATCCTTTTCCGTCAGCGTTTGATGATCCTTCTTTGTCAGATATTCCGCCGTTTCCTCCATGACACTCATGGCGTCCTTGGTATTATTACTTTTGGAAGGTTTGCTTCCCGGCTTTGGCCGGCCAACCCTTTTCTGAAAATAGGTAAAAACCTCTTCATAATTCGCCAGCGCTCCCCGTGCCCGCGCCAGCGACATGGTGAGGGCATCGAGCTTCGTTTGCGTCATGAAGCGGCAGAACGGACTGGCGTCGATGCCGATGGCTTTGATGCCCATCAGGCATGCTTCCACCAGAACGGTTCCTGAACCCATCATGGGATCAAGGACGATATCGCCGGGTTTGAGGCCCATAACGTTTATCAAACCCTTAATCATCTGCGGATGAAATTTGCCACGGTAGGGGAAAAGGCCATGCGTGGCGTATCCGGTGCGGAAAACATTCTTTTCAAAAAAGGATTTCAGACGAGAGGAGGAATGATCGGGAAGTTTTAACGACTCACCGGTACACATGAGAAAATGATGGGTGTATTCGCTCCCTAATCGAGAAAAATACCCAGCATTTTTAATAATTTCCTCATCGGGAAGGATGAGATTTTCATAAAAGGCAAGTTCCAGCTCATAGATATCATTCAGATTCGGGATCAGGTGGCGATTAGCAGGAAACAACTCCTGGGAAAGATCCCGACTGAATGCACTAACGACCTTTTCGGTATTCACCCTTGCGCCCCTTCATTCTTCTACAAAATCATCCGACTTATGCGGCCTGAGATTCTCGGTCTGGAGACGTTCAATAATAACTTCGCAACTTTCCAGATCCATCCCGATCCAGTGACGGCCCAGTCGCTCACAAACATCATATGTCGTCCCACTCCCGCCAAAAGGATCAAGGACCACATCGCATTGATGTGTGGACATCTGGATGACGCGTTCCAGAATTTTTGTAGACAATTGGTTTAAAGTTCTTTTCTGGCTTTTGAACTTCCAGTGACGCACGGGGGTGATGTCATTCCACACATCCGTCAATGTGACCCCGTTCGGGTTCATTGCCCCTCTATGGCCCCCATAATCCTTGATCTCCCGGCTGCAGTGACGGCATGTCTCGATGGGGGTGCGGATTCTCCGGAAAGTGTTCGCTTTTCCCTTGGTAAAATAGACAAGACCGTAGTGAGATGGATAAAGCCTACCTGGAATCGGTAGCGACAGTTTGATATTGACCGCAATCCAGTGACGAAAAGTCATGCCGGATTCCGCCAGATAACTACCCAGATGGATATTCCATTTCGGAAGATTGTAGACATACAGAGCCCCACCCGGTTTCAAGATTCGGACGCAGTGATCCAACCATTTTCTGCACCAGGAAAGATAGTCGTCATCCGAGCGACGATCATCGACTTGGCTTCCATATTCTTTTGCCAGATTGAACGGAGGGTCGGCAAAGACGGTATCGATAGAACCATCATTAATTAAAGGCAGGATATCCAGGCAATCACCTTCATATAAGGCACCGAACCGACTGGAGAAAGCCAGGTGTTTTTCCATCCCTGGGTTCACAACATCAGTCGGTGTCCAGAATTCAATCCTTTCTGGTAACGGTAAGGACATAACGAGTCAATCACCTTCAAATGGATTTTTTCACTTAAAATAATCTGTTTTAAATATAGGCTAAAACTTCCGTCTCAGCAAGGAAGAATATATCAAACTATACGGATCATCTGCATTGCCGGCGCGCTTTGCATTTTCCTGCGAAAGATGTATGATCCCCGAAAAAGCATGCAGAAACGCTCCCGTGCGGGAAGAGAAGGGGTGGATGAGATGACGAGAGACGAAGCGGAAGGCCTGCTCAAAAATTACGTGAAAAACGAACGGATGCTCGACCACAGCTATGCGGCGGAGGCGATTCTCCGGGCGTTTGCGCGGAGACTCGGGCGGGACGAGGAGAAATGGGGGCTCGCCGGGCTCCTCCACGATATCGACATCGAAGCGGTCGGCGGCGACCTGACCCGCCACGGCATCGAGGCGGAGAAGATCCTCGCAGAGGCGGGGATCGACCCCGAGATCATCGACGCCGTGAAGATGCACAACGAGGCGGTCTGCGGGGTCCAACGCAGTACGGAGTTCCAGCACGCGCTCGCCGCCGGCGAGACGATCACCGGCCTCATCGTAGCCACGGCCCTGGTCTATCCGGACAGGAAGATCGCGAGCGTCAAGGTGAAGTCGATCACGAAGCGGATGAAGGAGAAGGCCTTCGCGGCCTCGGTGAACCGCGACACGATCCGGGAATGCGAGAAGATCGGACTTCCCCTGGAGGAATTCGTGGAGATCTCCCTCGGGGCGATGCAGGGAATCGCCGGGCGCATCGGGCTTTAATAGGGTATTCGAGCTATTGAAACAGGGCTGTTAAACATGCCCGGATGCTCACCATGACAGGCAAATAGCCTGCCCTGAGCTTGTCCGAAAGGAAGGATGAGGGAAGAAGATCTCAAATAATGCGACACATCGTTGTCATTCCAGGATTGACTGGTCATCTCAGAACTCATAGGGTCCACGCCAAAGGTGTTAAGCATTTTTTACAGTTTCTAAAAGGATACATGTCTTTCACCGATCAGCAGGAAATTATTCTTTGGAGGAAGCATAAGAGCTTGGCTTCGGGTATCAATATGAGAGCCTCCTTCGCGAAAAATGGCCGGACAATAAAAATGTTTAAAGCGCAAAGAGGCAGAAACATGGTATAATACATTGAAAGTAATCAATTATACAGGGAAGACATGAATGTCTCCCAGGATTCAGGAGTTGCCATGAGGAGGTTATATGAAGAAGATTGAATGGGCGAATTTTATTTGCTCGGACCCGCAAATTCTCTTGGGAAAACCCGTTGTCAAAGGCACACGCTTGTCCGTTGAGTTTATTCTCGGACTCTATGCCGAAGGATGGACGGAAGAGCAGATTCTCGAGAATTATCCGTCTCTAACGAAAGAAATCCTGCTCGCAGTTTTTGCCTATACTCGTGAATGCATGAGCGAAGAATTCCTTTACCCTCTTTCGGTAGAGGCTACGTAATGGAATTTCTGGCTGATGAGAATTTTCCTCTTCTGAGCATTCGGCTTTTGAGAGAAGCAAACCACCATGTAGTCAGTATAATTCAGGAAGCGCCGGGCAGCAAAGATGAGGACATATTGAAGAGATCCCATGTCGAAGACCTTATCATTCTGACATTCGACCGGGATTATGGCGAATTGATTTACCGGCATCGAGCTTCGCTTCCGGCGGGCGTTGTCTATTTCCGTTTTGCACCGGCGACGCCGTCCGAACCGGGCGAGATCCTGTTGAATATCCTTGCACAGGAAATTCCATCGCTCAGTGGCAGGTTCACCATCATTGAAAGGGGAAGAATACGACAAAGAGCGCTTTATATCTTAAACAGAAGGGAATAGATGATTACACCGGCTCCGGATTGAAACAGGGGCAAGGCTCATGCAGAAGATCAACGGTCTGATCCACTATTCCGCCTCCGACGTCGTCAATTTTCTGGATTGCGAGTCTCTGACGACGCTGGATCGGATCAATCTGGAAACTCCTCTTCCCCAGGCGGAGGATGACGAGGAAGCGCTCCTCTACCAGCGCAAAGGGCTGGCTCACGAAGAAGCCTACGTCACACAGCTCAGGAAAAACGGTACCCGTTTCGCAGACATCTCGGAACACCGGGACAACCTGGAGGCGGCGGTCGGGGAGACGCTTGCGGCGATGCACGCCGGGGTCGATATCGTCTACCAGGCGGCCCTCGAGGACGGCCGATTCATCGGCCACGCCGATTTCCTGAGACGGGTTCCTCGGCCCTCCGCCCTGGGTGATTTCAGCTACGAGGTCGTCGACACCAAACTTTCCCGCAGCACCAAGGCCCGCTACCTCATCCAGCTCTGTTTCTACTCCGAACTCGTCGCCGCGATCCAGGGGCGCGATCCGCTGAGGATGCACGTCGTCCTGGGCGACCGTCGCGAGGAGAGCTTCCGCTACGCCGACTACGCCCGGTATTACAGCTCGCTCAAACGGCGATTTCTCGCCGGGGTTGAGGGCGGGGGCGAGGAAACCTATCCCGAGCCCTGCGAGCGCTGCGACATCTGCCGATGGCGGAACCTCTGCGAGGAGCGCCGCCTGAAGGACGATCACCTCTGCCAGGTGGCCGGCATCACCAAGGTGCAGATCCGAAAACTGGCGGCGCAAGGCGTGACCACCCTGGAAGCGCTGGCAAAATGGCCGGAAACGGACCGCATTCCCAAAATGGCCCCGGAAACGCTCGCGAAAATCCGGCATCAGGCACGGCTTCAGCTCACAAAGCGGCAAACCGGAAAAGACATCGTCGAGCTCCTGCCCCACGATCCCGCCGGCAAACGGGGGTTTTTCCGGTTGCCGAAGCCCGATGCCGGGGACCTCTTTTTTGACATGGAGGGGGATCCCCTGGAGGAGGGGAGTCTGGAATACCTTTTCGGCATTCATTATTTTAACGGAGGCCAACCCCGTTTTCAAAGTTTCTGGGCCCACACGCGGGACGAAGAACGGCAGGCCTTCAAGAAGTTCATGGATTTCGTCGCCGGACGCCTGACAAGATATCCCCATGCCCACATCTACCATTACGCCCACTATGAGGAGACGGCCCTCAAAAGGCTCATGTCCCTCCACGGAACGCAGGAAAGCCAGGTGGACAATCTCCTGCGCTTCGGGAAGCTCATCGACCTCTACAAGGTCGTCCGGGAGGCCTTGCGCGTCTCTGAACCCAGTTATTCCATCAAGAATATCGAGCGATTCTACATGCCGCCCCGGACAGGCCCAGTTACAGACGCCGGGGCGAGCATCGTCTCCTACGAACGATGGAAAGAGACGGGCAACCAAAATCTGTTGACGGAAATCGAAACATACAACCGGGACGATCTCCAATCGACCTTCGAGCTTCGCCGGTGGCTTCTGACGCTGCGGCCGGATCTTCTCCCCTGGGCCGGCGCTCCGGATAAAGGGGCGACGACGCCCCCAAAGGAGATCGGCCTGCTCAATCCCGATGAAGAGCGTCTGGTCCGTTACCGGGAGCTGCTGTTCGATCCTCTGCCGAAAAACAGGGATGAATGGAAGCCGGAGGATCGTCTGCGCGAATTGACCTTTCAACTGCTCGATTTTCACCGGCGGGCGGCAAAGCCCGCTTGGTGGGGGCTGTTTTCCCGAAGGGAGATGTCGGCGGAGGAACTGACTGAAGACGCGGAGGCCATCGGCGGGATGAAGCGACTTCCGGAGGGGACAACCCGGGATCGTCGCGGCACGCTCTCCTGTCTTTACGCCTACCCAGAGCAAGAGACAAAGCTCAAGACAGGGGACGCCTGCGTCCGCACGGACACGATCGAGAAGATCGGCGCTGTGACAATCGACGAGGAGGAACGCCGGGTCGCCCTTTCCTGGCCGTCCCGGTATGGACCGCCTCCGGATGCCCTGAACATAGGGCCGGAAGGTCCTCTCCAAACGAAGCTGCTTCAGGAGGCGCTGTTTCGTTTCGCCGATGACCTCCTCCGGAAGGAGAAGCGGTACCGAGCGCTCCGGATGTTGCTCGGTCAGGAAGCGCCTCACATCACGGGTTGTCGGCCGGGAGCGGACATCATCGATGAATCACGAGACCCGTTTCCCCAAATCATCGAAGCGATTGCCAACATGGATCACAGCCATCTGTTCATCCAGGGACCGCCCGGCGCCGGCAAGACCTGGACCGGCGCCCATGTCATCAAGGAACTGCTGCACCGCGGCTTCAAGATCGGCGTCTCCTCCAACAGCCACAAGGCCATCAACAATCTCCTGCGTAACATCGAAGCGGCTGCACGCAAAAGAAAGATTCGGTTCCGTGGCGTGAAAAAATCAGTTGAGATGAATCAGGACAGTCTCTTGAACGGCGAAATGATCGCGGACGTCTTCCGCAACGACGAAATCTACGGAGAAGACTGGCAGCTTGTCGCCGGGACGGCCTGGCTCTTTTCGGCCGAACCGATGGACGAGACGCTCGATTACCTGTTCGTAGACGAAGCGGGGCAGGTCGCCATGGCAAACCTCGTCGCAATGGGAACCTGCGCCCGGAACATCGTCCTTCTCGGCGATCAGATGCAACTCGGCCAGCCGATTCAGGGCGTCCATCCGGGGCGCTCCGGGGAATCGACACTTGATTACCTACTCAATGGCCTGGCCACCATCCCTTCAGAGCGGGGCATCTTTCTGAAAACGACCTGGCGGATGCATGAGGATGTCTGCCGGTTCATATCGGATGCGGTTTACGACGGCCGTCTGGAAGCGGAGGCAGCCAACAACCGGCAGCGCCTGGTTCTGCGGCGCGACGTTCACCCGCTCCTCAAGCCGACGGGCATCCGTTACGTTCCTGTCGCCCATGAGGGCTGTTCGCAGAAGAGCGAAGAAGAAGCGGCGATCGTCCTCGATCTCTACCGGGATCTCCTGAAACAGCGCTTCATCGACAGAAACGGCGTCAGCCATGCCATGACCGCCGAAAACATCCTGATCGTTGCCCCCTACAACATGCAGGTCAACCTGCTTCACCGGATTCTGCCGCAGGGGGCACGAGTCGGAACAGTGGACAAGTTTCAGGGGCAGGAGGCCGAGGCAGTCATCATCTCGATGGCCACCTCCAGCGGGGAAGACCTGCCTCGGCACATCGAGTTTCTATACAGCAAAAACCGGCTGAACGTCGCCATATCGAGGGCCAGATGCCTGGCGATCCTCGTGGCCAATCCCGCGCTGATGGCGATCCGCTGCACCACACCGGAACAGATGGCCCTCGTCAACACCCTGTGCTGGGTGAGGGAATATGGCGGAAGATCGCCGGCGTCAAGGTGAAGTCGATCACGAAGCGGATGAAGGAGAAGGCCTTCGCGGCCTCGGTAAACCGGGACACGATCCGGGAATGCGAAAAGATCGGACTTCCTCTGGAGGTTTTCGTGGAGATCTCCCTCGGGGCGATGCGGGGAATCGCCGATCGCCTTGGGTTATGAGGGCGCCGGATCAGGACTGTTCAAAAATGGCCGGATGCAAGGCCTCCGAAATCCTGAGGAGCGAGACGTACCTTGGTGTACGTCGCAGCGACGAAGGATGAGGGAACGCAGCAGACGGGCGTTTTTCAACAGTCCTGTCAGCGGATACGTCTTTTAAGCTCCTGGATGAGAGTCGTGCAGATCTGGCTCGCGTCGGCGACGATCGCGCAGCTGATGCTGTCCATCTCCGCGCCGCCGTACGCCTTCGGCGCCTGGAGCCGGTTGTGGCATTACTAAAATTTCATGATCAGCGGATAAACCTGCTTCGTGTCCGTCGTCCTGATGCTGAACCGGAGCTCTTTCGCCTTTTTGGCCTCTCCGGGGAAGAAGATGAAGCCGTGGGCCACCTCGTGCGGGACGATGGCCCGCTTTTCGAGGGTGCGATTCTGGAGATCTTCCCGGATCTGTTGTCGCACATCCGGATCGCCCAGCCCCTTGGCCCCGCCGAGGGTAATCCCGGCGGCGGCCCCGATAGCCGCCCCTTTTCCGGCGGCCGCCGCCACATTCTGGCCGGTCACGATCCCGATCGCCGCACCGATCACCGCTCCGGCGGCGCCGGCCAGGAGTCCGCCCTTGGCAGCCTCGGGCGCCACCTTCCCGAGTTCGGTCTTCCCCGACAGCCTGTCATAGGCCAGCCCCTGATCGAGAATCGGCCAGAGGTTGTTCTCCTCATCAACGAGGAGAGTCTTATCCGTCAGGATCTCCAGCGGATGGTTGCCCGTGTTGTCGAAGATCACCTGGACGGGGAGGATGCCCGCCCCGCGGATGTCGAAGCCGAAGGCGGCTGACGCCTCCTCGCCGTCATCATAAGCCCGAGCGGCGATTGTCGCGTCCGCCACGGCAGTGGCGTTCGGATAGGCCCCGGGCATCTTGAAGGGCACCACCTTGCGCTCATAGCTCGCGCAGGCCGCAAGCCCCACTACCGACAGTACCGCCGCCAAAATCACCATTAACGATTTTCTCATCACCCATCTCCTTTTACTATGAAACAGCAGCGAGCCGTTTCCAGATCTTCAACCGTCGTGCCAACCCATGTCTCCCCATAACGGGAAAGGGTTGAGGCATGAATACTAAATCGCCTGCCGGATGTCAATACGAATGGCAGTTGCGAAAGAGGACCTTTTACTGCCGGCGGCCCGAACCGGGAGCACAACCTCCGCAAACAAATATCCCCCCTGCCGGGAAGCCCGGTCCCGTGGTCTGGACTTATTCACCATGGCCGGAATAGTTCCATATTTCCCTTGAGCTTGCCGCATCGATTTGCTACCCTCCCACAAAAAGAAGTTGAAAAGGAGAAACACTATGTCATCCGAGAGCAAGGAAACAAGGCTGAAACAGAGAGCCGAATGGGAAATAAAGTTGCAGCGGCGGCTGGCACTTTTTACCGGAAAGGGGGTGGACGAAAAAAAGATCGCGCGGGATGTGCTTGTCAAGGAATTGCAGGCGAAGATCAAGGAATCTCAGCGCCGTCTGAGGGCGATCGCCGCTGTCGAGAAGCGGACAGGGGAGCTCGCCGCGGCTAAGGCGGAACGCCTCGCAAAGCCGAAGGAAGATGCCCTCAGGGCGAAGAAGGGCGCTCCCGAACCGCCGCCCGCGGCCAAGCCCAAGAAGAAAAAAACGAAGGAAGAGGGCGCTCAGAAGGCGTAGTCTTTACAAGGCCCTCCGGGATGCCATACCGCCTCCCGATGAGCAGGAGGATGACGTCAACCCCGTCATCCTCCGTCATCCCAGCCGGAAACGGAGGGCGTCACCATGCCGTGCAGATGGCAGGTGTCGTTCAGAAGGATGAGGCGGGGCCGTTGCGCCGGTTGGCACTCCAGTGCGGAAAGCGAGCAGTTTACCACTGAGAACCGGCTCCGGAAAGACGGATCCAGCCCCAGGGCGTGACAGAGGATCGCCCGGAGCGGCCCTCGGTGGGCGGAAATGAGGGTCGTTTCCCTTCCCTGTGCCGCCGCATCGAATACGCGGGCCGCCCGTCTCGACAGAGAGGCAAAATCCTCGCCGCCGATGGGGCTGCCGATCTTCCCACCCCTGATCCAGGCGTTCCACTCCTCCGTAAACCGATGGGCGACCTCCTCGCGGGTCAACCCTTCCCAATGGCCGTAGTGGCATTCGCGGAGATCAGGCGTCTCCGTAATGAGGACCCTTTTCTGCTGTTTTGCCGCGATGATCCCGGTTGTCTCGCGGGCCCGCCCCAGGTCGCTCGTATAGATCGCCTCCAGGTAAATTTCGGCCAGCCTTTCCGCCAGGACCTCCGCCTGCAGCCTTCCCCGCTCATTCAGAGGGATATCGGTCCGGCCCTGAATCCTCTTATCCTGATTCCACTCCGTTTCGCCGTGACGAATAAGATAAACAATGGAAATGGTTCACCTCCGCTTCGGGTAAGCGCCGGAGTCGACCGAGCCCCCGCTCATACAAAATGATGGCAGAAGATAGTCGGAGACGGTCTTTCTGTCAAGAGACAGGTAAACAGTCCGGGGTAACCATTGACCTGACGACGTTTCGTGGTTATACTATAGTTGAAAGAGGCCGGCAGCGGAGAACTTCCGGAACTTTTACTAAAAGCAGGCTCTAAAGCGATGACCAGAGAGCGGATACCGGTGACCCCCGGCATTCTCGCCATGAAACGACATGGGGTGGTCTTCACCCTGCGCCCCTACCGTTACGAGGAACACGGAGGCGCCCGGGTCTCGGCCCGAGAACTGGGGGTGGATGAACACCTCGTGATCAAGACCCTTGTCATGGAGGACGACCGGGGCATTCCGCTGATCATCCTCATGAATGGGGACCGGCAGGTTTCCACAAAAGCCCTGGCCCGGCGCCTCGGGGTCAAGGCCGTCAGCCCCAGCGATCCCCGTGTTGCGGAAAGAAATACCGGTTACCGGGTGGGGGGCACATCGCCTTTCGGGACGAAAAAGCCCCTCCGGATCTTCATGGAGGAAAGCATCGCCGAACTTCCCCGGATCCTGATCAACGCCGGCAGCCGGGGGTTGCTGGCCGAGATGTCGCCGGCGGAGTTGATCCGTATCCTGAAACCCGTCGCCGTGAAGGTGGCCATATGAAAAATGAACAGATGGTGCTCCGCTGCCTCCACTGCGGTACGAAAAATCGCATCCCCAAGGAAAGGCTCCACGACCGGCCGCTCTGCGGCAAATGCGGCGTCACCCTGGACGAGATGATTATCCGCTGCCTCCACTGCGGTACGAAGAACCGCATGCCCGAGAACCGTCTAAGCGAAAAGCCGCTCTGCGGCAAGTGCGGCGCAGTCCTGGTCGTCACCAGCGATCAGGGACGTCCCATAGAGGTGACCGATGGCACCTTCTCCCGGGAGGTGCTCTCCTCTCCAGGATCGGTCCTCGTCGACTGCTGGGCGCCCTGGTGCGGTCCCTGCCGCATGGTAGCGCCGATCCTCGACGAACTGGCCTCCAAGTACGCGGGCGGCGTCCGCATTGCCAAGCTCAATGTGGATGAAAACCCCATGACGGCCTCGCGTTACAACGTCCGCAACATCCCGACTATGCTTCTGTTCAAGGATGGAAAACTGGTCAACAGCCTGGTGGGCGCCCTGCCGAAAGAGACCATCGAAAAGCACATCATCACCATCATGAAGACCAACTGACAGGGAGATCTGCATGCAGAACTTCACAAGCGGCGTCTCGATACCCGAAGGAAAGCGGAATGACCATGTCTGAAGCAGGCGAACTCAGCCGTAAACTGGTCTACCACTGTCGCATCTTCAACGTCTTTGAAGGCGACGTCCGTCTGCCCAACGGACGGGTCTTTAACCAGACCTGGATCGACCACCGACCCTGTGTTGCCGTCGTTCCGGTGAGCCCCGAGGGGAAGCTGGTTCTGATCCGCCAGTACCGATATGCGGCGGGCGGGATGCTCCTGGAAATTCCGGCAGGAAACATGGACCGGCAAGGGGAATCCGTCGAGGTCTGCGTTCAGCGGGAAATGGCCGAGGAGGCCGGCTTTCAGGCCGGGCGGCTGATCAAACTGTTCGAGGGGTATCTGGTCCCGGGTTACTGCAACGAATATATGCATTTTTTCCTCGCCCTCGATCTCCATCCGGCGACGCTGCCGGCGGACCCGGACGAGTACATCCGGGTGGTCACGGCCTCCTTTGACGACGCTCGGGAGATGATCCGGGACGGGAGGATCATCGATGCGAAGACCGCCCTGGGGATACATCTGGCTGCCCAGCGCCTGGAAGAAGAGAAGGAGCGGAAGAGCTGAACGGGCCGGATCAGCGGAGCATCCGTTCGCGCTTTTCGAGCTCGACCTCGAGGTCCTTCAGTCGATTGAGGTCTTTCCTGAGCTGCTCGTTCTCTTGGGAAAGGCTCGCATTCTCCGCCTGGAGCTTGTCCGCCAGTTCGCGGACCGTCTTCTTCAGCCGGTTGTTCTCCTGCAGCAGCCACTCCTTTTCCGTCAGGGTCTGATCGATCAGGGCACGGTCCTGGCGGCGGGCTTCCCACATAGCCTGCCCTTCGTCGATCAGGCGGACGAGGGTCTCTGCGGCAGGCCGCCACCGGCTCTGCGGATAGCGCTCCAGGAGGGAGACGAAGACCGAACGGGCCTCCGCCTGATTCGGACCGTCCGTCCGGGCGAGGACGGAAAGCCCCTGGGAGAAGATGTCCTGGTCCTCTAAAATGCGCGGCGCAGCGATGTCCGTTTTTTCGACCGTCGGCACGGACGCGGCGCACCCCGCCATGAGAAGCGCCATGAGAATCCGGAAGACCGCCGTCCGCAAACGTTTCATCCTCTGTGCACGTCCTTTTCCGTCACGTAATTGCTGCCGGGAAGGGTCTTCGCATACTCCTTGAGCTGCGCCGCCGCCTCGGCCATGTCGAGGGGGTTCCCGAAACGGGCCCCGTCATCGGTGACGATCGCGATCGTCACGGTGATCAGGGGAAATTTCTGC
>MICJ01000073.1:13492-13842 GCA_001830835.1 Syntrophobacterales bacterium GWC2_56_13 | reverse complement strand
CCCCGCCGATATGCCCCAGGAAATCCTCCGGCGCCCCCGCCGTCTTCATCTGGGCAAGCAGCAACCGGGCGACCTCCTTGATCACTTCGCTGCCCCAAGCGTATCCGTACATATCTACAAACGGCTTGAAATTGTCAAGGTCCACATGACAGAGCGAAAAGGTTTTTTTCGCTGTCAGGCGCTTCTCGATCTCCCGCTCGATCGCCAGGTTCCCGGGAAGCCCCGTAAGGGGGCTCGCATCGAGGTTGCGTTCCTCCAAAATCTTGAGCCGCCGCGCCATCGTCCCGAAGGCATGGACGAGACTCCCGATCTCGTCACGGCGGTTGAGATGCAGGTCATAATCGAACTTC
>MICJ01000073.1:11356-13378 GCA_001830835.1 Syntrophobacterales bacterium GWC2_56_13 | reverse complement strand
ACGGTCAGACGGGATGCCCGCGCCCCCTGGACTTTGATTTCGTTCATCCGCACACTGATGTCCTGTTCCGCACTCCTCTGGATCCCCCGGATGATAAAGGCCATCTCGTCGATCGCCTTTCTACCCGAGAGCTCGGAGACCGCCCGGGCCTCTTCGCTCTGGTTCCCCCGGACCAGCTCCACCTCCTGGGAGAAGAGGCTGTCATACTGGCTGTGGAGGAGGAAGAGTTGCCCCAGCGCCGGTTCGAGGGCGGGAAAACGACCGTTCCGGAGCTCCCCGACACCGCTTTTGAATTCCCGACTCCGCGTCCTGAAGATCTCTTCGATCGTGGGATCACGGAGGATCGGGTAGCGCTTCTCCGCACTCTCCTGGGCGATAAGGGTGTCCAGCAGCTTTTTGCTGAGATCGACCATGGCGAAATCTTCGTTGATGATCCGGTAGGCAAGTTCGTTCAGTTGCTGGAGGCTGAAGATGGCGTAAGCGCTGGCCAGAACGGTCAAAACCGCCATCGCGAGATAGCTCATGAACAGCTTGCGGTAGATCGTCAGCTTCATCCCGATTCCTTGATACGCCGTAAATCCCTTATAATCGATTTTAGTAGCATATCCCTCCCGTTTCCGCAAAGGGGATTTCGGGCAAAAAAGCCTTCCGTTTTTCCTCTCCGATCTGATAATGAAGAAGCCCTTTCCCTGCCGGTTCGACGGTCAGGTTCAGGAACCAATCAAAGTGGGGTAAACGAGGAGCGCAAAAAAAAAGATGATTGGAAAAAAGGATTTCCTGCCTCCGCTCAAAAAAGGGGCAATCGCCGGGCTCAAAAAAGGAAAAGGTGTCTTCGCCGGGGGCGAAGCTCTATGCCTTATAGGATCTCAACCCTTGATGCAGCCCAGGGCGCGCAGGCGCGCCACCTTCGTGGAAAGGCCCGCCCGGTGGACGACCTCCACCACGTCGTCGAGGTCCTTGTAGGCCTCGGGGATCTCTTCCTGGAGGGTCCTGCGGCCGGAGGCCATGACGATGACGCCGCGCGCCGCCATCTCGCGGGGGATCGACCGCCCCCGGCTCGCCTTCGTCGCCCGGGTGCGGCTCATGACCCGTCCGGCGCCGTGGCAAGTGCTCCCGAAGGTCTCCGTGTAGGCCCTCTCCGTCCCCGCGAGGATGTATGATCCCGTCCCCATGTCCCCGGGGATGAGGACCGGCTGTCCCACCTTCCGGTAGGCCGCCGGCAGGGCCGGATGCCCCGGGGGAAAGGCCCGGGTCGCCCCCTTCCTGTGGACGCAAAGACGGACATTCTTTCCTTCCAGGGGCAGGGTTTCGATCTTCGCGATGTTGTGGCAGACATCATAGAGGAGCCGCATCCCCAGATCCCGTGGATTCATCCCCAGCGTTTTCTCGAAGGTCTCCCGTGTCAGGTGCATAAGCAGCTGGCGGTTGGCCCAGGCGTAGTTGGCCGCGCAGGCCATCGCAGTCAGGTAGTCCCGGCCCCGGTCGGACGTCAGGCGGGCGCAGGCGAGCTGGCGGTCGGGCAGGGGAATTCCGATTTCATGGACGTGTTTGACCATCTGCGCCAGATAATCGTCGCAGACCTGATATCCCAGGCCCCGGGAGCCGCTGTGGATGAGGACGCAGATCTGACCGGCTTCGAGGCCGAAGGCCTCCGCAGCGGTCCCGTCATAGATCTCCGAAACGACCTCGATCTCAAGGAAATGGTTACCCGACCCGAGCGTTCCGAGCTGGTCCCGGCCCCGTTCCAGCGCTCGGTCGCTCACCTTGTCCGGATCGGCGCCCGCCATCACCCCCCTGTCCTCCGTCGTCTCCAGGTCGGCTTGGGTGCCGTATCCATGCCGGACCGCCCAGGCCGACCCCTCCCCGAGGACCTGCTTTTCTTCCTTTGCGGAGAGTTTCAAGTTCCCCCGGGAGCCGACACCGGAGGGGATGTGCTGAAAGAGGGTCGTGACGAGGTCGCCCAGACGGTCGCGGATATCCTCTAACTGCAGGCAGGTGGTCATCAGGCGGCAGCCGCAGTTG
>MICJ01000073.1:8662-11339 GCA_001830835.1 Syntrophobacterales bacterium GWC2_56_13 | reverse complement strand
CGCCGATGGGAAAGCCGTAGCCCCAGTGCATGTCCGGCATCGCAAGCGAGGCCTTCACGATCCCGGGCAGATGGGCGACGTTGGCCACCTGCTTCGGCCCCTCATCGGCCCCCATCCCCTTCAGGAGCTTTTCGCTTGTGTAGAGGAGGCCGGGGACGCGCATCCCACCGCTCGGCGGGATCTCCCACCGCCATTCGTCGATCCTGCGAAAACGGGCATCAGACATGACGATTACCGACCTTTCGACCAACGGATCTTCTGGAGACGGCTTCGCAAAAAGCTCCAGAGGCAAGGCGCGCGCGGGGACGGATTTGAAATCCGTCCCCATTATGAGGCGTACTTTTTGGTACGTCGCAGTGACGAAGACGGAAGCGCAACGCCGCATATGGGCCTTTTCCGAAGCCGTCAGACATCGAACACCACCCTGCCTATCCACCCCTCCGCCGTCCGGCGTACCGAGGCCTGGTGATAGGTCGCCGCCTTGATCTCCATCCTGATCCGGTGCCGCGCCGGGTCATGCGGCTCTCCCCGGAGGACGGCCGTCAGCCGCCGGGGCGAAATCTCCCGGACCGCGCACGTCTTTACCAGAAATCCTTCGCCGTTCCAGGCGTAGAGGACCTCGCGCAGGAAATTGACGAGGAGATCCGCCTCATCCTCCCCTTCGACGGCGACCGTCCGCTCCTCCGATTCCCGGACCGCCGAGGTATCCGTCAGGAGATCGAAGAGGGCGAGGGCCGCCCCGGCATAGACCTCCCCGATCGTCTCCCCGGAGATCTCGATCCCCAGATCGGCGGTATGATCGAAGACCCGGTAACTCATTTCATTTTGCGGATCCGCACCTCGATCCCCTTCTCCCCCTTCAGCAGGGACGCGATCTTCGCCGTATCCGTCTCGCCCGTGTGGTAAGGGTAGAGGATCTGCGGCTTCACCATCCGGGCGGCGTCGGCCGCCATCTCGGGCGTCATCGTGTAGGGAAGGTTCATCGGCAGGAAGGCGACATCGATCCGCCCGATCCCCTTCATCTCCGGGATGTTCTCCGTGTCCCCGGCCACATAGACCCGTTTGTCGCCCAAGGTGAGGATGTAGCCGTTCCCGTCCCCCTTCGGATGGTAGGGCATACCGGGCGACCGCATGTGGACGAGGTTATAGGCCGGAACTGCCTCGATCCGGATCCCGTCGACGGTTTTTTCGTCACCGTTTTTCATGACGATGCTTCCGCCGGGCTTAGCTGGACACAGGGCGGTCAGGACCACTTTTGTCTTATCCGTACTGAGCTGCGCTATCATCTTCGGATCGAAATGGTCCCCATGCTCGTGCGCCACCAGGATCAGATCGGCCTTCGGCAGGCCGCCGTAATCGCCGTACTGGCCCGCAGGGTCGTTGTAGATCACCTTCCCCCCGATCTGGAACATCAAAGACGCGTGGCCGATGAAGGTGATCTTCAGATCCCCGCGCGAGGTCGGCAGGACATCCGTCTCGAACGCCCAGGCAACTCCCGCCGGCGCCGCCGCCAGCATGACGGGCAAAACAAATCCTAATAACTTTTTCATGTTCCCCCTCCCTATGATGTGCACGCACGTTTTACAAATATATCCGTGTTTCCGAGATATTGCCGCTGATGATGCCCTTTCCCATAGCATCTTCTTCTCGGATGGCATTGGGGCTCCGGGAGATTATATCCGAGCGAACGCCAGGCGTCAACTTCGCCGGGTATTTTCTTGACAACGGGATTGATTTACCCCTATTGTGATACCACTTAGCGATACAATATAAAAAAGAATGTTGGCGACGCTCGTAGCGCGGCGCCAACGGCAAAGCTAAGCTCCCGCTTTTCAGCTCCTTGTTGGCGCTCCAATCTGTTCTGCCGGTCCTGTTCAGCCGGCTATGATACATAACCGGCCTCGCGCGCTGATTCGCGCGGCGCCAACAATCCGCTGAAGCGGTCGTCACTTCACCTGCATCCGTCTGCTTAGCAGACCAGCAGGTTCGTGCCTCCGCTTAGCTTCGCCGTTCGGCATATGAATGAATAGGAGATACTATGCCAGGAAGCATATGGTTTCCGTTTAGACGCTGACTTCTATTGCTCTTTGGCAAAACGAGACGGGCACAGGATGACGTTCCAGTTGCCGTTTATCGTGCAGGTAAAATCCAGCTCCATAAGGAAAATCTCGTTCGGCGGGCCTGATAAAAATGGCCGATGGAAAAAAGAAGAAATCGAATAGCTCTTCAGTCAAGAACTGCCGTTGCTCATTGGCCTCGCAAACAAGAACACTTCAAGACTTGACCTGTGCTACACAAGCAATATGTGGGCCGCCCGGTATGCAGGAAGAGAGTTGAGAATTGAACAGGACAACATCACTATCGGTTATCTGATCTCATGAGTCTGAAACCAAACATCATCGAGCGCGGTGCTCGGGCAGGGCGGAGAATGTCTGGGTGTGATGGGCGGCTTTATCGCACAACGGTTCGCCTCGCGGAACCTGGTATCGGGTGCAGAATCGAAAACCGGGGCAGCGTGGATCCTTACGGCAGCCGGCCCTCCCGGCGGAGCTTGCCGAGGATCAGCTGGATCTGGGGCAGGGCCTGGGCGGCGGCCTTTTCGCCTTCGAGGATTGCCTCGTTGCGCTTGTCGAAATCGCCTGAACCGATCTGGCTCACCTGGGGACGGATGACCACG
>MICJ01000073.1:5660-8633 GCA_001830835.1 Syntrophobacterales bacterium GWC2_56_13 | reverse complement strand
CTTCGCGTACATGATGTCGATCGACTGGAGGATCGTGTCCAGGATCCCTTGGGGGACAGCGCCCGCCACGCCGGCGGAGATGTCCACGGCGATGACGACGTCGGCGCCGGCTTTCCTGGCGGCGTCCACGGCGACGGGGCTCACCACGCCGCCGTCCACGTAAGCCTTGTCTCCGATCCGTACCGGCTGGAAGATCCCGGGGATGGAGCAGCTCGCCCGGACGGCCTTGCCGGTGTTCCCCGTCGCGAAGACCGTCTCCTCGCCGGTCTGGATGTTCGTGGCTGCCGCCCGGAAGGGGATCTTCAGCTGTTCGAGGGGGGTCTGGCGGACCGTCCGGTTGACGAAATTCTCTAACTTTTCCCCGCGGACGAAACCGTTGTCGGGAATGCACAGGTCGACTACGTCGTCCTTCTGGAGATCAAGGGCCATTTTCTGGAGCTGGAAGGCGTCATAGCCGAAGGCGTAGAGGCTTCCTACGAAGCTCCCCGCGCTCGTCCCGACGATCAGGTGGATCGGGATCTTCTGCGATTCGAGGACCTTGAGCACCCCGATATGGGCGAACCCCTTGGAGGCGCCGGCCCCGAGGACGACGGCGACCTTCGCCGGTCTCGGCGGCGGCAGGGGCGGGGGGATCTCCTTCGGCAGGCATGCAAAAAGCAGGAGGAGACTCAGACCGAGGGCCAACGGACGGAGCGTCCTCATTCCTCTGCCTCCGCCGGGCCGATCTCCGGAGCCAGATCCAGCCCTATTTCACCCTCTTCGGGGAGATCCTCCGGCGCCGCGCCGTTCTCCCGATCCTCCTCCCGCTCGGCGCGGGCGACGCCGACCAGTTTTTCGTTGTCGTCGAGATCGATCAGGCGCACCCCCTGGGTGCTCCGGTGGATAACGCGCACCTCCTCCGCACGCATGCGGATGATCCGGCCGGAGTCGCTGATCAGCACGATGTCCTCGCTGCCGGAGATCTGGAGGATCCCCGAAACGTCCCCCACCTTGGGAACGGTCTTCAGGTTGATCGTCCCCTTCCCGCCGCGGGACTGGAGGCGGTACTCCGCGATTTCGGTACGCTTTCCGTAACCCTTTTCGGAAACGGTGAGAATGGTGTTCCCCTCCGTCGGGATCTCCATCCCGACGACCCGGTCATCGGGAGCCATCCTGATCCCCCGGACGCCGCGGGCGGTCCGGCCCATGTCGCGGACGTCGTCCTCCTTGAAGCGGATTGATTTGCCCTTCCGGGTCCCGAGGAAGATGTCCTGGTTCCCGAGGGTGAGCTGTACGTCGATCAGTTCGTCACCCTCGTCGACGGAGATAGCGATGATCCCGCCCGCACGGGGGTTGGAGAAGGCCGAAAGTTCTGTCTTCTTGATCGTACCCTGGCGAGTCACCATGACCACCGACTTCTCCCCGGTGAACTCCCGGACCGGCAGGACGGCGGCGACCCGTTCGCCTTCCGTCAGATTGATCAGGTTGACGATCGCCTTACCCTTGGCGGCGCGCCCGGCCTGCGGGATCAGATAGACCTTCAGCCAGTAGAGGCGGCCCCGGGTCGTGAAGATCAGAATGTAGTGGTGGGTGTTGGCGATGAAGATGCGCTCTACGAAATCCTCCTCCTTCGTCCCCATCCCGATCTTGCCGCGCCCGCCCCGGCGCTGGCTCTTGTAGAGGCTGACGGGGTTCCGCTTGATGTAGCCGGCGTGGGAGACGGCGACGACCATGTCCTCCTCGACGATCATGTCCTCGATATCGATGTCCTCTGAGCTGATGACGATCTCCGTCCGGCGCTCGTCCCCGTAGCGCGCCCGGATCTCGGTGAGCTCCTCAATGATCACATCGAGAACCTTCTGCGGGTCGTCGAGGATCCCCTGAAGTTTATGGATCAGGGTGGAGATCTCGGCGTATTCCGCGTCGATCTTCTCCCGTTCGAGGCCGGTCAGACGCTGGAGGCGCATGTCGAGGATCGCCTTCGCCTGGAGGTCGCTGAGGCCGAACCGCGCGCAGAGGGCGGCGGCCGCCTCCGAGGGGCTCCCGGAGGCCTTGATCACAGCAATCACCTCGTCGATCCGATCGAGGGCGATGATCAGCCCCTCTAAGATGTGGGCCCGTTCCCGCGCCTTCGCGAGGTCGAAGGCCGTCCGGCGGACGACTACCTGCTTGCGGAACTCCAGGAAACTCTGGAGGATCTCCTTCAAGTTGAAGACCCGGGGCTGCCCCCGGTCGATCGCAAGCATGATGATCCCGAAGGTGGACTCCATCTGGGTGTGCTTGTAGAGCTGGTTCAGAACGATGGCGGAGGCCTCGTCCCGCTTCAGGTCGAGGACGACGCGGATCCCCTCGCGGTCCGACTCATCCCGGAGGTCGGCGATTCCGCCGATCTTCTTCTCCTTGACGAGCTCGGCGATCTTCTCGATCAGGTTCGCCTTGTTCACCTGGTAGGGGAGCTCGGTGACGACGATGCTCTCCCGGTCGTTGCGCGCATTTTTCTCGATCAGCGCACGCGCCCGCACCCGGATGATCCCCCGGCCCGTCCGGTAGGCGGAAAGGATCCCCTCGCGACCGTTGATGAAGCCGGCCGTCGGGAAGTCCGGCCCCTGGATGTGGTGGATGAGCCCGTCGATTGTGATCTCGGGGTCGCGGATCATGGCGATCGTCCCGTCGATCACCTCCCGAAGGTTGTGCGGCGGGATGTTCGTCGCCACGCCGACGGCGATCCCGGCGGTGCCGTTCAGGAGCAAAAGCGGCATCTTCGCCGGCAGAACGGTTGGCTCTTCCAGGGATTCGTCGTAGTTGGGTACGAAATCGACGGTGTTCTTCTCCAGATCTCCTAAGAGTTCCTCGGAGATCCTGGCCATCCGGACCTCCGTGTACCGCATGGCAGCCGGAGGATCGCCGTCAATGGAACCGAAGTTCCCCTGGCCGTCGACGAGGAGGTAGCGCATCGAGAATTCCTGGGCCATCCGCACCATAGTGTCATAGGCC
>MICJ01000073.1:1944-5644 GCA_001830835.1 Syntrophobacterales bacterium GWC2_56_13 | reverse complement strand
AGGGCTTGTTCCAGCGGTTGCCCATCTCGCTCATCGCGAAGAGGACCCGGCGGTGGACGGGCTTCAGACCGTCCCGGACGTCGGGAATGGCCCGGCCGATGATGACGCTCATGGCATAGTCCATGTAGGACTTTTTCATCTCGTCTTCGATGTTGATCGCAATCGTCTTTTCGAACAGGCTTTCCATCAAACTGACTTTCTCCTTACAGTCTTATACATCCAGGTTCGAGGCGTACAGGGCGTTTTTATAGATGAATTCGCGCCGGGGCTCCACCTGGTCACCCATGAGGGTCGTGAAGATCTCATCCGCCGCCACGGCGTCCTCGATCCTCACCTGGAGGAGAGTGCGCTTCTCCGGGTTCATCGTCGTCTCCCAGAGCTGCTCCGGGTTCATTTCGCCAAGACCCTTGTAGCGCTGGACAGTGTATCCCTTCTTCCCGGCCCCGATCACATAGTCGATGAGGGCCGCCATGCTGTCTACGGTCTCGAACTTCGCATCCTGGCCGCCTTCCGCTTCCTCAGCGGCGCTCACGCTGTAGGGCGCCTCTCCGAGAACGGTAATCTGGTTAAGAAGCGCCCGGATCTCTGCAAACTTCGGGAGTTTAAGGACGTCCCGGTCAATGCCGGTGGTCACAATCCGGCCGCTTCGCCGGATGCGGAAGGCCATTCTCCAGCGCCCGTGTTCCTGGTCCATCTCGATGTCAACCCCGTCGAGGAGTTCGCCCAGGGCCATTCCGGTCCTTCTGGCCACCTTGGTCAGGGCCTCCTCGGTCCGGAAATCCTCGTCCGCGATGGCGGGGTCGCCGGCCAGAATACGGACGACGTGGCGTTCCTTGTCCTCCTTTTCGAACTTATCGAGGATCGTCTCGATCCGCATCGCTTTGCGGATGTGATCGAGGAGGCGTTTGCCGGTGATTGCGGGGACACCTTGCCGCAAGGTGTCCCCTACGCCGTTGACGGACAGGAGCCGGACGCGGTTCACGCCGCTGTCGAGGACGTGGTTCTTCATCGTCTCCTCGTTGTGGATGTAGATCTCCTGTTTGCGGTCGCTTACCTTGAAGAGCGGCGGCTGGGCGATGTAGAGGTAGCCCCGCTCGATGATCTCTTTCATCTGGCGGAAGAAGAAGGTGAGCAGAAGCGTCCGGATGTGGAGGCCGTCCACGTCGGCATCGGTCATGATGATCACCTTATGGTAGCGAAGTTTGCTGATGTCCTGGTCCTCCTGGCCGATCCCCGCGCCGAGGGCGGTGATGATCACCCTCAGTTCCTCGTTCTGGAGCATCTTGTCGAAGCGCGCCTTTTCGACGTTTAGCACCTTGCCTCGAAGCGGCAGGATGGCCTGGTTCTTCCGGTCACGGGCCTGTTTGGCTGAGCCGCCGGCCGAGTCCCCTTCGACGAGGTAGATCTCGCTCCGCGCCGGATCGCGCTCCTGGCAGTCGGCCAGCTTTCCGGGGAGGGCGCCGACCTCAAGGGCGGTCTTGCGCCGGGTCAGTTCGCGGGCGTGACGGGCCGCTTCGCGCGCCCGGGCCGCATCCAGGCACTTGCCCAAGAGCTGCTTGGCGACGGAGGGATTTTCCTCCAGATAGCTGCTGATCTTGTCATAGACGATCCCCTCGACAAGCCCCTTGACCTCGCTGTTCCCGAGTTTCGTCTTCGTCTGCCCCTCGAACTGGGGATTGCGGATCTTGATGCTGATCACGCAGGCCAGGCCTTCGCGAAGGTCCTCCCCCTTCAGGGATTCCTTGCCGTTTTTCAGGATGTTGCTGCTGGTGGCGTAGTTATTGAACGCCCGCGTCAGGGCCGAACGGAAGCCGATCAGGTGCGTCCCCCCCTCCGTCGTGTTGATGCTGTTGGCGAAGGAAAAAATGTTTTCCGCATAGGTATCGTTATACTGGAGCGCCACCTCGACCAGACAGTCCTCTTTTGAACCGGTGATGAAGATCGGATTCTTGTGAAGGACCTTCTTGTTGCGGTTGATGTACTCGACGAAAGAGACGATTCCGCCCTTGTAGAAATACTCGCTCTGGCGGTCGATCCGTTCGTCGATCAGGGTGATCTTCACCCCGGAATTCAGAAACGCAAGCTCCCTTAACCGGTTGGACACGGTGTCGTAGCTAAACTCCAGATCTTCAAAGATCTGGTCGTCCGGTTTGAAGGTAATCTTGGTCCCGCGGCTTTTGGTCCTGCCCACCATCTCCAGGGGAGCCGTCGGCACGCCACGGGCATAAGACTGCGTGTAAACACCGCCGTCCCGCCTGACTTCCAACTCCAGGTAGGAAGAGAGGGCATTGACAACCGAGACCCCGACACCGTGGAGGCCGCCGGAGATTTTGTAACTTTCGTTGGAAAACTTTGCGCCGGCATGAAGCTTAGTGAGGGCCACCTCTGCAGCTGAAATCCCCTCAGTTTTGTGAATATCCACCGGTATCCCGCGGCCATTGTCATCGACCATGATACTGTTGTCCACCCGGATCTTGATGACGATATTGTCGCAGAAACCGGCTGACGCCTCATCGATGCTGTTATCCACCACTTCATAGACCAAATGATGGAGGCCCTCTTTTCCGGTACTCCCGATATACATGGCCGGACGCTTCCGGACCGCTTCGAGACCCTCCAGCACCTTGATGCTATCGGCGCCGTAACTTTGCTCTATTTCCTGATTATTGATTTCCATTCACACTCTTCCTGTTATGGGGACAGATTTGAAATCTGTCCCCGGTTTCTTAATTTCCCCGGTTTCTAAAGTTTCAGAGGCATGACGATGCAGAAGTAATTTTCATTTCCGATCGATCTGACCACCCCGGGCTTCATCCCGGCGCCGATCTCGAATTCCACCTGCCCCTCGTCAATCACCTCGACGGCATCAGCCAGATAGGTCACATTGTAACCAGTGCTTCGCTCCTCTCCCGAGTAGGAAATATCGATCTCATCATTGGCCTCCCCTACATCGGGATTTGTGGAGTTCATCACCAACCTGCCTTCGGAAATAGTTATGATTACACCATTATAACGTTCAGAAGAGATAACGCTCATCCGGCGGAGGGCATGCATAAACTTGTCTTTTTCCAGAGTCACAACCATCCCCTTTTCCGCAGGGATCACCCGGCGGTAATCCGGATATTCTCCGTCGATCAGGCTTACCTTCAAGAGGGTATGATCGGTCTTGATCATCAGCATCCCCTTACCGATCCCCAGGGACATGTCCCCTGTTTCCTCATCCACAAGCCTCCGGATCTCCCCGATCCCCTTCCGGGGAACGATCACACCCTTTTCCAGATCCAGAAAATCCTTCTCCCCGGTATCGATCCTCATCAGGGCAAGACGGTGACCATCAGTCGCCACCATCTTGATCATCGACGTCTCAGCTGACTTTTCCGTCTCCAGAAAAACACCATTAAGCGTCTTCCTCGTCTCGTCTGTCGACATGGCAAAGGCTGTCTTGCGGATCAGCTCCTTCAGGATTCCTCCTTTGATCCTGCCCTGCGGGATTTCTTCCTGACCCGCCACCACCGGATAATCGTCCGCCGGTATCCCGGGGATACGGTAGACCACCTTATTGCAGGTAATCATCACCATATCCCTCTCGTTCTTAACCACATGGATCTTCTCACCCTGGATCTCGCGGACCATTTCATGGAGCTTTCTCGCCGAGAGCGTAATCTCGCCTCCCTGGATGATCTCCGCCTCATAGTCCGCC
>MICJ01000073.1:0-1888 GCA_001830835.1 Syntrophobacterales bacterium GWC2_56_13 | reverse complement strand
GAGCAACAGGTTGCTCAGGATCGGCATCGTGGTTTTCTTCTCCACAATACCGAGCGTCTTCTGAATACCCGTCAGAAAGATCTCTCTTTTCACATTGAATTCCATGTCTGTGACCATCCTTTCCCATTCCCCAACAGGTTATTATCTTAAAGATCCCTTTTATAATAAAAAACTAATAGTAGCAGTAGGCCCTGTGAATAGAGTTCATAACCGCAGTTTACCCTTTTTTATCCGGGGCCTTTTCTTTATTCGTCTGTGGAAAGGTGCAACCAATAACATATCAACCTTTGTTGAGAAGCAACTCCTGGAGATCCTCCAAGATAATGCGAAGGGCTTTATCCACTGTCAGGAGTTTTTTTATTTTGTTATGGGCATAGATAACCGTCGAATGATCCCGGCCTCCGACCTTTTCCCCGATGTCCGGGAAGGAGGCGCTGGTCAGCTCACGCGCCAGGAACATGGCGACCTGTCGAGCGAGGACGAGATTTTTATTTTTTTTATGGGAGCGGATGTCGGCGATCTTGATGTTTAATTTTACAGACACGCTTTTAATAATCTCCTCGATCGTAATCTCTTTTTTATCCTCCTGGCGAAGTAGTTTCTTCAGGACAGCCTTGACAAGATCAAGGTCGATCTGGCGGTTGGTCAGTGACGAGTAGGCGGCGATCCGGATCAGGTAGCCTTCCAACTCCCGGATGTTGGAGTCCGACAGAGAGGCAAGATAGTGGCAGACGTTGTCCGGTAGGACGATATGGCTCTCCTGCGCCTTTTTCTGGATGATGGCGATCTTAGTTTCGATCTCCGGAGGCTGGATATCCGCAATCAGCCCCCACTCGAAACGTGACCGGAGTCTCCCCTCTAAATTCGGGATATCCTTCGGGAATTTGTCGCTCGTCACGACGATCTGTTTTCCGGAATCATGAAGAGTGTTAAAGGTGTGAAAAAATTCCTCCTGGGTCCTCTCCTTTCCGGCGATGAACTGGATGTCATCGATGAGCAGACAGTCGATATTTCTGAATTTTTCCCTGAATTTCTGCATCTTGTCATAGCGGATGGAATTGATCAGTTCATTCATGAAGACCTCTGCCGAGACATAGACCACATTCATGTCCGTAAAAAGGATCAAGGTCTTGAGACCAATGGCATTAAGCAAATGGGTCTTTCCCAGACCCACGCCGCCATAGATGAAAAGTGGATTGTAATTCTTTGCCGGCTGTTCGGCGACCGCGACGGAGGCGGCATGGGCGAACTGATTGCACGCACCCACAACGAATCGCTCGAAGCTGTAGTTCAGGTTCAGTGTGGAATGCACCTTTGCCCGGGCGGGCTTCCGAGGCGTACTTTTCTCGTTGGTCTGGGCGCCCCCGAAAGATTCAGCTGCAGGCTCCTGGCGATTTTCCTGTTCGACCAGGAATTCTATCTGAAAGGGAATACCTGTCGTCGATTTTATCGCTTCCTTGATGACGGTAAGATAATTCTCGACCAACCAGTCGCGGAAGAAACGATTGGGCACGGCCAGCCGGACCTGATCCCCCTCCAGAAGCGTGATGCGGATCGGGCGTATCCAGGTTTCGAAGTTCTGCTGGTTCACCTTTTCCTTAATGATATTAATAGTTTTATCCCAGAGAATATCCAATTTTCACAACCTTATGCACAATTTTATCCACACCTGTTGATAATGTTCGTAACCTTCACCGGCCGTTCCTGTCTCTAAGCCACAGAACCAGACGGTTCAGATCCTCCTCGTTCGCGTAGCGGATCTCGATCGTTCCTGACCTTTTACCCGCGCGGAGCTGAACGGGTGCGAGCAACAGGGAGGAGAGCTCCCGCTCCAGGTCGGTCAGAAAAGGGTTCTTCCGGCCGGATTTCTTCCGGGCGGGCGCCTTTT
>MICJ01000072.1:2680-22924 GCA_001830835.1 Syntrophobacterales bacterium GWC2_56_13 | reverse complement strand
CTCTCATGACGGAGTCCCGTCACAAAGGAGGATGAAAATAGGCAAGGTATTTTGCTCTTTGAGATGAGGATGATTATCATATTTCCGAGTGGACCCCATGCCCAATGATGGGCACAACGAAAGCGATGAAGGAGGGAGGAGATATGGACGTCATTATCGATAAGGGGTGCGGACTGGATGTACACAAGGAGACGGTGGTAGCCTGCGTGATGGGTAGCGGGATCAAGAAGGAGATCCGGACCTTCAGTACGATGACGGGCGATTTGTTTCAGTTGAAGTCGTGGTTATCGGAGAAGGGGATTACCCACGTTGCGATGGAGAGTACGGGGCCGTATTGGAAGCCGGTGTTTAATGTTTTGGATGACTCGTTTGATGTGATATTGGCCAATGCCCGGCATATCAAGAACGTTCCTGGTCGCAAGACGGATGTGAAGGACAGCGAATGGATTTGCAAGCTATTGCGGAGCGGGCTATTGGCAGCGAGTTTTGTTCCGCCCAAGGCAATCCGGGAGTTACGTGATTTGACGCGATACCGGCGGAAGCTGACGCAGTCGATATCGGCAGAGAAGAATCGTGTCCAGAAGGTATTGGAGGATGCGAATGTGAAGATATCGTCGGTGGTATCGGATACGTTTGGGGTAAGCGCCAGCCGGATGATAGAGGCAATTCTGGCGGGGGATCTCAATCCTGAGGCGATATCGGATTTAGCCGTAGGGAAGCTCAAGGGCAAGAAAGAGGAGCTTAAAAAGGCGTTGGTGGGGAACTTTCAGGAGCATCATCGGTTTATGATCCAGGCTTCTTTGGATCATATTGAGTCATTGGAGAAGATCATCGCGGGCCTGGATCAGGAGATTAACCGTAAACTGAAGGATTATCATCAGGAATACGAGTTATTACAGACCATTCCCGGTGTGAAGGAACAGGGTGCGGCCGCGATCATTGCCGAGATTGGCGCGGACATGGGGAGGTTCCCATCCGAGGGGCATCTGTCTGCCTGGGCGGGGATGAGTCCGGGCAATAACGAGAGCGCCGGTAAAAAAAAAGCGGAAAGACGACCCACGGCAATAAGAATTTGAGGGCGATATTGACCCAGTGTGCCTGGGCGGCGTCGAAGACAAAGAATACGTATTTGAACGCGAAGTATCACAGTCTTGTTGGAAGACGAGGGAAGAAACGGGCGTTGATCGCCGTCGGTCACAAGATTCTGATCATGGTTTATTACATTTTGAAGACCGGGCTGCCGTACAAAGAACTTGGCAAGGACTATTTGAACCGGAGACGTGAAGACAAGATTGTGAAGGGCCATATCAAGCGGTTAAAAGATCTTGGCTACGAGGTTACGCTGAAGAAAGCTGCCTGATTATCGAGAAAAAGGGACAGCAAATGGTTTTACAGGATAGAGGTCGATTTTTACTGGTGGTCGCGACCCCGACTATGAAACTGACCCGACCGGGTTTAAGAACAAAGGAATGTTGCCACGAGCACGCAGATGAAATTTTTACGATCTACCCGGTCCCCTGTTGACCATGAACATGCCCGTTAACGATACATAATATAATCAGAACCTTAGAGGTACATTTTCAGATGAAAAAAATCCTTTTGGTTTTGATAGCAGTCGGGATGATCTCAGGGGTGGTATCGCCATCTTTCGGCGCCGAAACCGCAAAACCGCTCATCATTGATGTCAGGACGGAGGCCGAATGGAACAGCGGCCATATCGAAGGTGCAGTCTTGATTCCTTACGAGCTGATTGGCGACAGGATAGGAGCGGTTGCCGGAGACAAGTCAGGGAGGATTTACCTGTATTGCCGAACCGGCAGGAGGTCGCAAATAGCGAAGGGAACCCTTGACAAGCTCGGCTATAAAGACGTTGTCAATCTCGGGGCGCTCGAAGATGCGGCCAAGGCTATGAATCTCAAAATTATCAAATAATATGACAGGCAAGTTAACGGATCTGCGCAGTTAGGTGGCTTCCAAAGCCGGCACTATTCTCCTTGACACACAAATGTTCCGTTCCTATACTTTCTTTCGGAGAAAGGGCCAGTCCTTCGTCTTCCCGATTACGACCGGTCCGGGTTCTGTTTCAGGATGTGCACTAATTTTCCGAAAAATGGTTCTTATCCGCAGGAGGAGTGATGAAGAAGATACTGGTTTTGCATGGGGTGAATCTCAACATGTTCGGCAAGCGGGATCCGGCTCAGTACGGGACGCTAACTCTTGAGGAGATTAATGGGCAGCTTGGTGTGTTGGCGCAGGAACTCGGGTGCGCCATCGAGACCTTCCAGACCAATCATGAAGGAGAGTTCTGCGAAAAGATCCATCAGGCGCACCAAGGGGGTGTCGATGCGGTCATCATCAATGCGGGCGCATGGACCCATTACAGCTACGCCATTCGGGACGCCCTGGCGATTCTGAAGGTTCCCATCGTGGAAGTCCACATGTCCAACATCCATGCCAGGGAAGAATTCCGCCGCCATTCGGTGGTTGCCGCGCTGGCCAAGGGTCAGATCGCCGGCTTCGGCGTCGACAGTTACCTCCTCGGTCTGCGGGCCGCATGGGAATCTATCAAATAGGGAGATCGCTGATTCCGGGAGATGCTTTCGACTGTCACGGGAGATCGAACAGATACCCGACGGAGCGGAGACTCTTGAAAAAGACGGGGTTCTGAGGATCATCCTCGAAATACCTTCTCAGGCGAACGATGAAGTTGTCGACCGTCCGGGTGGTCGTCACGCCGGAATAGCCCCAGCCCACCTCCAGGAGGACCTTGCGCGACAGGGGCTTTCCCCGGTTGGCGATAAAGATCTTGAGCAGCCTGGTCTCCTGCTCCGTCAGTTGGATCACCCCCTGTCTGCACACTGCCGTCATCGTTTCGAAATCGATCGTGTTGCCGCCAAAGGTGTATTTTCTTCCCTCTGCCTGTTCTTCAGGCTTTCTCCCGGACTTATCGCCGCGGCTCCACGCCGACCTTGTCAGGAGACGCTCGATTCGCAAGAGGAATTCCTCGAGATTGAACGGCTTGGCCAGATAGTCGTCGACGCCGCAGGAAAAGCCCCTGATTCTGTCATCAGGAGCCCCCTTGGCGGAAAGGATCAGGACGGGGATTTTCTCGTCCTCCAGGCGGATGTGGCGCAGAACGGACAGGCCGTCCAAACCGGGGAGAATGATATCGAGGACGATGAGGTCCGGGTTCCACTCCTTCCACATCCGGAGCCCCGCGGTCCCGCTTCCGGCGATAGCCGTGTCATAGCCGTGAAGGGTGAGATTCAACTTCAGCCCCTCGGCGATATGCCGATCGTCCTCGATAACGAGAATACGTTTCTGGCCGGTTTGTTTCATGGCTTACCCTCGTGCACCTTGTAAGGCAGGATCAGGGTAAAGATGGATCCTTGACCCTCGCCTTCGCTGTCTGCAACCATTTTGCCGCGGTGGAGTCTTGCGATCTGCTGGACGAGATACAGGCCGATGCCGCTTCCCCCGACGGGGATGCTTTCCTGCAGGCGTCCCTGATAGAACTTCCTGAAAATCTTATTTTTGTCAGCCTTCGCAATCCCGATGCCGTTATCGCGGAAGCGAAGCAGAAGCGAATGCGTCTGCCGCTCGAAGGCGATGTCGATTCGGGGCTTCCCCGAAGTATTGTATTTCACGGCATTAGTCAGGATGTTCATGAGCAGCATTTCGAAGAGGGATACGATCACTGGGTAAATAAAAGGTTCGCCCGACTGGTGTTCTACGCGGATGTCGCAATCCCGGAAGATATGGAGATTGCCGGCGATGAACCGCCGAACTGTCTCTATCAGATCGACCGGCGTGAAATCCCCTTCGTAAACCTTTGTTTCGATCCGGGCGAGGTTCAGAATGCTGCTGATGTTTCCTGAGAGGCGCTCGATGTCCTGGAGCATGAACCCGATATATTTGAGTAGCTCGTCGCGGGGCAGTTCATGTCTGACGAACGTCTCGAGATAGAGCTTCAAGGAGGTCACAGGGGTCTTGAGCTCATGAGTGAAGTTGCTGATGAAGGTGTGCTGCAGGCGGTAGAGCTGCAGGGTTTTCTGGTTGTAAATGAAGATGATGAGGATCCCCGCCAGGATGACGCCGACCAGGAGCGACAAGCTGAGAATAACCACCCAGGTTTTAGCCTCAAAGAACTGGCTGGCATCGAGCTGGTAATGCTGGATGACCGATTTCAGCTTTTCGCTTACGCCGACATACCAGTAGATGTATAAAAAGAGGGAAATCGCGAGGGCGACAGTGGAGAGAATGAAGACGAAAATAGGATGAATGAACCATTTTGCCTGTTTCATAGTTTCCTGCACCTATAACCACCGCTTAACCGCCGTATTTTCTGTCATCCGTCCCTTCTCATACTGTTCCAGCCTATATTGTAAAAGTATTGTAAAAAGGCAACTTATGCCTTTTCATCTTCCAGGATCTCATTTATCCTGCCGCCCAGCAGCCAACAATGTCCGCAGTGAAAGGAGATGATCATGCCCGAGCAGAATCAACCGGTCCATCCCCTCGGAACACGCGCCCGCGTCTTGCTGACGAGTGTCTTCGGACCTTACGCCAGGGATGACGAGTACGGGAGCCGCAGGATCAACCCGATGGAACTCTACCAGAATCAGGTCACCCGTGTCCAGGGAGGATTCTCCCTGCGGATGTTTCACCGCTCCTTCGGACTGATGATGATTCAGGCCAACATCGAAGCCCCCTGCACAGTCCTGGATTTCCCCCTGCTTGACGGCTTCACGGAAGAAATCCGCAACCGGGTCTACGACGTTATCGGCATCAGCGGCATTCTCCCGAATATCGGCAAGGTCAAAAAGATGTGCGAGCTGATCCGGCGGCATCAGCCTGCAGCCATGATTGTTATCGGCGGACACATTACAAACCTGGATAGTCTCGACAAGATAATCGATGCAGACCATATCGTCCGCGGCGAGGGCGTTCGGTGGTTTCAGCGGTACCTGAGGCAGGATGATCAGGCGCCCATCAGGCACCCTCTGGCCATTTCGGGGTTTGACGGGAGAATAATGGGCATACCCCTCGGCAACTGGCCGGGCGGAACCGCGGCGATCCTGATCCCGTCCGTCGGTTGTCCGATGGGATGCAACTTCTGCTCGACGTCCGCCCTGTTCGGCGGCAAGGGAAAGTTCGTCAATTTCTTTGAAACGGGCGACGACCTCTTTGCAGTCATGTGCGAAATGGAAAATAAGCTCAAGGTCAAATCATTCTTCACCCTGGACGAAAATTTTCTGCTCCACAAGAAGAGGGCGCTCCGGCTCCTCGAACTGATGGAGGCGAACAACAAAAGCTGGGCCATCTATGTCTTCAGCTCCGCCCGCGCACTGCAGTCCTATACCGTCGATCAGCTGGTGCGGCTGGGCATCGGCTGGGTCTGGATGGGGCTGGAAGGGGAGGGGAGCGCCTACGATAAGCTCCAGGGCGTGGATTCGCGTGCCCTCGTGAACCTTCTGCAGGCTAACGGCATACGCGTTCTTGGTTCTTCGATCATCGGGTTAGAGAACCACCGACCGGAAAACATGGAGGCCGTCATCGATTATGCCGTCAGCCACGATGCGGTCTTCCACCAGTTCATGCTCTATACGCCCATTCCGGGCACGCCCCTGTATGAAAAGCACCGACAGGACGATACGCTCCTGCCTGAAGCGGAATTGTCCTATGCGGACGCCCACGGGCAGTACCGCTTCAACTACCTCCATCCGCATATCCGGGAGGGAAGGGAAGAAGAGTATCTTCTAAACGCCTTCCGGCGTGATTTCAAGGTCAACGGACCGAGCTTGCTGCGGATGATCAGGGTGCTTTTGAACGGCTGGCAGAGGTACAGAGACGATCCCCGTCCGCGCGTTCGGAAGCGTATCGCGTGGGAGGTGTTCCCCTTGCGCTCGACTTATGCCGGCGCCGTCTGGGCGATGCGAAAGTGGTGCATCAACGACGAACGAATGAAAGAAAAGGCGGACGGATTGTTAAAGGATATCTATCTGGCATTTGGGTGGAAAACGCGCCTGACTGCCCCGCTTTTCGGCCGCTTCGCCCATTTCACCCTGAAACGGGAAGAAGCGCGGCTTGCCGCCGGCTGGACATACGAACCCCGCTCCTTATGCGAGAAGAACGCGGCGGCTCTGGCGCTGGAGAAAGCTCATCCCGCCAGGCAAAAGGCCGAAGCGCAAAAATTTGCCCCCTGGTCGATCAGCCGGCGGCGACTTTCGGTAAATAGTGGGTAATCATCATCGTCTTTTCCCCATCACGGTTTGCACGTTCATAAATCAGACCTCAAGTGCGGCGTAAGAGAGGATCCGGCCACGATCGACGACCTTGACGTTGACGGTCTTCTTCTCTCCTTCCTCATCACGGAAGATCACCTTGCCGATGCCGGCATTGAAGATCATCCGCCAGCACATGAAGCAGGGCATCCCGTTGCGCGGTGTTCCCTGACTGATGCCGAAGATGTAGAGCGTAGCGTCGTTCATGAGATCGAAGCTGGCTCGGATGATCGCATTGGTCTCGGCGTGGACCGAATGGCAGATCTCGTAGTTCTCGCCGCTCGGGATATTGAGCCGCTCGCGGACGCACTCCCCCCTCTCAAGGCAGCTCCGGACGCCAGAGGCGGCGCCGTTGTAGCCGGTGCTGATGAGCGTGTGGTTCTTTACAAGCACGGCCCCGTACTGGGCCCGCAGGCAGGTAGAGCGGAGGCATGCCGTTTCGGCCATCTTCAGAAAGTAATCGTCCCAGGAGAGTCTCATAGAATCCTCGTTCTTTCCAGCCAATGACGCGCCGCTTTATTACCGCGACTCAGCGGCCGCCTCTTTTTTTAAGGCAAGCCGGTCGCGGTGGCACAATATGACTCAGGAATCCTTTTTTGTCAATCGTCTGCTGGAGCAGTTGTTTCGGGTGAGCTGGAAACACTGATTTTCACCAGACCCAAGGTGGGGTATATGTTAAACGTGCGGAAGGAGGCTGTGATGATCCTGCCTTGGCGAGCGGCAGACATTTATTCGGACAAATTCTACTTGATAAATTAGTGACAAATCCGATAAGAAATGCCCGAGCTCCCGATGGCTGAGACGCAGAGGAAGACGGCATCATAGAGGACAAACCAGAAGCCAACGAGAAGAACAAGAAGAAAGAAAAAAACATTCGTTAACAACAGCGTAACATTAACCATCTTGGCAAGAATGTATTCACGTCTGATCGTGACCCGCCCGTTCCATAGGAAGGCATTCCATGAGGTTCAAAATACCCTACTACGCCCAAAGCTCCGAATTCACCTGTGGTCCCGCTTGTGTGCTGATGGTTTTCAAGCTTTTTGACCCCCTTCTTAAGCTGAACCGCACCCTGGAGTTTGAGGTATGGCGTCAATGCAACATGATAGGAGTAAAAGGCGCAGACCCTTTCGGTATGAGCGTCCCGTTGCTGGACGCTGGTTATGAGGTCCACCTGGTGACACAATGCAGGAGGATGATTAACCCTGATTTGTGGAGGCGCAGGCTGCGGGAATATAGCTTTACACCGGAAGAGGCGAGTTTAGCTGTTTTCGGGATTGCCGAGAACAAGAAGCGCGCTCTGGGCCGTGGCCTGACTGTGGAGTATAGACGATTGACGGTCGAGCGGGTAGCTATGTCTTTCAGTGAAGGGTTCATACCGATAACATTGGTGCACATGGGAGTGGTGCACCAGTTAGACATCCCTCATTGGGTCGTGGTGACGGATGCCGGAGAGGATCATGTAGCCTTCAATGACCCTTATCCTCCCAAAGGGGGAAAGGGTATCCGCGTGCGCCGAGAGGAGTTTCAAAAGATGCTTGGTGATGTTGGAACCCGGATCGGTCTGAGCCCGTCGGCCATCTTTATCAGAAACTGCAACCCAGTATGAAGAACAAGATGCCTAATTTCGGCAACAAAAATGCCTTGAGCCGAGATGATTGTCACCAACTACCGGAAGCACCGCCGCCGCCCGATGAGCCACCGCCACCTGAAAAGCTGGAGCTACTGGAAAAGCTCGAGCTACTTGATCCTCCTGAACTCCTGGATGAGACCGAGAACCCGCCGATGGAGGCACGTCCCTTGGTGCTGAACCCTTCATCCATCTTTTTGACCAAGGTTGTCTTCGCGAGCAGCAATTTGGCAATGGGGAACACGACCAGATAGATTCCCAGCATGTAGAGTGCGCCCGTGGCGCCGACGACGATTATCGGGAACAACGCCCAAAACGGGATGAGGAAGAGGTAGAGGAACCAGCCTACCCCGGGTGCCAGGATGCCTATCACGGTGAACAGGCCGATGATGCCGAAAATGAAAGCGCCGAAAAGGATCCGCTCGGTGACAGGGAGATCGGGTTCGTTTATCTGCAGACCGGATGCTTCCGGCGTTTTGCTATCTGCGTTCTCCTTGGCATCCGGTGCCTTGCCTCCTTCCAGCACGCCTATGACGTTTTTCACACCCGCCTCGACGCCGCCGTCGTAATCCCCTGCCTTGAACCGGGGGGTCATGGCGTTGCGGATGATCAGGCCGGCTGTGCCATCAGTGAGCGTGCCTTCGAGACCGTACCCCACCTCGATCCGCATGCGCCGCTCATTCGGCGCAACGATGATCAGAACACCGTTGTCCTTCCCTTTCTTGCCGAGCTTCCATGCCGCGAAGACCGCGACAGCGTATTCCTCGATGCCCTCTCCGTCGAGTGTGGGTACAGTAAGAACGGCGATCTGGTTGCCGGTTCTGTCCTCATGGCTTTTAAGTTGTTCGGTCAACGAACTGCGCATGCCAGGGGAGAGAATTTCCGCATTGTCGGTCACGCGGCCGACAAGGAACGGGACATCCGCTCCAAAGGCGATCATTGCCACCGAGAGAGTTGCCGCAATGAGTGCGAGTCGCAGAGCCTTTCTCATTGGCCTTTCTCCTCGACGATCCCGTTGGGAAGTTCATTTTCCTCGGATTCCCCGGTTGCCGTGCCGGCAAGAACATCCTCCAGAGAGCCCAGCCCGTCTTCCAGAGCGCGGTCAACCTGGCCTTTTTTTAGGGTAGTCGTGATTCGCGAAATGATCACCTGTAGGGCATCCTGGCTCAGGCGTTGACCTAATCCTGTATCGGGAAGCACGACAACGTGCCGCTCGAACAGGCTGACGAGCAGCAAGATGCCTGTCCGCCGACGGGTGGCGAACATTTCACGGGAGAGGAAGAGGGACGAGGCGTATTGGCGCACCTCTGCGGAAGCACGGTGAGCGTCAAGGAAGAGTCGGGCGAACGCAGGTGCGTAAACGCACAACAGAGCGCCGGTGACTCCCGTCGCAAGCGTCAATGCCACGGCGAGCAGCATCTCAGAGCCTGAAGTCCATCCGGGCCGCACCATTTCCTGCACGGAAACCAATAAGCCGGTGACGGCCGCTCCCAAAGCGAACGCTTTCCATGGCAGCTCGGGATAGGCGTCGCTTCGTTCGATGACCGCAAGGACGATCTGCGCACCCGTCCGCTTTTCCACTTCCGCTACACGGCGGTCCAAATTGATAAGGTATTGCTTTTTCACGGTGAGAGTATATGAAGTACGTTCTTGTGTGTCAATTAATTTTTGACGCACACGCCAATATCGAAAATCCCATATCACCTTGACAAACCTTAGCTTTTCCTTATCAAGGTCAGCCTTACTGACAACAAATATAAAGCTTCGCTGCGACTGATCGGGCCAGATCACTGAATGCGGTTTAAAATGCGCAGGGCTGAACTGTGAATTTTTCCACTCAAGGAAAAAATGCATGCTTCCTTCCTCAATAATTTATCAACACTGAACACCTTTCCCACTTGACAAAGGATCGCCTGTGAGAATAGCTTCTCTTCCAGCGATGGATATGTGAATGAAAAACCCGGAAAACGAGGTTATTGCGATGATTACCCAAAGAGCGAAAGACATTCGCCCTTTCATTGTCATGGATGTTCTGGAAGCCGCCCAGGAGATGGAGCGCAATGGTGAAGATGTCATTCATCTCGAAGTCGGCGAGCCCGATTTTGATACGCCGGAGTGCATTAAAGTGGCTGGATTCCGCGCCCTGCGCGAAGGCAAGACCCACTACACTCACAGCCTGGGACTTCTGGAATTGAGAGAGGCGATCTGCGATCACTACCGGCAGCGTTACGGTGTAATCGTTTCCCCTGAACAGGTCATCGTGACTTCCGGCACATCACCGGCGATGATGATCCTTTTCTCGACGATCCTTGAACGGGATGATGAGGTCATCATCTCTGATCCCCACTACGCATGCTATCCCAATTTCATTCGTTTCTTCGGAGGGAAACCGATCTGCGTCCCTGTCCATGAAGACGAGGGATTCCAATACACACCAGCCGCCATCCGGGAAATGATCCATCCGTGCACCAAAGCCATTCTGATCAATTCCCCTTCCAATCCGACGGGCAATCTGCTGAGCCGGAAGAGAATGGAGGAAATCGCCTCGTTCGGAGTGCCCGTCATCTCCGACGAAATCTATCACGGACTGGTCTATGGGGAAGCGGAGCACAGCATCCTGGAATTCACTGACAACGCTTTCGTGCTGAACGGCTTCTCCAAGGCCTATGCGATGACGGGCTGGCGCCTGGGCTACCTCATCGCACCGCGTACGCTGATCCGTCCAATGCAGAAGATCCAGCAAAATCTCTTCATTTCCGCCAACGACTTCGTCCAATGGGCCGGAGTCGCCGCCCTCCGTGAGGCGGAACCGGACGTGATCCGGATGAGAGAACTCTATAATGAGAGAAGAAAATTCATGATCCATCGTCTGCGGGATCTGGGGATGGGCATCCAGGTCGAACCCACGGGCGCCTTTTATGTGCTCGGCAACGTCAAGGCCTTCACTCGGAATTCCTATGACTTTGCATTTGATATCCTCAAACGAGCCCATGTTGGTGTCGCCCCCGGCATCGACTTCGGTATGAACTGCGAGGGGTACCTCCGTTTCTCTTATGCCAATTCCCTTGAAAACATCCGGGAAGGGATGAACCGTCTGGAGCGTTATCTGAAGGAAATCAAGTGAATCATAAACTGGATACCTCTTTCATCAAGGCCGTCGTTTTCGATTTCGACGGGACGCTGGCCAGACTGAATATAGATTTTTCCGTCATGAGGTCCTCGATTCGAAAACTTATGACGGTTTTTCAGATTCCCGACAGCGAGATCACGGATCTTCATATCCTTGAGATGATCGATGCCGGCGTTGTTTACCTCAATGAATTGCGACCGGCGGATGCTGCAGTGTTTCAATCCAGGGCGCATGAACTGGTCACAAGGATGGAGATCGGTGCGGCTGATGAAGGCGCCCTTTTTGATGGTACGAGAACGTTGCTGGCCGAACTTGCCAGTCGGTCCATTCGAACCGGCGTTGTCACCAGGAACTGCCGCATCGCCGTTATCAAGGTTTTCCCGGATATCGCGCATCACTGTCAGGCCCTTCTGACGCGCGAGGACACAGAGCACGTCAAGCCCCACCCCGAACACCTGCGTTCTGCACTTAGAGCCCTGGGAGTCTTTCCGGCCGAGGCCATCATGGTCGGTGATCATCCGCTGGACATCCTTCTGGGCAGAGAGACGGGAACTTGTACGGTCGGCGTCTTGACAGGACATTCCGGACGGGAAGATCTACGCTCGGCCAATGCCGACCTGATTATTGATAAAGCAATAGATATCATTAATATTTTCTGAATTCAGGGGCATGAAAAGCGTCACAAAGGAGAGCCAATCCGTGAAGCGTAGCCTTACTGCCTTTATGTTCGCTGTTCTTCTGATTCTCCTTCAACCAGGACATGCCTTACTGACAACAAACTAAATGATCTCTCGGCAAAATCGGGGCAGGGACTCTTAGGCGGTATACGTTTTTCAAACTCAAAACAAGCGGCGCCGGCTGACAGATACCGCAGTACTTCTTTTCCGTAAAATCCACCGTGATCGATACCGTCCTTGGGCACGGGGAAGGGTGTTGTACCGGGACCAGTTATGGACGTAAATCCGGTTCGGGACCTGGTTGTCCTGATTCCTGGCCCACTTCTCCGGCGGCGAAGGCGGATTATCTGTAAATAGGTATTGACTATCCACCCTCCATATATTAATGCAATTCATATGATGTTTTTGTGGGGAAGGGTAGTTTTGGAGAAAAAACAGCTCTATATTCAAACTTTTGGCTGCCAGATGAACGTTCAGGATTCGGAGAAGATGGCGGCCCTGCTTCAGGATTCGGGATACGAGGCAACGGATGATCCTAAACGGGCGGATCTGATCCTCGTCAATACATGCAGCATTCGCGAAAAGGCGGCCCAGAAGATCTACAGCCAGCTTGGACGTTTCCGCGCGCTAAAGGAGCAGAATCCGCATCTTTTAATCGGCGTGGGCGGCTGCCTGGCCCAGCAGCAGGGCAACCGATTGTTCCGGAGGGCGCCCTATCTCGATCTGGTCTTCGGCACGCATCAGATCCACCGGCTCCCCGAACTGATCGAAGCCCGGGAACAGACGGGGGGGAGGATCGCGGAAACGGGCTTTTACGAGCGGGTCTGTTCACTCGACATCCCGGCGCTGCCGCCCGCGGGGACGATAAGCACCTTTGTAACCATCATGCAGGGGTGCAACAATTTCTGTGCTTACTGCGTAGTGCCGCATGTCCGGGGAAGGGAGGAGAGCCGGCCGCTGCCGGAGATCGTCCGGGAGGTCGAGAACCTTGCCGCCCGCGGCATCCGGCAGGTGACGCTCCTGGGGCAGAACGTGAACTCTTACGGGAAAACGTTGGGAGATGGTCCTGATTTTGCCGACCTGGTCCACGCCCTCGGCAAGGTTGCCGGAATAGAGAGGATCCGTTTCACGACGTCCCATCCGAAGGACCTGTCGACGAAACTGATCGACTGCTTCGGTAAGGTGGCTTCCCTCTGCGAGCACATCCACCTCCCGGTCCAGGCGGGTTCGGACCGTGTTCTCAAACGGATGAACCGGGGATATACGGCTGAGACATACAGGGAGAAGGTAGCCGCCCTCCACCGGGCTTGCCCGGGTATCAGTGTCACTTCCGACGTTATTGTGGGCTTTCCGGGGGAAGAGGAAGATGACTTTCAGGCGACTCTGGCGCTGATGCGGGAGATCCGGTTTGACAATCTCTTCTCATTCCAGTATTCGGAAAGGGAGGGGACTGCCGCTGTCGGGATGGACGGGACCGTTTGCGACAGCGTTAAGTGTGAACGGCTCCGGATCCTCCAGGACCTCCAGGAGGAACATACCCTCGCTAAAAACAGGGCCTGCGTCGGGCGAGTGGAGAGGGTGCTGGTCGAGGGGCCGAGCAAAAACGGGCGTGAGGACATGACGGGGCGGACGCGGGGAAACAGGATAGTCAATTTTCCGGGGGAAAGGGAACTCGTCGGGAAAACGGTTTCCGTATTGATTACAGAGGCTTTCCTCCACTCCCTGCGGGGGGAGATGGAGGAGAAAGAGAGGGAAGATGTTCATTGAGATGAAGATATCCGGTCTCACGATGGATCCGATCACCAATACTCCGATCGTCATCCTGAAAGACCTTGAGGAGAAGAAGGCGATTCCCATCTGGATCGGCATCTTCGAGGCGAGCGCCATCGCTACAGAGATCGAGAAGATCACCTTTTCGCGCCCCATGACCCATGACCTCCTGAACGAGATCCTCAAGATTCTGAAGGTCGAGGTGTTGCGGGTGGAAATACACGACCTCCGAAATAACACCTTCTTTGCGAATATCCACCTCCTGCAAGAAGGGAAAATCATGGTCGTCGATGCCCGTCCCAGCGACGCGATTGCCATCGCCCTGCGCGCCGGCGCTCATATATTTGTGGAAGACAAGGTGATCGAAAAGTCCCGGAACGTCGATTTCGGAACGAAAATGGCCGATCTCGATCGTCTGAAAAAAGAAAAGCTTGCCGAGTTTCTCGAGAATTTATCCCCGGAGGATTTCGGAAAGTACAAGATGTGACGGGATCCCCTTATTTTTCTGCCACGAAGAGGCGGCAGGGAAGATCCTGGAAGCCCGTGGGGACAGATTTGAAATCTGTCCCCAGGATCTGTGGCTGTTATTTTCTTGAGGCGTCGGATGGAGTTTCTGGAGCAGGCCATCACCGAATTCGGCAGGCACATGCAGGTCGAGAGAAATCTCTCCCCCCATACCCGGAGGAGTTATCTTGCCGATCTCGGGCAGTTCCAGGCTTTCCTTGAAAAAAGAGCGCTCGACGGATCGGGAGAGGGCATTCCCACTGATCAGATGGTGATCCGCTCTTTTCTTGCCTCCTTCTACCGGCGGAAGCTCAGGAAGACCACCATCGCCCGAAAGGTGGCCGCCCTCCGGTCCTTCTACCGGTATCTCCTCCGAGAGGGGAAGGTGAGCTTCAACCCCGCGGAACTTGTGCAGCTCCCCAGGTGCGAAAAGTACATCCCCGTCGTCCTATCGGTGGATGAGATGCTGTCGGTGCTCCAGGTGAAATTTCCCGAGGACCCGGGCGGACTCAGAGATCGGGCGATGATCGAGTTCTTCTATTCCGCAGGGATCCGTCTCAGCGAACTGACGGGGCTCAATATCGAAGATATCCATTTTGCAGAAGGGCTCGTCAAGGTCAGAGGAAAGGGACGAAAGGAACGGATCGTTCCAGTGGGGAGACCGGCATTACAGGCGATCGAAGCCTATCTGCAAAGACGGCGGGAACTTTCCGCTGATCCTCCGGAGACGGGGGGCGAGGCGCCTCTTTTTCTCAGCCTGCGGGGTAAGAGAATGAATCCGCGGGGCGTAGCCCGGGTGGTGGAACGGGTAGTCCGGGCGAGCGGCATCGGCAGGAAGATCAGCCCTCATGCACTCCGCCACACCTTTGCAACGCACCTGCTGGATGCGGGCGCCGATCTGCGTTCCATTCAGGAGATGCTCGGGCACCGGAGTCTTTCGACGACGCAGAAATACACATCGGTCAGCGTAAGCCGACTCATGGAGGTCTATGACCGCGCCCATCCGCGGGCCGGAGGAGAGGAAAGGGAAAGATGAAGATCAGGGGAACGACCATTCTGGCGGTCAAGCACCGGGGAAAGGTCACCGTGGCCGGTGACGGCCAGGTGACACTGGATACGACAGTCATGAAACACGGGGCGAGAAAGGTGCGGCGCCTCTACCACAATCAGGTAATTGTCGGGTTCGCCGGGGCGACCGCCGACGCCTTCACCCTCTTCGACCGTTTCGACCAGAAGCTGGAGCAGTACAAGGGGAATCTGCTCAGGGCGGCCGTGGAGCTGACGAAGGACTGGCGGACGGACCGGGTGCTACGGCACCTGGAGGCCCTGATGATTGCCGTGAGCCGGGATTCTTTCCTGATCATCTCCGGGAACGGCGACGTCATCGAATCGGACGACAACGTGATGGCCATCGGATCGGGAGGGCCCTTCGCCCTGGCGGCAGCCCGGGCGATGATCCGCTACTCCGATCTCACGGCGACGGAGATTGCCCGGGAATCCATCAAGATCGCCGCCGAGATCTGCATCTTCACGAATGACCGGATCACCGTGGAAGAACTTGACCTCGAAGAGGCGCCGGAAGAGAGGTCCGGAAAGGATAAGGAAAAAGGCTGAATATGTCACCGGATGATTTAACACCAAGAAAGATAGTCGAGAAATTGGATCAGTACATCATCGGACAGCACGAGGCCAAACGGGCCGTGGCGATCGCGCTTCGGAACCGCTGGAGGCGGCAGAACGTCTCGCAGGAGTTAGGGGAGGAGATTTCCCCCAAGAACATCATTATGATCGGACCCACCGGCGTCGGCAAGACCGAGATCGCCCGGCGGCTCGCGAAACTCGACAACTCCCCCTTCATCAAGGTCGAGGCATCGAAATTCACCGAGGTGGGCTATGTCGGCCGGGACGTGGAATCGATGGTCCGCGATCTTGCGGAGCTGGCTATCAGTATGGTCAAATCCGAGGAGCAGAGCCGCGTCCGGGCCAAGGCCGCGGAACTGGCGGAAGATCGCCTGCTCGACATTCTCCTCCCATCGAAACCGGTGGAAAAGAAGGTGACGGACATGATCGCCGGAGGGAACGGCGCGACGGTTGAAGCGGAGTACGTCCCCGAGCAGGATACGACCCGCGACAAGCTCCGTCGCCTCCTTCATGAGGGGCGTCTGGACAGCCGGTTCGTCGAACTGGAAGTCAGCGAGGTCCGGAGCGGACCGATGATCGAGATCTTCTCCTCCGCAGGCGTGGAGGACATGGGGCTCAACGTCAAGGATATGCTGGGCAACCTCTTTCCGCAAAAGAAAAAGAAAAGAAGGGTCAAGGTTCCGGAGGCCCTGGAGATTCTATCCGAGGAGGAAGCCCAGCGTCTCGTGGACATGGATAAGGTGACCAAGACGGCCATCGAACGGGTGGAGCAGACCGGGATCGTCTTTCTCGACGAGATCGACAAGATCGTGGGGGGCGATGGGACGCACGGACCGGACGTCTCCCGGGAAGGTGTCCAGCGGGACCTGCTGCCCATCGTGGAGGGGTCGACGGTGAACACCCGTTACGGGATGGTACGAACGGATCACATCCTTTTCATCGCGGCCGGGGCGTTCACCGCCACGAAACCGTCGGACCTGATCCCGGAGCTGCAGGGACGCTTTCCCATCCGTGTAGAGCTCAATTCCCTGGGGAAGGAGGAGTTCATCCGGATCCTCACCGAACCCCACAATGCCCTCGTCAAGCAGTATACGGAGATGATGGCGACCGAAGGGGTCCGCATCACGTTTACGGAGGATGCCATCGCCGCGATTGCGGAAACGGCTACGCTGGTCAACGACCGGATGGAGAACATCGGTGCGCGGCGTCTCTATACGATCATGGAGAGCCTCCTCGATGAGATCTCCTTTGAAGCCCCGGAGATGCGGGGCCAGGAAGTCGTGATCGACGCCGATTATGTTGCCGACCAGCTCGACGAGATTGTTGAGGACGAGGATTTGAGCAGGTATATTCTCTAAGTAAAAAAACGAGATTTTCAATATTAATTTCAGAGGGCGCGGACAAAGTGAAAAACCATGAGGAGAATCCGATGGACGATGTGAAGAAATCCGTGGAGCGGGCCGATATCCTGCTCGAGGCCCTTCCCTATATCCGCCGGTTCTACGGCAAGACCATCGTGATCAAGTACGGCGGCCATGCGATGGCAGACGAAGAGCTGAAGAAGAATTTTGCCCGCGACGTGGTGATGATGAAATATATCGGGATCAATCCCGTCGTGGTCCATGGCGGCGGACCGCAGATCGGGAATTTTCTGAAGAAGTTAGGGAAGGATTCGAAATTCGTCCAGGGGATGAGAGTCACCGATGAGGAGACGATGGACATCGTCGAGATGGTCCTCGTTGGGAAGGTGAACAAGGAGATCGTCGGCCTGATCAACCGCCACGGAGGCAAGGCGGTGGGCCTCAGCGGCAAGGACGCCAACCTGATCAGGGCGGAGAAATATTATCTCAGCGAAGAGAAGGTTAAGGACACGCCGCCGGAGATCATCGATATCGGCCTGGTGGGAAGGGTGACGGAGATTAATGCGACACTGATCGCCTCTCTGACGGCAAATGGCGTCATTCCGGTCATCGCCCCGACGGGGGTCGGCGAACACGGAGAAACCTACAACATCAATGCAGATCTGGTGGCCGGAGCGGTGGCGGCGGCACTCATGGCGGAAAAGCTGATCCTCCTGACCGACGTCCCGGGGGTTCTCGACCGGAATCGGGAATTGATCCACACAATGGATGACCGGACAGCGAGTAGGATGATCGAAGAAGGCACCATTGAGGGAGGGATGTTCCCCAAGGTGAAGTGCTGCCTCAAGGCGCTCAAGGGGGGGGTGAAGAAGGCCCATATCGTCGACGGCCGGCTGAAACACACGATCCTCCTCGAGATGTTCACCGATCAGGGGATCGGCACGGAAATCGTCTTATAGGTGCATGCACGGGGACAGATTTGAAATCTGTCCCCAACGAGGCACACGGGGACAGATTTGAAATCTGTCCCCAACGAGGCACACGGGGACAGATTTGAAATCTGTCCCCCAACGAGGTAAGAGGTAACGGAGATGACCACAGAGGAGTTGATCGCCCTTTCCGATCGCTTCATCATGGCGACCTACAAACGATTCCCCATCGTCCTGACGCGGGGGCTCGGCGTCCATGTCTGGGACAGCGACGGGAAGTCCTATCTCGACCTGGTCGGCGGCATCGCCGTGTGCGCCCTTGGCCACTCCCACCCGCGGGTCGTGGGAGCCATCAAAAGGCAGGTGGAGCTTCTCACCCACGTCTCGAACCTCTACCATATCGAACCGCAGATACGGCTTGCCCAGCTTCTTGTGGAGAACTCATGCGCGGACAAGGTCTTCTTCTGCAACAGCGGGGCGGAGGCCAACGAGGCGGCGATCAAGCTCGCCCGAAAGTATGCCACCGACCATATGGAGGGGAGATACGAGCTGATCGCGATGCAGGACTCCTTCCACGGCCGGACCCTGGCCACGGTAACGGCGACTGGGCAGGAGCGGTTTAAGGCGGGTTTCAACCCCCTGCCGGCCGGATTCCGGCATGTGCCCTACAATGATCTGGCGGCCCTTGAGGCGGCGGTCACGGAGAAGACCTGCGGGGTGATGGTCGAGCCGATCCAGGGAGAGAGCGGCGTCGTCATCCCCGCTCCGGGGTACCTGCGGGGGATCAGGAAGATCTGCGATGAGCGGGGGCTCCTCATGATCGTGGACGAGGTCCAGACGGGGATAGGAAGGACGGGTACGCTGTTCGCCTGCGAACAGGAGGACGTCGCGCCGGATATGATTACCATCGCGAAGGCCCTGGGGAACGGTTTTCCCATTGGGGCGCTCCTGGCGACCGATAGGATCGCCGCCGCCTTTGTCCCGGGGAGCCACGGTTCTACCTTCGGGGGAAATCCGCTGGCCACGGCGGCGGGGATCGCCACGCTGGAGACGATCCTCGGGGAGGGGGTCCTGGAAAACTGCCGGAAGACGGGGGATTATTTCCTCAAAAGACTTGGAGACCTGAAGGAGAAGCATGCCCGCATCCGGGAGGTCCGGGGAAGGGGCCTGATCCTTGCCGTCGAACTGACCGTTTCCGGGGCGGAGTTCGTCCTTCAGTCCATGGAGCGGGGGCTCCTGATCAATTGCACGAACGGCAACATCCTGCGTTTTGTCCCCCCGCTGATCCTCACCAGGATCGATGTGGATCGGGCGATAGGGATCCTGGACGAGGTGCTGGAGGAGCGATGAAAAAAGATCTGCTGAGTGAATACGACCTGGAGAGGTCTGATTATAAATGCATTTTCGAGAATGCCCAGCGCTTGAAGAGGCTGCTCCAGGAGGGGAAGGAATATAGTCCTCTCAAGGGGAAGACACTGGGGATGATCTTCGACAAGTCCTCCACGCGGACCCGAATCTCCTTCGAGGTGGGGATGTACCAGTTGGGCGGCGTGGCCCTGTTTCTCAGCAGCCGGGACACGCAGCTCGGCCGCGGCGAAATCATTGCCGACACCGCCCGGATCATGTCCCGCTATCTGAATGGGATCATGATCCGGACCTCCTCACAGACCTCCGTAGTGGAGTTTGCCCGCCACGCGACCATTCCGGTCATCAACGGCCTTACCGATCTCCTCCACCCATGCCAGATCCTCGGCGATCTGTTCACGATCATCGAGAAGCGGGGGGGCTATGAGGGTTTAAAGATCGCCTATGTCGGCGACGGGAACAACATCGCAAACTCCTGGATCAACGCCGCTGCAAAACTGCCCTTTCACCTTGACCTGGCCTGCCCCGACGGGTATCATCCGGATGCGGCGATCCTGAAGCGGGGTATGGCCGAGGCGCCGGCGGGTATCGTTCTCAACCGGGATCCGGAGGAGGCCGTCCGCGACGCCGATGTCGTCTACACCGATGTCTGGGTGAGCATGGGTCAGGAGACCGAGCGGGGGGAGCGGCTGAAGAAGTTTCAGGGCTATCAGGTCAATCAGGCCCTGATCGATCTGGCAAAGAAGGATGTCCTGGTCATGCACTGCCTCCCCGCCCACCGGGGCGAGGAGATCACGGCGGAGGTCATCGACGGCCCCCGCTCCGTCATCATCGACGAGGCGGAGAATCGCCTGCACGTCCAGAAGGCCGTCATGGAAATTCTCATGCGATAAGGGGGATCGGATTGTGAGTGATGTCAGGAAGGTGGTCCTCGCCTATTCGGGGGGACTGGA
>MICJ01000072.1:0-2668 GCA_001830835.1 Syntrophobacterales bacterium GWC2_56_13 | reverse complement strand
CCTAAGGTGGCTGATCGAGACCTACCGCTGCGAGGTGATCGCCTTTGCCGCCGACATTGGTCAGAAGGAGGAGCTCTCGGGGCTCAGGGAAAAGGCGATCAAAACGGGGGCCGCCAAGATATATATCGACGATCTGCAGGAGGAATTTGTCAGGGATTTCGTCTTCCCGGCCCTCCGGGCGAACGCTATTTACGAGGGGACCTATCTCCTGGGGACGTCGCTTGCGAGGCCTCTCATCGCCAAGCGGCAGCTGGAAATTGCCGGGATGGAAGGCGCCGATACGGTCTGCCACGGCGCCACGGGAAAGGGGAATGATCAGGTGCGGTTCGAGCTGACCTACATGGCTCTCAATCCCTCCATCCGGATCATCTCGGCCTGGAGGGATGAGCACTGGAAATTCGATTCGCGGGCCTCGATGATCGATTATGCGGAGAAACACGCGATCCCGATTCCCCTGACGCGGGAAAAGCCATACAGCAGCGACCGAAACCTTCTCCACATCTCTCACGAGGGGGGGATTCTCGAGGACCCCTGGGCGGAGCCGAACGAGGAGATGTTCGTCTTGACCGTCTCCCCGGAGGCGGCGCCGGATAAACCGACTTATGTAGAGATCGGGTTCGAGAAGGGGAACCCCGTTACCCTCGACGGCGTGGTCATGACCCCCGCAAAGCTTCTTGATCACCTGAACCGGATCGCGGGCGAAAACGGCATCGGCCGCGTGGACATGGTCGAAAACCGTTTTGTCGGGATGAAATCGCGCGGGGTCTACGAGACGCCGGGCGGGACGGTGCTTTGGGCCGCGCACCGCGCCGTCGAGTCCATCACGATGGACCGCGAGGTCATGCGGATGCGCGATTCCCTGATCCCGAAATATGCCCAGCTGATCTATAACGGTTTCTGGTATGCCCCGGAGATGGCGGTCCTCCAGCGGTTCATCGACTCAACACAGGAGCCGGTGACGGGAACGGCCCGCCTTAAGCTTTACAAGGGAAACTGCATTGTATCCGGGAGAAAATCCCCCTCCTCCCTCTACAGTGAGGATTTTGCGACCTTCGAGAAGGACCGGGTCTACGACCAGAAGGATGCGACGGGGTTTATCCGCCTCAATGCGCTGCGCCTGCGGATCGAGGCGATGATGAAGGACAAGGGACGAAAAGCGGATCGCGGGAGGGCCCCGGACGGGGGAGCGACCACACAACGGCCAGAAGAACGGCGGGATCAATCATGAAGACGCAGGAAAAACCATGGGGCGGCCGGTTCAGCGAACCGACGGACCGGCAGGTGGAGGCCTTCACCTCCTCTCTCCACTATGACCGGCGACTCTACCGCTGCGACATCGAGGGGAGCATCGCCCACGCCCGGATGCTGGCCAGGCAGGGCATCGTCACGAAGGGGGAGGCGCGGGCGATTTGCGCAGGTCTTCGAGAGATCCTCGCCGAGATGGAGGCGGGGACGTTCCCCTTCCATCCCGACGACGAGGACATCCACATGGCGATCGAGAATGCCCTGACCGAACGGATCGGCGGGGCGGGCGGAAAGCTGCACACGGGGCGGAGCAGGAACGATCAGATCGCCCTTGATATCCGCCTCTACCTGCGGGACGAGATAGGCCGGATGCTGGCGCTCGTCGGGTCGCTGAAGTCGGCGTTCCTCGAACTGGCGAAAAAAGAGTGCGGCGTGGTCCTTTCCGGGTACACCCATCTGCAGAAGGCGCAGCCGGTTCTCCTTGCCCATTACCTCCTGGCCTTCTGGGAGATGTTCGCCCGGGACGAGGCCCGCCTCCGGGACTGCCTGAAAAGGATGAATGTGATGCCGCTCGGGGCGGCCGCCCTCGCAGGGACGGGACTTCCTCTCGACCGCCGTTACGTCGCCCGGCTTCTCAGATTTCCCGCGGTGACCGCAAACAGCATTGACACCGTTTCCGACCGGGACTTTGCCGCGGAGTTCATCTTTGCCGCGTCGCTGGTCATGATGCACATGAGCCGCTTCTGCGAGGACCTCGTCCTGTGGTCCACCGACGAGTTCGGCTACGTCGAGATCGCCGATGCTTTCACGACGGGAAGCAGCATCATGCCCCAGAAGAAGAACCCGGATGTGCCGGAGCTTATCCGGGGCAAGACAGGCCGAGTATACGGTCATCTTGTCGCCATGCTGACGATCCTCAAGGGGCTGCCCATGACCTACAACCGGGACCTTCAGGAGGACAAGGAGCCCCTCTTCGATACGGTCGATACGGTACAGGCCTGCCTCAAAATCCTCGCCGCGATGATCGGACATCTCACCTTCAACCGGGAGCGGATGGAGGCTGGGGCGAAAGGAGGCTTTTCGACGGCGACCGATGTGGCCGAATACCTGGTCATGAAGGGGGTGCCCTTCCGGGAGGCCCACGGCATCGTCGGCAGGATCGTCTCTTTCTGCATTCAGCAGGGGAAGACGCTGACCGGGTTGACGCTGATGGAGTTTCAAACGTTCTACAAGGGCTTTGATGAGGAGCTGTTCCAGTGCCTCACCGTGCGCCAATCGATTCAGGCGCGGCGGGTGATCGGCGGAACAGCGGAGGAGACGGTCCGCAGGCGGATTGCGGAGATTGAAGGCCGATGAGGCGCAATCGCTTTTTTTGGTGGGTGCTGGCCGGGCTCTGGATCGGGATCCTTTTCGTTCCGGGATG
>MICJ01000071.1:19536-20919 GCA_001830835.1 Syntrophobacterales bacterium GWC2_56_13 | reverse complement strand
AGTTCGGGTGGTCATGACCGATCATGCCTGTCGGTTCGTCACGCCGCTGACCTTCGAGACACTGTCCGGCAATCCGGTGGCAACGGACCTGTTCCAGTCGGCCGGGAGTTTCGAAATCGGTCACATCTCACTGGCCGAGTTCGCGGAACTGGTGGTCATCGCGCCGGCAACGGCCAACATCATCGGGAAAATGGCTGCCGGCCTGGCGGATGACCTGCTGACCACGGTCCTTCTGGCCACGAATGCGTCCATCCTCATCTGTCCGGCGATGAATGTAAAAATGTATGCAAATGATATCGTGACGGAAAATCTGGCGCGCCTGGTTTTGCGCGGCCATGCCGTTCTGGAGCCGGGGTATGGCGAACTGGCCTGCCGGGCGGAAGGGCAGGGGCGGCTCGCCGAGGCAGCGGAGATTGCTGAGGAGATCGAGACGATCCTCGCGCCCAAGGATCTGCGGGGGGAACACATCCTGGTTACGGCCGGTCCCACGCAGGAACCCTTCGATCCCGTCCGCTATATCACCAATTGCTCCTCCGGAAAGATGGGCTATGCCCTGGCCGTGGTGGCGAGGCGCCGGGGCGCTGCCGTAACCATCGTCAGCGGCCCCACGGAGCTTCCCGCACCGCGGGGGGTCATTTTCGTTCCGGTAAAGACGGCCCTCGAAATGAGAGATGCCGTGATGGCTCGACTGGAGGAAGCCACGGTGGTGATTAAGGCCGCCGCTGTTGCCGATTACCGGCCGGCCGTGTGCGAGAGGACAAAGATCAAGAAAAAAAATGCCGCCCTGACCGTCTCTCTGAAGAGGAATCCGGACATCATCTCCGAGGCGGCGCGCAGGAAGGGAAACCGCATCGTGGTCGGTTTCTCCATGGAATCGGACAATATCTTGGAAAACGCCCGGGCCAAGCTGATGAACAAGGGGATGGATTTCATCGTGGCCAATGACGTGACGGAACCCGGGGCCGGCTTCCGGGCCGATACGAACATCATCCGGATCATCGACCGGGAGGGGGCGGTAGAGACCTTTCCCCTGATGGACAAGGTGGACGTGGCCGGCGTCATTCTCGACCGCGTGAAGAAGGTGAGGGACGGCGGAAGGATCCGGGATGGGCTCTGAAGGGAAAGCGCGGGAAGAGCTCCTGGAACTGGTCCGGTCGCTGACGGAGAGAATCCGCGTGGACGGGGAACTCGGAAAGCCCCTCTCCTATCTCTCGCGGGGGAAGGTCTGTGCTGCGACGGCCGGCGGGGCGGGTCAGGGGGCGGCGATAGCGCCTTCCGTTACGGACGCCCCCCGCTTGGAGGCGGTCCGGGCTGAGCTCGGCGACTGTCAGCGCTGTTCCCTTGGGCGTCTCCGTCACCGGCTGGTCTTCGGCGAAGGGAGCC
>MICJ01000071.1:19211-19505 GCA_001830835.1 Syntrophobacterales bacterium GWC2_56_13 | reverse complement strand
GCCGGGCGCGGATGAAGACGCCCAGGGGAGACCGTTCGTGGGCCGCGCCGGGCAGCTCCTCACCAGGATCATCGCCGCGATGGGTCTGAAGCGGGAGGAGGTCTACATCTGCAATATCCTGAAGTGCCGACCTCCCGGGAACCGCAATCCGCAACCGGATGAGATTGCGGCCTGTGAACCGTTTCTGATCCGGCAGCTCGAGGCGATCCGTCCGCGGGCGATCTGCGCCCTCGGAACTTTTGCCGCGCATGCCCTGCTGAAGACCGAGGCGCCTATCTCCGTCCTGCGGGGGCG
>MICJ01000071.1:17157-19200 GCA_001830835.1 Syntrophobacterales bacterium GWC2_56_13 | reverse complement strand
ACCAGGGGATTGAGCTGATGCCGACCTATCATCCGGCCTATCTGCTCAGGAACCCCGCGGCGAAGAAACAGGTCTGGGAGGATGTGCGGATGATCATGAAAGTCCTCCGTGGGGAAAGATGACCGAAAAACTGGAGACCGAGGTATCAAGGAGGGACCGGTGAAATGAGAAAACCATCATCGGAAAGAATGATACGGGCAGCCGTGATTGTGGTTGCCGTGCTGATCTGTCTCCTCGCGTCCGGCGGAGCCTCCTCGACGGCGGAGAAGGGACAGGTCTTCGATGTGATCACGGTCAGCGCCGCCATCACGCCGCCCATTGCCGAATACATCGTCCAGGGCATCGATGATGCGGCCAAGAGCGGAGCGGCGGGGGTGATTATCCGTCTGGATACGCCGGGAGGCCTCGATCTGGCCATGCGGGACATTGCCAAGGGGATCCTCAATGCCCCCCTCCCCGTCATCGTCTACGTATCTCCTCCCGGGGCGAGGGCGGCCTCGGCGGGCGTGATCATCACCGTATCCGCGCACATCGCGGCGATGGCGCCGGGGACAAACATCGGCGCCGCGCATCCTGTCAGTCTGGGGATCGGCGGCGGCATGGACAAAACCATGAGCCAGAAAGTGGAAAACGACGCCGTCGCCTATGTCAAGGGGATCGCCAAGAAACGGGGGCGGAGTGAAGAGTGGGTCGAGAAGGCGGTTCGGAAGAGCGAATCGATCACCGCCGAGGAGGCCCTCCGTCTTCATGTGATCGATTTTGTGGCGGCGGATCTGAACACGCTTCTGGAGCAGGCGGACGGCAGAGCAGTTTCCCTGGCAACCGGGAAGAGCGTCCTCAGGACAAAAGGGGCCGTCCTGAATGAAAAGAGGATGGGGACCCGTCAGAGGATCCTCTCCGCCCTGAGCGACCCGAATATCGCCTATATCCTCCTTCTCGTCGGCCTGGCGGGTCTCTACTTCGAATTTTCCACGCCGGGCGCCATCCTGCCCGGCGTCATCGGAGGCATCTCCCTGATCATGGCCTTCTTTGCGATGCAGACCCTGCCCGTCAATTACGCCGGGGTCGCTCTGATCCTCTTCAGCATTATCCTGTTCATCGCGGAGATCAAGGTGGTCAGCCACGGCATCCTCACCGTCGGGGGAATCGTCTCGCTCGTGATCGGTTCCCTGATGCTCTTCCAGACCCCCGAACCGTCGCTGCGGGTCTCCTGGGGCGTTCTTATTCCGGCGGTGACGGTCACGTCGCTCTTCTTCATTGCCGTCATCGCGATCGCCCTCAAGGCGCAGCTCCGGCCGCGGCAGGGAGGCCAAGAGGGGATGCTGGGCGAAGAAGGACTGGCAATAACCGATATACACAAGGAGGGAAGGGTCCTGATTCACGGGGAGCACTGGAACGCAATCAGCGATGTTCCCGTAACCCAGGGGGCGAAGATTCGGGTGATCCGTGTGGAGCATCTGAAAGTCAGGGTAGAACCCATCGAAAAATAAAATGGAGGTCAGTCATGTACACAGTCATCGTAGTGGTTGTTCTGGTTGTCATGTTTCTCGCTTCGGCCATCCGGATCCTCAACGAATATGAACGGGGCGTCATCTTCCGTCTGGGGAGGGTCATCGCCACGAAAGGCCCCGGGCTCATCATCCTGATTCCCGTCGTCGATAAGATGGTCAAAATCGACATGCGGACGATCACGATGGATATCCCCCCGCAGGACGTCATCACCCGGGACAACGTTTCGATCAAGGTCAACGCCGTCGTCTATTTCCGGGTCATGGACGCGAATTCCGCCGTGATCGATGTGGAGAATTACCTCTATGCGACGTCGCAGCTCGCCCAGACGACCCTCCGGAGCGTCTGCGGCCAGATGGAACTGGACGAGATCCTCTCCGAGCGGGAGAAGATCAACCTCCAGCTTCAGGAGATCCTGGACCGGAGCACCGAACCATGGGGGATCAAGGTCTCCCACGTCGAGGTCAAGCAGATCGACCTGCCCGAGGAGATGAAACGGGCCATTGCCAAACAGGCGGAAGCGGAGAGAGAGCG
>MICJ01000071.1:16497-17044 GCA_001830835.1 Syntrophobacterales bacterium GWC2_56_13 | reverse complement strand
CCTTGAACCAGATCGCGGCGGAGAACAATTCGACGATAGCCTTCCCGATCCCGCTCGATCTGTTCAAGCCGTTCCTGAAGCTGGCGGAGAAGGTGTAGAGCGGACCAGACGGTGAGGAGAAAGCCTCTTCCTTTCTCCTGAACCTGACGGGGTTGAATGTCCTCATAAAATACTTTAACAAAAAGAGCTGATGAACCGGATAATTAAAGATAATCTTACCGACGAATCGCGCCATAAAGGGGGATTTCCCGGTGAGAGTCTGCTCGTAGTCTGCGATTTTGACGGGACGGTCTGTCAGGTGGACATGGGCAACGCATTCCTGAAACGTTTCGCACACGGGTGGGAGGAGATCGACCGCTCCTACAGTGATGGGGAGGTCGGCTCCCGAGCGGCCTACAGCCGGATCGCGCCCCTTTTCCGGGCGAATCGGTCGCAGGTGCTGGACTTTGTCCTTCGCTGTGAACGGCTCGATCCCTTCTTTCCGGAATTCTTACACTTCTGCCGGGGGCGGAAGATCGATCTCAAGATCGTCTCCGACGGCCTCGAC
>MICJ01000071.1:16325-16405 GCA_001830835.1 Syntrophobacterales bacterium GWC2_56_13 | reverse complement strand
CGCGTTTCCCCCGATGAGCGAGGAGTGCGGCCGGTGCGGCAACTGCAAACGCTCTCTTCTTGGCCGTTTTCGAAACACCT
>MICJ01000071.1:16145-16308 GCA_001830835.1 Syntrophobacterales bacterium GWC2_56_13 | reverse complement strand
GTCGGCGACGGTTATTCCGACGTCTGCCCCGCCCGTGATGCGGATCTGGTCTTCGCGAAGGAGATCCTCTTCAAAAAATGCATGAAGAACGGCACCCCCTCTCTTCCCTACGATGATTTCGGCGATATCCGCCGCTGGTTGGAAAAAACCCTTGACATCAACC
>MICJ01000071.1:15994-16097 GCA_001830835.1 Syntrophobacterales bacterium GWC2_56_13 | reverse complement strand
TGTTTCTGAAGTCAACATTTGACATCCACTATCGGAAAGCATACATTTCATACGGTATTCAGCAATATGGCGTAGGTAACATCGACATTGACAAGTTAACTGG
>MICJ01000071.1:9890-15970 GCA_001830835.1 Syntrophobacterales bacterium GWC2_56_13 | reverse complement strand
AAGTTCTGAAACTGAGCCCTGCGTACAGAGCCAGTCTGGCCAAGGAGCTTCTTGCCAGTCTTGACTCCATGTCGGAGTCCGAGCTTCAAACTCTTTGGGAAGATGAAGCTATCCGGCGGGATGACGAAATCGATCAAGGCTCTGCACGACTCGACCCCATAAGCGGGGCGCTCAATCGAGCCAGGGCTCGCCGTAAATGAACCGGCCTATTTCCATCCATGAAGCTGCCGAGAACGAACTTAACGACGCCGCTGACTTCTATGATTTGGAAAGCCCGGGACTCGGTGAGACATTTATTAACGAAATCCATAAGGCTATTGATCTTATTGCACACTTCCCGGAGGCATCGCCGCTAATTCGCGGACGCATCAGGCGAAAGGTCCTTATCAAGTTCCCTTACGCCCTCATCTATTCCTTGCGGGCAACAGAAATCCGGATTTTGGCGGTAGCTCATGAAAAGAGACGACCCGTCTATTGGCGGGGTCGCCTATGAGCAGGAAATCACCCTCAGCAATCAAAAATAACCACAGGCATGACAAGCAAAACCATCGGCGGGGCAGTTGCCCATCGCCGATTTCATAGATAATATGATGTCCCGGTAATTACTCTATTTTTAATGAAGATATTGGTGACCAGGAGATCGAGAATTAAGTAAGGTGTCCCCAAATTCCGCATACCCTCTTTTCAGTGTCTTGCCGGATGCAATGCCGGATCGAGAGACATGCGAAAAGTGTGTCCGCGTATCGCTCGTCGTGTCGGGGAGAGTGCGCGATCGGCATTAAAGGACAAGGCGGATAAGGTAGGTAACAACACATAAATGGTATTATGTCCCCGGAATATCCGAATTACTGCTGTCACTGAATTACTAATTACACTACTGAGGAGTGCCTATGAACAGTCTCTCGATTGATTCGATTTGGGAAAGAATTGAGGCCTTCATTGCACCGCAAGGCCCAACGCCAGAAGGTTGGTGCTATGACTTGTTGCTCGCCGGAACTGTTTCGTTAACCAAAACGAAAACGCTGCCGGTCGCGCTACCAGATGCCTATAACGCTTACCGTAATCCATCCGTCTTGCGGCACCTAACTGGCCCGGAATACGATGCGTTCGCCTGGGGCTTTTATTTAAATTCCGCAATTCATCGCGTCATTTGGGCGATGGAAAGGTTGCTGCGTATCGTAGCAAGCATGGACAGTGGGAAGCTTCTACTGGTCCGAGCGGCAGCTCGAAAAAAGTGCACTTCGGGCACTCCTGCATTGAAAGCCGTTCTCGATCAATTCAATGAAGCGGGCATCGACCTTGCCACAACGCCGGTTTCAGGCGGAAACGTATTACACATTCTCTATGAACGAGTGAATCGACAAAAACATTGGACAACTCGCTCCGGAGATTTGCCAACCCGTGGAAATAGTCGACAGCCGGAACCATGGGGACAAACGGCCGGCGAGAAACAGTATCAGTTGGTTCTTGAAGCTTGCGCACTGATAATCGCTCTATATCGCGAGACGGTAAAGGTGTAGTCCGCTTCCCTAGAGCGGTCTAACCAAAAGGCTACAATGGATCGCCGAAAAAGCCGGCTCTAACTGAGCCGTATGTTCGTTGCCAATTTACACGGTGGAGTGGTGAAGTGAACATGAAGAAAGGACTTTTTATTATTTCGATTCTGGCGTTGGCTCTCCTGGCGGGAGCGACGGCTTGGTCGGACGAGTACTCTCTTCAGAATGCCAAGGAACTGAACGAAGAGGTAATGAGACTTTATCAGCAGGGTCGCTATGCCGAGGCCATTCCCTATGCGGAAAAAGTTCTGACTATCTATGAGAAGGCCCTGGGGTCGGAACATCCCGGCACCGCTGCCTCCCTGAACAATCTGGCTTTACTCTATGTTAACATGGGGGCCTATGACAAGGCCGAGCCCCTCCACCGCCGCTCCCTGGCAATCAAGGAGAAAGTACTGGGGCCGGGGCATCCCGACACCGCCGCTTCCCTCAACAACCTGGCCGAACTCTACAGAACCATGGGGGCCTATGATAAGGCGGAGCCTCTCTACAGGCGAGCTCTGTCGATTCATGAGAAAACCTTAGGATCGGAGCACCCCAACGCCGCCCAATCCCTGAACAATCTGGCTTTACTCTATTACACCATGGGGGCTTATGACAAGGCGGAACCCCTCTACAGGCGCTCCCTGGCGATCAAGGGGAAGGCCCCGGGGCCCGAGCATCCCGACACAGCCATGACTCTGAACAACTTGGCCGAACTCTACAGAACCATGGGGGCCTATGATAAGGCAGAACCTCTCTACCAGCGCTCCCTGGCGATCAAGGAGAAGGCTTTGGGGCCGGAGCATCCCGACACCGCCCTGGCTCTGAACAATCTGGCTTTCCTCTATTACACCATGGGAGCCTATGACAAGGCGGAGCCTCTCTTCATACGCTCCCTGGCGATCAAGGAGAAGGCTTTGGGGCCGGAGCATCCCGACACCGCCCTGGCTCTGAACAATCTGACTTTACTCTTTTACACCATGGGAGCCTATGACAAGGCGGAGCCCCTCTTCAGGCGCTCCCTGGCGATCAGGGAGAAGGCCCTGGGGCCGGAGCATCCCGACACCGCTACATCCCTGAACAACCTGGCTTCCCTCTATGATAACATGGGGGCCTACGACAAGGCGGAGCCCCTCTACCGACGCTCCATGGCTATCACGGAGAAGGTTCTGGGGCCGGAGCATCCCGATACCGCCACATCCCTGAACAACCTGGCTTCCCTCTATGATAACATTGGGGCCTACGACAAGGCGGAGCCCCTCTACCGACGCTCCCTGGCTATCAGGGAGAAGGCCTTGGGGCTGGAGCATCCCCTTACTGCCCTTTCCCTGAACAACCTGGCCTTGCTTTATCATAAAATGGGCGCCTACGAAAAGGCGGAACCCCTCTACCGACGCTCCCTGGCGATTAGTGAGAAGTCCTTGGGACCGGAGCACTCCGACAGCACCCTTGCACTGAACAACTTGGCCTTTCTCTATGCTGTTCAGGGAAAAAACAATGAGGCCCTTATCCTCGTGGAACGAGCTCTGGGTATTGATAAAAAGCAGATTGATCAGATCCTGGGCTTCGCCGCAGAGGCCCAGCAAACCCAATTTCTGGCGACCCGGGAGAACAACTTTTTCGCTTACCTCAGCCTGATCCGCCAGCGCTTCCCGGACAACCCCAAAGCCATAAGAAACGCCCTGGATGCCTGGCTCGCCCGGAAGGGTATCCTTCTTGAAGCCCAGAAACGGATACAGGATGTCCTTGCCGCCGGCGAAAACCCACAGGCACAAGAAATCTTCGCGAAACTGATCGGAATCAGGCAGGAACTGGCACGGCTTGTCTTAGGGGCACCAGGGAAGGAAGGCCCTGAAGCCTATCAGAAACGCATCAACGATCTGACCAGCCAAAAGGAAACACTGGAGGGGCAACTTAGCCGCTTGAGCCAGGCCTTTGCCCAGCAAAGAAAGACGAGAATAGCCACCACTTCCGCCGTCGCTTCCGCCCTCCCGAAGGGCGCGATCCTCATCGAGATGGCCCGGATTCGGGACTTTGATTTCAAAACCGGCAAGTGGGGCGCTTCGCGCTACCTCGCTTTTGTCCTCTCCTCCGGAAAAGGTTCCAACGTCTCTCTGATTGATCTTGGCGATGCCGACAGTCTCGATCAGAAGGCGGCAGCTTTCAAGAAATCCCTGGGGAGCAGTAAAACCTCTCCCGATGTCCTGGCGAAACAGAGCAACGATCTCTACCGGCTGATCTTCGCCCCGTTGACATCTGCCCTCGGCAAATCAAGACAAATTTTTCTTTCCCCTGACGGCAGCCTCAACCTTATCCCCTATGAGGTGCTGCGGGATGACAAAGGCCATTATCTCATTGAGAGCCATACTTTCCACTACGTCTCCGCCGGGAGGGATATTGCCGGTTACGGCATGATCAAGGAAAAAGGACAGAAGGCCCTCTTGCTGGGTGACCCTGATTTTGACCTGGCTGCCCGGACAATGACTGAAGAAGGAGAAAGACCCCTGACACGCTCCCGTCAGATGCAGGGGCTCAGCTTCTCACGACTGCCGGGGACGAAGGAGGAAGTGGAGGCCATCGCTGGCATTTTGGGCCGTTCCGCTTCCGATACCTACACGGGGGAAACGGCGAGGGAGTCGGTCCTGATGCAAAGCAAAAGCCCCCGAATCCTGCATCTGGCTACACATGGCTTCTTCCTATCCGATCAGGACTGGTCTTCCCCGATGGATGAGAAAAGCCGGGGTATTACCATCACCGCCAGGGAAGCGCCTGCAGGCAAGAAACCAGTCCGCATCGAGAACCCGTTCCTCCGTGCCGGTCTCGCGCTGGCGGGGGCAAACCGTTCCCTGGCCCAGGAGGGCGTCACGGAGGGCATCCTGACGGCAGAGAAGATTCTCGGCCTGAATCTCCGGGGGACCGATCTGGTGGTCCTGTCGGCCTGTGAGACAGGGGTGGGGGACATCAAGAATGGCGAAGGGGTCTATGGGCTGAGAAGGGCCTTTACCCAGGCGGGTGCGAAGAGTCTGGTCATGAGTCTCTGGGAGGTGCCCGACCGGGAGACCAAGGAACTGATGGTTTCTTTCTACAAGAACCTGCAATCAGGTAAGATGCACCGCGCCGAGGCCCTTCGCGATGCCGCCCTCAAACAGCGGCAAACGGTAGAGTCCCGTTACGGAAACGATAACCCCTACTACTGGGGGGCTTTTGTTTTCCTCGGCGAGGCAGAGTAGGCGCCGCTTCACATAATTTAGCAATCAAGAGAGGAGATTACCCGGCAACCATGAAAAAACTCCGGCAAACCATCATAATCGCGGCCCTCATTTTTTCGGCCCTTCATATTACCGCAAGAGCATCTTCTGCCATACAATCTTCGATTACCGATGCCGACGGCTATGCCTGCATGGGTGACGACAAATCGCGGAAACAGACAGAACAGGCAGCGCTTACTGACGCGAAAAAGAATGCCGTGGATAGGATGGCAACGTACATCAAGAGCGAGACAAAAGTAGAGGACTTCGTGGTCCAAAAGGACCTTGTCGAGGCGTACCAGAACGCTACAGTGAAGATCGTGCAGGAAATTGAGAAGAACTGGTACAAGGACCCCAACTCCGGCGACTGCTTCAAAATCAGGATCAAGGCAGAGGTCATTCCGGATGAGAAGGCCATGGAAAAGGCCGCCAGAACAAAGGATGTAACGGATAATCCTGCCGCACCGCTAAAGGTTCAGCTATGGACGGATAAGCAAGCGTATAAACAGAGCGAAAAGGTCCGGATTTACCTCAAAGGCAACAAACCCTTCTATGCCCGTGTCCTTTACCGTGATGCGGCCGGGCATCTTCTTCAGCTTCTTCCGAATCCCTTCCGGAATGATAATTATTTCAATGGCGGTGTCGTCTATGAGATCCCCTCAGGAAACGACCGTTTTGATCTGGAGGTTACGCCGCCCTTTGGTCAGGAAGACATCGTGTTGTATACCGGCACTGCGCCATTGGGGGATATAAGCCTGGAGACTCAGGGAGATGTGTATCGGGTGGTATCAAAACCGACAGATCTTCCGCTGTTGTCAAGGGGTTTGAAGATTCAGAAAAAAGATGGTGAAAAACAAACCAGACCCTCTGAATTTTCAGAAGAGAAGTTATCGATCAGGACAGGAAAATAAAGAAGAGAGGATGAAGCTTCCGGAGGAGCTCCAAAACGCGCTCCGGGAAGGGGGGATCGGCGTTTCCCAGGGGTACATCTTTGCGGCCAACCTCGACCATCCGTACCTGATGGACATCACATGAATATTTGAGCGTAGTCAAATATTATTGCCTGTTAATTGGACTAACCTCCAACGATACCGATTATGATCGTCGTGAATTGCCAAGCGATTCAGCAGGAAGCATCACGTACATCCCTCTTTTTCAGATCAGGGCGAGGCTGTCGGCAACGGCCATACCGGTGCGCGTCGGTCGCAGAAAACCGTCCCGGATCTCCACCAGACCTTCTTCCGTTAGCTTTTTCAGGATCCCCGCTTTTTCCGCAAGGAGATCCTGACCGTAG
>MICJ01000071.1:6416-9863 GCA_001830835.1 Syntrophobacterales bacterium GWC2_56_13 | reverse complement strand
CCTCTCCGCGTCCGGAAGCCGAGGAAGAGTGCCTCCAGGCGCAACTGTTCCTCGGTCAATAGTTCCGAAGCCTCGACGGGTCGTCTACCCGCCGCAAGGTCGCGCAGATAGGCGTCGAGGGAGCGACGGTTCCATCTGCGTTCCCGCCCCGAAAAGGAGTGGGCCGCCGGGCCGAGGCCGATGTAAGGAGTGTGACGCCAGTATTTGCGGTTGTGCCGAGATTCCGCGCCGGGACGGGCGAAATTGGAGACCTCATAATGGATATAGCCCGAATCTTCAAGCATTTCCGAGGTTCTCAGAAAAAAATCGGACTGGAGCGCCTCGTCGGGGAGGACGGCCTCTCCTCGCCGGCATCGCTCCGCAAGGGGCGTTCCGTCTTCCAGTGTGAGCTGATAGCAGGATAGGTGGTCGGGATTAAGGGCGATCGCCTCGCGGAGGGTCGCAAACCAGGAGGCGAGTGTCTGCCCGGGGACGCCGTGGATCAGGTCGAGGCCGATATGATCAAATCCTGCCGCCCGCGCATCCGCAACGGCAAAGAGAGCCTGTGAACGCTCATGGCGCCGCTCCAGAAAGGCGAGGAGTCCGTCGTCAAGAGACTGGACGCCGATGTTGAGACGGTTCACGCCCGAGTCGCGAAGCGCCGTGAGCAGCCCGCCGTTGATGTCGGCGGGATTCGCCTCGACGGTGATCTCCGCATCGGGTGTGAGCGTGAAGGCTGACCGGATGTCGGCCAGAAGTCCTTGGAGCTGTGCAGCCGCGAGAACGGAGGGGGTTCCGCCGCCTATGTAGAGCGTATCGAAGGTCGTGCCGTCAAACCGACAGAAGGCGATTTCCCGTCGGAGGGCTTCAAGAAACGCCGGTATTTGTGTGAGATCCGTAACGGAATAGAAGCTGCAGTAGCCGCATTTCCTCAAACAGAAGGGGATATGGATGTAGAGGCCGGGCAGTCCGGTTTCTTCAGGGGAGGCGTTCGCTCCTCTGCCGGCGGCAGAGTCCCTCTCTCCCGAAAGAATCTTCCCACTGCCTCTCCCGGAGACGCTTTTCCGCATGGTCTGAGAAACCGCTCCTTACTCCGTATCCGACTTCAGGACAGCGAGGAAGGCGCTCTGCGGGATGGAGACGTTTCCGATCATCTTCATCCGCTTCTTGCCCTTTTTCTGTTTTTCCAGCAGTTTCCTCTTCCGGGTAATGTCGCCGCCGTAGCACTTGGCGATGACGTCCTTCCGGAAGGCGGAGATCGTCGATCGGGAGATGATCTCGCCGCCGATCGCCCCCTGGATCGCGATCTTGAACATCTGCCGGGGGATCTCCTCTTTCAGCCGTTCGCAGGCCTGCAGCCCTCTGGCACGGGCGCGTTCGCGGTGGACAATCTGGGAGAGGGCGTCGACTTTTTCGCCGTTCACGAGGATGTCTAATAAGGCGAGGCTGCTCTCCCGGTAGTCGATCAGGTCGTAGTCGAATGAGCCGTACCCCTGGGTGACGGACTTGAAACGGTCGTAGAAATCGAAGATCACCTCGGCGAGCGGCATCTCGTAGCTCAGCTCCGCCCGGCCTGGGTTCGGGTAGTTCAGGGTCGAGTTCACGCCCCGCTTCTCCATGCAGAGTTTCATCACGGCGCCGAGATACCGCTCGGGGAGCATCATCGCCGCCCGGATGTAGGGCTCCTCGGATTTGATGATGGACATCGGTTCGGGATAGTGGGCCGGGTTGTCCACGAAGATCACCGTCCCGTCCTTCAGGGTGAAACGGTAGCGGACGCTGGGGACGGAGAGGATGATGGAGAGGTCATACTCCCGCTCCAGGCGCTCCTGGACGATATCGAGATGCAGCAGTCCCAGGAAGCCGCAGCGGAAGCCCTGACCGAGGGCGGCGGAAGAATCTTTTTCATAGATGAAAGAAGCGTCATTGAGCTTGAATTTATCCAGAGAGTCGGCGAGGTTCTCGTAGTCGTCCGAGGCGATGGGGTAGATCGAGGCGAAGACGACGGGCTTCACCTCCTTGAAGCCCGGCAGGGGCTTCGCGCAGGGGCGGTTCTCCAGGGTGATCGTGTCCCCCGTCCGGACATCGGAGACAGTCTTGACGCCGGCGATGATATAGCCGACGTCCCCCGCAGAGAGGCTCTCCCGCTTCTGACGCTGGAGCAGGAAGTGGCCGACCTCTTCCACCCGGTACGTGGCATTGTTATATACGAGACGGATGATGTCTCCGGCCTTCACCGTACCGGCGAAGATCCGGCAGTGGATCACCGTTCCCCGGAAGGAGTCGTACTTGGCGTCGAAGATGAGGGCGGCGAGCGGCGCTTCCGGATCGCCTTTGGGAGGCGGGATCCGCTCGATGATCGCCTCTAATATCTCTTCGATTCCGGTCCCCTCTTTGGCTGAACACTTCAGATGGGTATCCGGATCCAACCCTAGCTCCGAGTCGATCTGCTCGATAACCCGCTCGACGTCCGCTGACGGAAGATCGATCTTGTTGATTACGGGGATGACTGCGAGGTCGTGCTCCATTGCGAGGTAGAGGTTAGCAAGCGTTTGGGCCTGAACGCCTTGGGCGGCGTCGATCAGCAGGAGCACCCCCTCGCAGGAGGCGAGCGAGCGCGACACCTCGTAGGTGAAGTCGACATGCCCCGGCGTGTCGATCAGGTTAAGTGTGTAGGCGCTGCCGTCCTTCCCCCGGTAGGGGAGGGAGATAGCCTGACTCTTGATCGTGATCCCCCGTTCCCGTTCGATATCCATGTTGTCGAGGATCTGATCCTGGAAGTTGCGGTCGTCGACGACGCCGGCATACTGGATCAGCCGGTCGGCCAAGGTCGACTTGCCATGGTCGATATGCGCGATAATGCTGAAGTTTCTTATATTATCCATGAGATAGGGCCTTTTCTCGGAGGAATTTATCATGATCGTATGCGTTAGTAAACAGCGAAAAGAGACGGAAAAAACCCGCCCCGTGGAGCGACGGGCTTTATGTGAGGCTGTTCCGGAAGGAATCCTCAAGGGGGAGTCTAAGCGAGTTTCGCGAGGAGGGCCTGGGAGACCTCCTTCACGCCGGGGGCGCCGTCCACCTCGAGGACCTTGACGCGCGCCTTGAAGTAGTTCACGGCTGCAAGGGTCCCCGACTTCTCGTCGTAGTAGATGCCGTGGCGCTTGTCGATCGCCGCTTCGTCCTGGTCGTCGGCCCGGGCGGTCAGTTTGTCGCAGCCGCAGACCCGGCAGACCAGCTTCCCGCCCTTTTCGGCGGGTTTGATCGCGTCGATGAAGATGTTGTTCGGGTGGTTGTTGTCTGTGGCGCAGAGCCGGCGGCCCATGATCCTTTTTTTGGCGATCTCCCGGTCGAGAACGATCTCGATGACGTAATCCAGCTTCATCCCGGCTTCCTGGAGGGCCTTCCAAAGGGCCTCCGCCTGGACTAAGTTCCGGGGAAAACCGTCGAGGAGCCAGCCGCTTTTGC
>MICJ01000071.1:4402-6364 GCA_001830835.1 Syntrophobacterales bacterium GWC2_56_13 | reverse complement strand
AACGAGTTCGCCTCTGTCTATAAATTCCTTCGCTTTATTGCCGAGTTCCGTTCCTTTGTTAATGTTTTCTCTGAAGATCACGCCCGTCTCGATATGGGGGACGCCGTACCTCTTCTGAACCACCGCGCCCTGGGTTCCCTTGCCGCTTCCGTTCGGTCCGAAGATCAGAATATTCATATTAACGAACCCCTTTCTCAGGGTTAATAAAGCGGCAGACGGACGCCACCGCCGGTTGACGACAGGAAAAAGCCTTAAAATTTTGCATGGCCGACGGCCATGACCGGTCAGTGTCCTCAGGAGGGGCCGCAAGTGGTGGCGGCGCAGCTCCCGCAACCGGCGCCGCCGTCGGAGGTGTTCCCGATCTTCCCGGCAAAGGCGGACATCATCCGTTGCGTTCGGGTCGACCCGCACTCCGGACAGGTGACGGTCATCTTTTCGTCGCGGCTCCGGAAGAGGACCTCGAAGAGGTGTTTGCACTTCCGGCATCTATACTCGTATATCGGCATCGATTCATTCCTTGGAGCCGGGGCGGACGCCTCAGTCCGTTTAGGGAAAACGTCCGCCCCTAATCTTGATTCAAGGGGAGATTAGTAAATACCTTCTTAAAAGTCAAGGACGATAAAGCGATCGGAGAGTGACCTGGTGAAAGAAGGTCGATCTCCCGGGCAGCGCGCAAGGGAGAATTTGGACCACATTTTCCTTGACAGGGGCGATGGGCCGTGAGAGTGAAAATTCACTTTAGGGGCGGAACTCCTCCGTCCGGGGCATGGCCGACGGACATTTTACCAAAGGGTGCTTTCTATGGCAATCGCGGAAAAGATCAACGGTTTTATCTCCCAGGCTTCTTTCATCCGGAAGATGTTTGAGGAGGGAGGCCGTCTGAAGGAGCGCTACGGGGCGGAAAACGTCTTCGATTTCAGCCTCGGCAATCCCAATGTCGAGCCTCCGCGGGAATTCGTGGAACGATTGCGCCAGCTTGCTTACGCCGAGATCCCCGGGATGCACATGTACATGCCGAACGCCGGATATCCGGAGACACGGGCGGCTGTTGCGGCGGCGGTGAGTTCTTCGCGGGGTGTGCCGCTCACTGCCGATCAGATAGTGATGACCTGCGGCGCCGGAGGGGCGCTCAATGTGATCTTGAAGACGCTGCTCGATCCCGGCGAAGAGGTGATCCTCCCGGCGCCCTTCTTCGTGGAGTACCGCTTCTACGTGGACAATGCCGGCGGTGCGGCGGTGATCGTCCCGACGCGGGAGGATTTTTCCCTCGATCTCGACGCGATCCGCGCGGCCATCACGAAGAGGACAAAGGCGATCCTGATCAACTCTCCGAACAATCCCACCGGCAAGGTGTATGACGAAACAGGCATCAGGGGGTTGGCGGCGCTCCTCGCTGAACAGGGGAGTGCTTTGAATCGGGAGATCTACCTCATCTCCGACGAACCTTACAGCGAGATCGTCTATGACGGGGTGACGGTGCCGAGCGTGCTTGCCGCCTATCCCCACAGCCTCATCGCCTCTTCCTATTCCAAGAGTCTCTCCCTTCCCGGCGAGAGGATCGGCTATATCGCGGTGAATCCGGCCATCGCCGGCCTCGAGGAGGTCATGGTAGGTCTCACTCTCTGCAACCGGATCCTCGGTTTCGTGAACGCCCCCGCTCTGATGCAGCGGGCCATCACCGGCCTCCAGGGGGTGCGGGTGGATGTGGAGACCTACCGGAAAAAGCGGGACCTCCTCTGCGACGGCCTTACCTCTGTGGGTTACCGGGTGGAAAAGCCGGGGGGGGCCTTCTACCTCTTTCCCCGTACGCCCATTCCCGACGATGTCCGCTTCGCCCACGCCCTCCAGGAGCGGCGGATCCTCACCGTCCCCGGGAGCGGTTTCTACGGGCCGGGCCATATCCGGATCGCCTACTGCGTGGACGAGGCGACGATCCTCGGGGCCATCGATGGTTTCGGGGAG
>MICJ01000071.1:2086-4226 GCA_001830835.1 Syntrophobacterales bacterium GWC2_56_13 | reverse complement strand
TCTTGGCTGCATCCTTTTCCCCTTCGAAAACTGCCTCGACACGGCCGTCCGGGAGATTGCGGACCCAGCCGGTCAACCCCAGCGAGCGGGCGGTCTTCCAGGTGTTCGCCCGGAAGAAGACCCCCTGGACACGGCCGGAGATTTGGACGTGAAACCTTTTTTTCAATTCTCGTCTCCCGCGGTCAACGCGAAAAATCCCTCCTCATCGAGGATGGCGATACCGCTTCGTCTCGCTTTCTCCAGCTTGGATCCGGACGCTTCCCCTGCAACGACGTAATGGGTTGTTTTCGTGACGGAGTTGTCGACTTTTCCGCCGAGGGATTCCACAAGGGCCTTGGCTTCGCTCCGGCCCATCCGACCCAGCGTTCCCGTAAATACGAAGGATTTGCCGGCAAGGGGCGCGGCCTTCGGCCGGACTGTCTCCTCAGGGACCACCCCGGCGCGACAGAGCTTATCCAAAACGTGGAGATTGACGGGTTCCCGGAAGAAGCCGGCGATGCTTGCAGCGACCTCGGGGCCGATGTCCCGGATGGTTTGCAGCTCTTCAACCGTGGCGGCTGTTAGGGCATCGAGGGTGACGTAGGTGTCGGCGAGGCGTTTCGCCGTTTGTTGTCCGACATGTCGGATGCCGAGGGCGAAGATCAGGCGGTCGAGAGGAGGTTTTTTTGCCCGGCCGATTGCGGCAAGGAGATTCGACGCCGACTTGTCTGCAGTCCGCTCCAGGCCGAGGAGTTTTTCCTTTGTGAGGAAGAAGATGTCGGCCGGATCGCCGATCAGACCGCCCGCAACGAGCTGAGCAACCATTTTTTCCCCCAGTCCCTCGATGTCCAGTGCACCCCGCGAGACGAAATGGGCGATATGCTCGCGGATCTGTGCCGGACAGGCTATTCCGATGCAGCGATGGGCCGCTTCGCCCTTGCTCCTCGCCACGCGGGAGTTGCACTCCGGGCAGGTCTCCGGCATGACGAAAGGCCTCTCCGCCCCGGTTCTCAAGGTTTTGACGACCTCCACCACTTCGGGAATGACGTCTCCGGCCCGTTGGATCACCACAGTATCGCCGGTCCGGATATCCTTGCGGTCGATCTCGTCCTGATTATGAAGGGTCGCCCGGCTGACCATAACGCCGCCGATGCGGACAGGCCTCATGATCGCAACCGGCGTGAGAACGCCCGTCCTTCCCACCTGGACGATAATGTCTTCGATAACCGTTTGCCCCTGGATCGCCGCGAATTTGCAAGCCACCGCCCAGCGGGGGCTGCGGGACACGGCGCCCAGCCGCTCCTGGAGGGCGAGTTCATCCACTTTGATCACGATTCCGTCGATATCATACGGGAGCTGCTCCCTAAGCCCGCCGATGCGGTGGTAATATTGAATGCATTCTTCGATATCCGCCGCCGGCCGGATCAGGGGATTGACACGGAAGCCCCAGGCTGCAAGAGTCCGGAGAACCTCAGCGTGCGTCCGGAAGAAAGCCCCTTCCGCCGTGCCGATCGCATAGCAGAACATGGTGAGCGGCCGTTTCGCCGTGATCCGCGAGTCTAACTGGCGCAGTGATCCCGCTGCTGCGTTGCGGGGATTGGCGAAGGGGGGCGCCTCCTCTTCAGCTCGGCGGCGGTTCAGGTTGCGGAAGGCCTCCCGTTCCATGCAGACTTCACCCCGGACCTCGATCCGCTCAGGAACGGAGGGAGTCTCGGTTTCTACCGTGGGTGCGGCATTTTCCGGACGGGGTATGATGAGGGGGATCGTGGGGATCGTCCTGAGGTTCAGTGTGATGTCTTCCCCGATGTGCCCGTCACCCCGGGTCAAGCCCACCGTCAGAGCGCCCCTTTCGTAAAGAAGGTTCACGGCGAGGCCGTCTAATTTCGGTTCGACGATATAGCTGATCGCCTTTTCGTTTTCCAGAAACCGCCGGCACCGCCGGTCGAATTCCCGGATCTCCTCATCGGAGAAGGCGTTGGCCAGGCTGAGCATGGGGGTGAGGTGGGCGACAGCGCCGAATTTTTCCAAGGGAGGCGCACCGACGCGCTGCGTGGGGGAGTCCGGGGCGGCAAGATCCGGGTATTCTGTCTCCAGCTTGATCAGTTCCCTGAGAAGTTGGTCATAGTCGGCGTCCGTGATCTCGGGGGCGTCTAACTGGTAG
>MICJ01000071.1:0-2080 GCA_001830835.1 Syntrophobacterales bacterium GWC2_56_13 | reverse complement strand
CGGTTGTGGTAGAGGATGGCTTCCTTGAGGGTCTCCATCCTGCTGAGCGCTTCTTCGCGATTCATTTTATTACGAAGCCGTCATTTGACCAGCCGCAGATCGGGCTTTCCCTTCGGTGTCTTTTCCGGTCCGTTCTCGCGCCGCCGTTTGAGCTGTTCGTTGAAGATGTGGTTTTTGGCCCGGACCGCATTGATGATGAAGAAGATGATTACCGCCTTTTCCCATTCCCTCGAGGGTTCGAAATGCTCCATTCGATTCTTGTATTTCTCCCAAAGGGAAGAGAGGGATGCTTCGTCGAGACCAAGTATCCTTTCTGCAAGTCTGTCCAGCGCGGGTTCGAGCATCGTTGTCACTCCTGCCTGTGTTTTTTCAAATCATCCTAACTGCACCCGTACGGAAAGTCAAATCGAAACCAGGTCCGGCAGCGCGCGGTCCCCGAAATAATCCTTGTCTTTTTGAAACATATCGCTATAATCGGCCCGTAACTGCACAGAGGCAAACCGGTCTTTTTTCCCCCGTTCAATTCGGTCGGCATCCTCGGGATCGGAAAGACGATCAGCGGAGAAATCATCGAATTGCGGGAAGACTGATTATATAAGGGCTTGAGGAATGGACTTGATCTTTGCGCCTTGGCGCATGGCCTATATCCGGGGGGAGAAGCCCGCGGGCTGCGTCCTCTGCCGGGATTCCCTCCGGGAGAAAGAATTGGTCGTCTGCGAGGGGAAGAATTGTTTCGTCATGGTGAACCGCTATCCGTACACGAGCGGCCACCTCATGATCGTTCCCTTCCGTCACCTGAAGAGCCTTGCCGAACTCCTTCCCGAGGAGAGGCAGGAACTCTTTGCCTATATGGACCTCTCCGTACGGGTCTTAACGGAGGCCATGACGCCGGAGGGGTTCAACATCGGCATGAACCTGGGCAAGGCGGCGGGAGCCGGGATCGACGATCATCTGCACGTCCACGTCGTTCCCCGGTGGGTCGGCGATACGAATTTCATGCGCGTCATCGGCAAGGTCAGCGTGATCCCCGAGGATGTGACCGGCACCTGTGAACTGCTCAGGCCCTTTTTTTAGAAACTTCATCGGGAGGTCTGTGGATGAAAGTTGTCTATACCGTCGTCTTGGCGATCGTCGTGATGTTCATCATTACATTTTCGCTGGAAAATACACTTCCTGTCCATCTCCGATACTATGACTTCTTCGAAAGATCGCTCCCTACTTACATGTTGATCTTTATCGCCTTTCTGGCCGGGGTTATCTTCGCGGGTTTCATGGGGATCGTAGAGCGATTCCGCCTGACCCGGACAATTAACCGTCTCAACAAGACCATCCGGGATCTTCGCCGCGAGATGAAGGCAAACGATAATCCCCCCTATGTGGAAGAGGCCGGGAAGGTTTCCCTGCCATTCGAAGAATAGTTGTAAAAAAGTTGGACAAAGGGTCTTGTATGTGTTAGAGATTTCGCCCGCCGGGGCATTAAGAAATCAGGAACCGGCCCGGAGTGCTGCGGGTTGGAGGAGAAGAAGCCATTGAATGCTTACGTTCCCAAACAGATATTTTTTACCAAAGGAGTGGGGATCCACAAGGAGGAACTTCACTCGTTCGAACTGGCCCTCCGTGACGCCGGAATTGAAAAATGCAATCTCGTACAGGTTTCGAGCATCCTGCCTCCCGGGTGTCAGGTGATCTCCCGCACCCGAGGTCTCAAGGAGCTTAAGGCGGGCGCCATTACCTATTGCGTACTCAGCCGCTGTTGCAGCAATGAACCGAGACGGCTGCTGGCGGCCTCGGTCGGCTGCGCCATCCCTTCCGACAAGCGAACTTACGGCTATATCAGCGAGCACCACTCCTTCGGCCAGACCCAGCGTCAGGCGGGGGATTATGCGGAAGACCTGGCTGCAGCCATGCTGGCCTCTACTCTCGGCATCGACTTCGATATTGATGAGAGCTGGGATGAGAAGAAGGAGATCTTCAAGATCAGCGGAAAGATCGTCAGCACCAGGAACATCACGCAATCCAGCATCGTTCAGTCGCACGGTTACACGACCGTCATCGCTGCCGCCGTCTTCGTCTTCTGATT
>MICJ01000070.1:15810-16161 GCA_001830835.1 Syntrophobacterales bacterium GWC2_56_13 | reverse complement strand
CCCGGGGCACAGCCGGTGTGCGGCGACCCTCTATGAGGCATCCCGAAAATGGCTTTTCCCTGGTGATTCCCTCTGCTTTCCGGTGGGTGACGGCAGTGAATTCCTGTCCTCGGCCACCGAAAGCTTCATTAAGTATATTAAAAGCCTCAAAAAGCTGGAACCCCTTGAAGTTTCTCTTTGCGGATGGGAGCACTACGGTGCGGTTACCGGAGTCGATGCGAAAGACCTCCTGGGCCGGGGCATCCGATCGACCCTGGCCTTTAAACGTTTCATCCAGGAAGAACTCGAGGAAAAAAAAGATCCCGTCGCGGTAGCGCATCGGATGGCCCGGGATTGGCTGGACAAGTCGGG
>MICJ01000070.1:0-15786 GCA_001830835.1 Syntrophobacterales bacterium GWC2_56_13 | reverse complement strand
CGTGTTCTACATCCTCCAGGGAGTGATCAAAAACGCCCTTCAGGAAAAAGTGGATTAAGCGAACAAACCGTCGTCCAATCTTTGGGAAATGGCCCCCATCAGGGTTCGGGCCGGTGCGTTTCAGGGTCGGGGCCGCCACGGGTTTCAAGTTCTTGAATTCGAAAGGCGTTGAACACGTTTTCGGTGGTGACCCGGGCGATTTTTTCAAGGGATGTGTTTCGGATCCTGGCAATTTCCATGGCCGTATAACGGACAAAGGCAGGTTCATTTTTTTTGCCCCTGTGGGGCGCCGGAGTGAGGTAGGGGGCATCTGTCTCAAGGAGGATTCGATCCAGGGGGGCTTTTTGGGCAACTTCTCTCAAATCATGGGAACTGCTGTAGGTCACCGGTCCGGGTATGGAGAGAAAAAATCCCCAGTCCAGATACTTTCGGGCCAGATCCCAGTTGCCGGAAAAACAGTGCATGATGCCGCCGGTCAGGCGTGCACGGAATTCGAAAAGTATGTCGTAGACTTCCTCATGGGCCTTTCGATCATGGATGATGACGGGAAGCCCCAGGGTTGAGGCGATTTCCAGCATGTTCCGGAAAAGCTCCAACTGCGGTTTCCGGGGAGAATGAAAGTGATGGAAGTCAAGGCCGATTTCTCCCAATGCAGCCACCGCCGGGTCCCGGGCGAGGGTTTCGATTTCGGTAAGGCGCTCGGGGCCGGCCCCTTTGGCCCAGTGGGGATGATAACCGACCGTCGCGTAAACTTCCGGGTATCGGGCGGCAATCTCCATGCACTTGCGACTGCTGGCAGGCGTCACACCGATGGTAACGACCTTTTTTACATCCTCCAGGCGGGCCCGTTCAAGGACGGCGGACAGATTGTCCCTCAAATACGGCTCGTCCAGATGCGCGTGAGAATCAATGAGCATTTTCAAACCTCGTACCAAAGGGTGAGGACTTTTCCGGGTAGTCACTTTTCAAATAAGATTTTATATAGAACAACAAATTGTGAAAATCAATAGTAAGAGGAAGGGCTAAACAGATTTTTCTGTAGCCGATTTTTTAAAATAAGCCGATAGCAAAATTCATTTTTTTCTCCGACAGGGGGCGCCGAAGAAATGATCGCAAAGGAAGGACAAGCCAATGATTCTGTTGAGGTCGTTTTTCAGGTCCGGGACCTCACTAAGATATATGAAATGGGAGAAGTCGAGGTTCATGCTCTGCGGGGGGCGAATCTGGAACTCTACTCCGGCGAATTGGTTGTGCTTCTCGGACCTTCGGGAAGCGGGAAATCTACGTTGTTAAATATACTCGGCGGCCTGGATACGGCAACCAGCGGCTATGTCTCCTACCGGGGTAAAAACCTGACTAAGGCCAATGAGCAGGAGCTAACAGAATATCGCCGTTTCCATGTTGGATTTGTCTTTCAGTTTTACAACCTGATTCCCAGCCTCACCGCACGGGAGAATGTGGCGGTTGTGACGGAGATAGCAAGCAATCCAATGGTCCCGGAAGATGCCCTGGCTCTCGTCGGATTAACAGACCGGCTTGATCATTTTCCCGCCCAGCTATCCGGCGGCGAGCAGCAACGTGTGGCGATCGCCCGCGCTATTTCAAAAAATCCGGAAGTGTTACTCTGCGACGAACCTACGGGGGCCCTCGATTCTAAAACGGGAATCGTGGTGCTCGAAGCCCTGGAGCGGATCAATCGCGAGTTAGGCACGGCAACAGCGATCATTACCCATAACGCGGACATTGCTGGAATGGCCGACCGCGTAGTTCATCTCAGTAACGGAAGAATTACGGAAGTAAAGGTAAACACAGTGAAAAAATCGCCCTGCGAACTTCAATGGTGAGTTCATGAAGGCTCTTAACCGAAAACTCTGGCGGGATCTCTGGCGAATGAAAGGCCAGGTCTTTGCCATTACTCTTGTCGTGATAAGCGGCGTGGCGACCTTTATTATGTTCATCAGCACCGTTGATTCCCTGTCCCTCACCAGAGACACGTTTTACCGGGAGTATCGTTTTGCCGATGTTTTTATCAACTTGAAACGGGCGCCGGAAAGTCTGAAGGATAAATTAAAAGATGTTCCCGGCGTCAATCAGATCGAAACACGCGTTTCTGCCTATGTCAAACTGGCAATCAGCGGCTTCCCGGAACCGGTTAACGCCGCGATTATATCCATACCCGATGACGGCAAGCCGCTGCTGAATCGTCTTTACATCAGGAAAGGCAGGCTTGCCGATCCGACGAAGGATAATGAGGTAGTGATCAATGAAAACTTTGCCCAGGCGCATGGCTTCAATCCCGGCGATCGATTTGCGGTGATCATCAACGGCAAATGGAAGACGCTTACGATTACCGGCATTGCTCTCTCACCGGAGTTCGTTCTTCTGATGAAACCGGAAGCCATGAGCCCGGATTTCAAACGCTACGGCGTTCTGTGGATGAGTCGCAAGGCGCTCAGCAAAGCGTATGACATGGATGGGGCGTTTAATAATGTGGTATTGACCCTGTATCCGGATGCCAAATTGAGCGATGTCCTCGCTCAGCTTGACACTATCGTAGAGCAATATGGCGGGTTCGGCGCCTATGCACGCAAGGATCAAATATCTCATCGTCTCTTGAGCGGGGAATTCCAGCAACTCCAAAGGAGCTCGGAAATATTTCCCACCATTTTCATTTTTGTTGCCGCATTTTTGTTAAATGTTGTGATGAGCAGGACGATAAATACGCAGCGCGAGCAGATCGCCGCCCTGAAGGCATTCGGTTACAATAACATCGATATCGGCTTCCATTATGCGAAGTTAGTGGTTCTGATTATATCTGCCGGCTTGGTTGGAGGCATCGCTGCGGGTATTTGGTTTGGAAAAATGCTGGGCGGCATTTATATGGAAGTTTATCGTTTCCCATTTCTTATTTATACATTGCATCCCAAGGTTATCATTGCCGCAGTCCTGATCAGTATCGCCTCGGCTCTCGTCGGCACCTTTCACTCTCTTTGGCGAGCCGCCAAGCAGCCGCCCGCCGAGGCAATGCGGCCCGAGCCCCCCGCACAGTACCGGGTGACACTCATTGAAAAAACAGGCATTGGCCGCTGGCTTACACAACCATCACGGATTATCGCAAGGAATATCGAGCGCAAGCCGATTAGAACTTTTCTTTCCATTATTGGAATCGCCGTCGCCTGCGCCACGATGATCTCCAGCGGATTTTTTAAAGATTCCATTGCCTTTATGGTGAACGTTCAGTTTGTTCTTTCCCAGAAGGAAGATATGACGGTGGCGTTCGCCGAATCAACTTCCCGCAGGGCAATTTATGAGCTCAAAGAACTCCCGGGTGTCCATCACGCCGAGACCTTTCGAACTGTCCCGGCAAAGTTGAAATTTGGTCACCGCAGTTACAAAACGCGGATCAACGGGATAGAACCGGACAGCCGCTTGCATCTTCTATTGGACACAAATCTTCAGGCCATATCGCTGCCGCCTTCAGGGATCGTGTTAACCGATCATCTTGGCAAAATTCTCGGCGTTAAAGCCGGTGACATGTTGACTGTCGAGGTTCTCGAAGGATCAAAGCCGATCCGTCAGGTGCCGGTCGTTGCTTTGGTCACGTTATATCTGGGAGTGATGGGGTACATGGATTTAACGGCACTGAACCGTCTGATGAGGGAGGGTGATGCCATATCCGGCGCTTATCTGGTGACCGATCCAATGTACAGTGAGAAGCTTTATCAGAGTTTTATTAAAATGCCGCGCGTTTCCGGGACTGTGCTCAGACGAAACGAAGTCCGCAATTTTCATGATGTTCAAGCCAAAGGGATGCTTTTTTTCACGTTTATTGCTACATTGATGGCATGTTCTATCGCTTTTGGCGTTGTCTATAATAGTGCACGGATAGCTTTGTCGGAGCGAAGCCGGGAGCTCTCCAGCCTCAGGGTGCTGGGTTACACGCGGGGTGAAATTTCTTACATTCTCCTGGGTGAACTGGGACTCATTACGCTCATCGCCATTCCGCTGGGTTTTTTTATCGGATACTGGCTCTGCGCTTATATTGCGCAAGCGCTGGCATCCGACCTTTTCCGAGTGCCGCTAGTTATAGAGACAAAGACATATTCCCTTGCGGCAGCGGTCGTTCTTGCATCAGCCTTGGCATCGGGGTTGATTGTGCGTCATAAACTTGATCATCTTGATCTGGTAGAAGTCTTAAAAACCAGGGAGTAGCTTTATGAAGGCCGCACTGCGCAGAAAATTATTTGTAATCGTCATCATTCTAATTGTGGTCTCGGCAACTATTTACGGCTTCATGCCCAAAGCCGTGGATGTCGATCTCGTTGATGTCTCGCGAGCCCCGCTCCAGGTCACTATTGAAGAAGAGGGCCGCACCCGCCTGAAAGAACGGTTTGTTATCTCGGCGCCTACGGCCGGGTATATGCGGCGCATCGACGCAAAAGTAGGAGATTCGGTACGAAAGGGACAGATCCTTGTTACTCTGGAATCGTTGCGGTCACAAGCCCTTGATCCTCGAAGCCGTGCGGAAGCCGAAGCGACCGTCTCTGCGGCGGAGGCTTCTCTGAACGCTGCAATGGAAAAGGAGCGTGCCGCTATGGCTGATGCGGATTACCTTGAGAGGAGATTGGAACGGATTACGAATTTGTATGCTAAGGGTTCTGTTGCGAAAGACCAATTTGATCAGGCTGAGTCTGAGGCTAAAAAGGCGCGGGCGGTTCAACGTTCAGCTAAAGCTGCCGTTGATGTTTCCCATGCTGAGTTTGAGCGGACAAAAACAACCCTGCAGAACTTTACTCCGAGTGGAAGAACCGAAAAATATGATACTCTACATGTTTCGTCTCCGGTCGGCGGCATCATTTTTAGAATCTACCGTGATAGCGAAGGAGCCGTCAATGCCGGCGAACCCCTGATGGACATCGGCGACGCTAAAAATCTCGAAGTACGCGTTGAAGTCCTTTCTTCAGATGCGGTCAAGATTAAAAAGGGAACTACCGTTTTGTTTAAACATTGGGGTGGCGATGGTACGTTAACGGGAATTGTGCGGATTGTTGAGCTGGCAGGATTTACCAAGGTATCGAGCCTCGGCGTGGAGGAACAGAGAGTACTGGTCATTGCCGATATCACCTCACCGCCGGAAATATGGCGTGTTCTTGGTGACGGTTATCGCCTGGAAACACACTTTGTTGTCTGGGAGGGTAATGCAATTCTCCAAGTCCCTGCCAGCGCTCTTTTCCGTTCGGGCAAGGAATGGATGGTGTTTGTTGAAGATAACGGAAAGGCGAGGCCGCGCACAGTTGAGGTTGGTCAAAGAAACGGCTTAGCGGCAGAGATTATTTCCGGATTAAAAGAGAAAGATAAGGTGATTGCCCATCCCGACGATTCCATCGGCAACGGCAAGCATATCAGGCCGAGGAAATAAAATATGAGAGAATTATTCCTTGACACCCGCTTCAAGTAAGCACACTATCTCCTGCAATCATTGCTTATTGTCTCAGTGTTCAGGAAAACTAACAAAGGAGGGCTGAAAGATGACTTTAGTCGAGCGCGTCAAGAGGATCCTGCTGCAACCGAAACAGGAATGGGAGGTCATTGCCGGAGAATCCACAACGACCCCCGATTTGTACAGAAACTACATCATCCCCCTGGCGGCCATCGGCCCCGCGGCCTCCGTCATCGGGATGTCCATCGTCGGCATCGGCATGCCTTTCGGGTCCGCTTTCCGGATCCCCATCGTCACGGCGATCCTGTCGGCGGTCGTGCATTACGTTCTGAGTCTTGTCGGGGTATATGTGCTGGCCCTGATCATCGACTTCCTGGCCCCCACCTTTTCCGGAGAGAAGAATCCCGGCCAGGCGCTCAAGTTGTCCGCATACTCCTCGACCGCTGCCTGGATCGCAGCGATTTTCGTCATCATTCCCGCTCTGGGGATCCTTGGGATCACCGGTCTATACAGCCTGTATCTGCTCTACGAGGGAATCCCCGTTCTCATGAAAGCGCCCCGGGAAAAAGCATTAGTGTATACGATTGCCGTGGCTGTCGCCGCGATTGTCATTTTTGCTGTGATCGTTTCGATTGCCCGCATTTTCATTCCCTATCCTGTGGGCATGCCAGGTTAGCAGGAGGAGATAGGCCTGCTCCGACGACGCCCGGGAACGGGGCAAAGATCCGTATCCCATTAAATGTCGGGATGGGTCCTTCGTTAAACAAGAAGGTGCCGGATGGCCAGGATAGGATGCCGGTAAAGCATCTTAGGCCCCGCAAACCGCATCACATCCCTGATCTGCGAGCTCATCAGCGGTTTGAAACAGTGGATTTTACACTTGCCGCATGCCGGCTTGTTTCCCCCGAAAGGGCATCTTCGTATTCTCTGCTCGGCATAGGCGCCCAGCTTCCGGCAATCTTTGCAAACACCCTTTCCTCCGTGATGGCGCCGACAGTACATAACGATCATGATCATGACCGTTTTGACTTCCCGCTCCAATCGCTTCCTGCTTGTTTGTCGGTCATCTCCCCGGACAGAAAGGCGATGATGGTTTTCATTACCTGAGATCAACAGAATCCCCTACATTGGAGGATGATTATCGTCATGCGGGTGCTTCTGATCTCCGCCAATACGGAAAGGATCAATATCCTTCCCCTCCCCCTGGGATTGAGTTACGTGGCTGCGGCGACGCGCAACGGCGGTCACGACGTCCGGGTGCTGGATCTGATGGCGGAAGACGATTCAGAGTCCCTTATCCGGGAGACCATCGCCTCTTTCAGCCCCGACGTGATCGGGATCTCCGTCCGGAACATCGACGACCAAACGAAGGATGGCCGGTTCCTGCTCGATGAGGTCAGGCGCGTCGTCCGCGATTGCCGACGCCTTTCCGACGCCCCCATCGTCCTGGGGGGAGCGGGCTACAGCATATTTCCGGAGAGCGTCCTGGCCTATCTGGAGGCGGACATGGGGATCCAGGGGGAGGGAGAGGTCGCCTTTCCCGCCTTGATCGAGCGCCTCGCACAACAGGCGGACCTTTCGGAAACGCCGGGCCTGTACCTGCGGGATCGCGGCCTGCTCGGTAAAAGAACATTCGTGAAGGATCTCGATTCACTGCCCATCTCCGGTGCGCACGAGTTCCTAACTTCCCAGGATCGGGGACTGTGGCTTCCGTTTCAGACCCGCCGGGGCTGCCCGCTGAACTGCAGCTACTGTTCCACGTCCACCATCGAGGGGCTTGCTATCCGGAAACGATCCCCGGAGGCGGCTGTCGCGGAGCTCGCCCGCTGCGTTGAATCCGGCTTCCGACAGATCTTTTTCGTGGACAACACCTTCAACCTCCCTCCCGGCTATGCTAAAGAGCTCTGCAGAAAAATCATCGACCGCGGCCTGGACATATCCTGGCGGTGCATCCTCTACCCCGGGAAGGTCGACGAGAAACTGGCTGCGCTCATGGCGGCCGCCGGCTGCAGGGAAGTCAGCCTCGGATTCGAAAGCGGCTCCGAACGGATCCTCCGGAACATGAACAAGAAGTTCAATCTCCGGGAGATCCGGCAGACGGCGGAGACGTTGGCGCGGCACGGCATCCGTCAGCAGGGGTTTCTCATGCTGGGCAGTCCCGGCGAAACGCAGGAGTCGGTTTTAGAGAGCCTGACGTTTGCCGATTCGCTGCCTCTGGATCAACTGAAAATCACCTCCGGCATCCGCATCTATCCCCAGACGACGCTCGCGCGGGTGGCCATCGACGCGGGGATGATTTCGCCGGACGACGACCTGCTCCTCCCGAAATTCTATCTTGTCCGGGAGCTCGAGGAGTGGCTGTTGGAAACAGTGAAGACCTGGATGGCCGACCGCCCCCACTGGATGACCTGACGGCCGGACCGGACCAATCGCTGCGGCCGAGGCGGCCAAATCTATTTAATCTTATTCGTGACACGCGGCATTCTCAGGTTCGCGGTATTCAGACCAATGCTTCGCTGCAAATGATTCGGGGGATCGGTTTGTCTTCGAGTTCCAGGCTTCGCCGGGCTGCCACGTCTTTCAGGTTGTGCTGGTCGTAGATGCGGATCAGATTCTTGTAGAGCGCCTCACCTACGACGGCATACCGCCGCAACTGGTTCAACTCGCGCTTGACCGCGCCGGTCAAAGCGCCTCGGAAAGCCTTCTCCAGAATGTTGACGTTCCCCTTGATTTCTTCATCGATCACGGCTTCAAAAAGGATCCTGAGTTCCCGAAGCGCATAGAGCTGGCCGTGCGTGAGATTGAAGGTATGCCTGCGCTCGGCTTCCCGGTGTTTGACTTCCTCGGCAAATGCCCGTTGCACGGCCATGACTGCCTTGTTGTACCCGTCCGGCAAATCGGCGGCCTGTACATCAGGGGCGCATTTGACCGTCCCGACCACCCGTGGAACATCGCGGGAAACGACAACACCCTTCTCGTCGAGGAGGAAGAGCTGTTGAAAGCGGCCAGCCTGGCAGAAAACGAACAGGCCCTTTTGCAGGGAAGGCCGCGCCGTGCGGATGCCATCGCGCAGAACGGCGATGCGCTCGAACTCCGCAGGGTCTTCCTTCCGCAATTGCCGCAGGATTCCCTCGGCTTCGTTCAGGTCCAGAAACTCGTCTTCCGGTTTGCCCCAGAGGTCTAACTGCACCGGGCCGCCGTCCTGTGTTTCGTAAATGGCATACATCGCCTCGGGGTTCAGGCGTTCGGTCTCGTCCAGGATGTTGGAGTCCTCCCCGATGGTGTCGTGAATCTCCTGAATCCGGTTGTGCAGCTTATCGTATAAATTCAGATTTTTCTCGATTCCCACTTCCGGCAGGAAGTTGAAGGCAAAGATGACCTCGTGATCTGATCCGATCCGGTCGATGCGTCCGAAGCGTTGAATCAGCCGCACCGGGTTCCAGTGCAGATCGTAATTGATGATGTTGTCGCAGTCCTGGAGGTTGAGACCTTCGGCCAGAACGTCGGTGGCGACGACGGTCATGAGTTCCGCTTCGCCTTTGGCAAAGCGATACTCCGGGTTGGCTTTCGGCGCGAACCGTCCGACCACGCGCGCCTTGCTCTTGTCCCCGCTGTAGATAACATCGACATCGGGGAGGCGGTCGCCGGGGTTCAGATTGGCGTAGAGATACTTCGCCGTGTCGGCGTACTGAGTGAAGATCAACCGTTTCGTGCCCTTCAACGGCTTGTCGGCCAGGCGCGCTTTGAGCGCTTGGAGCTTGGCGTCTTTCTCGGGGGTGATGGGTTCAACCAGCGTCCGGACCGTCTTCAAAATCTCGATGTCGTGCACGATGTGCCTGCGCAGGGTATCCGTGTCGAAGTCCTCTGCTTCGTAGCGTTGCGACACCGCGCGCAAGGCGTCCATGAAGTCGGTCTCTTCGAGCGTGTCGCTTCCATAGAGGATCTTCTGCGCCTCCTCGCCCGCCGGGACGAAGCCCTCGTCGCTGGCCTTGATAAACGACTCGTGAATCTTGAGCAACCGGCGGATGGTCTCCTGAAAGGCGTAAACACTCGACTCAAACCGCTTGAACAAGAGAACGCGCATCAGGCCCCGCAGGTTCGCCCCGGCGCGCTGCAAGCTGACATACGGCTCTTTCTTCTGTTTCTCGGTGTGGACATAGTGCCACAGGCCATAACGCGCGTAGGTCAGTTCCGCCGCTGCGGTCTTGGCCGGTTTGCCCTTCCGGGATTTGCCGAGATAGCCGCGCAACTGCTGGTAAAGTCCCTGGTAGGTGTCTTCGATGCTGTACGCGATGGTTTGAAGCTGCCGCTTCGGGAAAAACTGGTGCTTTCCGCCAACGAGCACATAGGCCTTCCGCCTGCCGTCGAGGTATTCCTGAAAACGACCGGGATCAACCGGCCCGTGTGTCTCTGCATCAAAACCATACCAACGCAAAATATGGTTGCGCGTGCGCCGGACAAGGATGTTGGCCAGCAAGTCGGGCAATTTCTTTTCCCCCCGCTCAATCAGTTTGAAGAACTCCTTCAGGTTCGGCGGGTCAACAGGCATGTCCGTCCGGTCGTCCTGATGGAAAAGCTTGATCTGGTGGTAAACGTCCCACGCGCTTTTGTTCCGGGGCGTGGCGGTCAGGAAACAGCAACGGCGACCGGTGGAAAGGAACGTCTGAACGACCTTATAGCGCTGGGTGTCGGGATGCCTGAGGTTATGGCTTTCGTCCACGAGGACAAAGTCACGATCCTTGTAGCGGAAATCCTTCAGGAGCTTGGTCACGCCGTCGTTGTCGTCTTCCCGGAGATACCCCATCGAAAGGACTTGGGCGTTGAGTTGATAAACCTCGTTATACCGTTCCCACATTTCCTTGAGCGGCGCGGGACAAATGACCAGCGGGCGCGCGTGGTCCGTGCGCTCGAAATGCTTCACGATGGCCGCGCCGATGTAGCTCTTGCCCAGGCCGACGACGTCCGATACAAACCCGCCGCCGAAATCCCTGATTATCTGGACGGACTGCCGAACGGCGACCTTCTGGAAATTCGCCAATTTGCGGAATATGTCGTCATCCCAGAGGAGTTCCTGCTCTTCCTCGCCCTCCAGCCTGTCTTTCACGAGGGCAAAGAGCGTCTTCATGTAGATGTCGTAAGGCCTGACCTGCGCCGCCGCCCAGGATTCTCTGAGTTCCAGCATCAGCGTTTCGTCGAATTCCTGCGCTTCTTTCCAAAGATCATCGAACCAGCGGACAAGTTCCAGATGGTTCTGGTTACCCTGAACGATCACGTTCAACTCGGTGTTGTGGGTCAGCCCGGCCAAGGTCAGGTTCGAGGACCCCACAACCGCGATGCCTTTTTCGTGCCGGGCGACCTCCTGACCGGCAGGATCGAACACTTTGCCGTAGTCGCAAATGTACGCCTTCGCATGGAGTCGGCCTTTCGTGTAAACGCGGACCTTCAGGCGCTTCTCAAGGATCATCTGAATCAGCCCGGCAATCAACGCCTGCGCCTCATCCGTCTGGTCCATCAATTCCACAGAATTCCGGAGATTCCCGGCCGTCTCCTGGGCCATCTTTCCGGCTTCCGTGCGCTTGGGGTAAGTCTGTCGCTCGACCTCTTCCGCTGCAAGATCGAGGTTGCGATATCCCTCCGCCAGCATTTCGACCGTCTCGCGGTTGGTCGTGTTGCCGATGAGCAAACGAAGTTCCTTCAGGCTCAAAAGGCGCTCGGCTACACTTGTCAGCCCGGATAGGAAAAGGTAGCCGACCGCAAACCGCGCCCGTTCGCTGGAGCCGAGCATCTGGCTGAGATGATCAACCAGTTTCTCTGTTCGATTGTCGATGATGTCATGGGTGGGCATCGGTTAGGTTACCATAAGTTCGGGATGAGTCTTGAGCAACCACGCGGCAACGTCACTCACCGTTATCATGCTTATGTTTCAATCAATCGTACCCGTTTTGGGTGCGATTGTACCCATTTCGGGTACGAATATTTACCAAGCTCTTTCATGGTTTGGACGTCTGTTTACTTTCACAACTTCTATGATATCCTCAATTCACGCCTGCGATTTTCTCTTTCCACCATATCGGGCCATCTTTTCGCGCAGCCCCAGAGGCCGTTTCTGACGCTGGCCCAGCGATTCGTTGACGACAATCAGATTGCCGTCTTTCTCCGCCTCGAGTTGCGCGTTTGCGTTCAACAATTCAATGCCGTATACAGTTCCATCCGGAGCGATATCCACGTTCATTTCGTCGCTCACGCGAATCGTGTCCACCTGCCCCTTTTTCTCATGCAGCCGTAAATAGGCGATATTGTGTCCCGGATCGTATGTCAGCTTCATAATACCTTATCCCTCCCTGCTCAGCACGGGCTGTGCTCAGTAAGCAGGAATGCCTGTCCTGGCGGCGATCCAGTCCATTGTCTCCTTGAAAACCGGGCATTCCAGTTGTCCGGAACTACTGAATAGCAGCTTCTTGATATCGGTGACTTTCTCCAAAACGACTTTTGCATGTCTGGTATCACGATAACTACGGCCCTTCTTTGTTCGAAAAAGCTCTTCAACTACGTACTTCGGCGGTTTCTGCTGGTTCTGATCTTCCACGGGATGTCGCCATTTTCCAAGCGTTTCTTCCGTTCCCAAAACCTGTCGCAGTTCGTCCACGGCAGCCAGCAGCAAAGCCTCAAGGTCATGCTTCAATGCGCTTGGACAGAAGCGTGCAAGTGTCGCCTCTGCATTTTTTGGGGGCAGATTAAACACGGTTTGCAGGGCGTCCCGGACAAGCCGAGTCTGAACGGCCTTGAGTTCCGACAGATCAGCGTGCTTGCAATCCGTGTGAGAATACTCTGCGTTCGGATAGAGGTCGGGCAAACCGACAACCAGATCATGCTCATCGTGAACTATTTTTTCGGCCGCCCGATGGCCGATCTTTCGGAAGTATCGAGATTTGTCGACGAGGGGATGAATTTGAATGCCCCACCCCTTCTTGCCGAGGCGGGTTTGCCATGATGCCCATAAGGCGTTCAAGGCGATCCGGTCTGATTCACCCTCAACAAACACCCAGACCTTCATTCTGACGCCTCCAGCTCGCCCGAACGGTGCAGGTCGCCTAAGGTCTCGCCGGTAACGGCCTTCAACATTTGGGCAAGCGTCGTGCGATCCGCCGGGCGGTGCCATGTCGCCTTGGGGGTCTCGCCTGCACGGGACATGACGGCGATATCGGCAAGGTCAAACCGGTTCAGCAAATCTGGACTGTGCGTGGTCACCAACACCTGCGTACGTTCCGATGCAGTCTTAATCATGTCCGCAATGACCGGCATCAGCCTCGGATGCAGGCCCGTTTCCGGCTCGTCCACCATCACCAGCGGCGGCGGTACGGGATTCAACAGCGCCACTGCAAGACAGAGAAACCGCACCATGCCGTCGGACAATTCCCAAAGTTCCATGGACCGTTGCATCCCTTTTTCCCGTATACGGACAAGCACCTGCGCCGGAGAGCCGTAGGTTGTTTCGCAGTTGATGTCTTCCAGCGCCGGATACGCGGCTTGCATGAACTCCCGCAGATCGTTTGCAGCCGAACGGTAATCATAACGGGTGAGCACTTCGTGCAGGACGGTGCCCAAATTTTCGCCGTTTTGCGCGAGCGTGGTGACGGGCTTGATCTCTGCCGCCTTAATGCGGAGAGAAGAAAACCGCGTCACGTCGAACCCCGGATAGAACGCCATATTCGCCAGCAATACGCGCGCCGAAGAAGGGATCGGGAATTCATTGAAGAAGCGGATCTGCGACAGCATCAAAGCGGGTTCTTGGGCGGGAGCCGGCAGGCCGACTCCGAAGCCGTTCTTTTCTACAGTCTCTTGCACCTGATTTGTCTGCGGCAGAGCCTCGTCGAAAGGGATGAGACCGTGCTTCTCGCGGCTGTAGATGTAGCGGCGATGGGGCGTCGCTTCCAGATACTTGAATGCCCCGCTATAGCGGGGCGCCGCCGGTTCCGGCTTGCGCAGGACCTCGTATTGCGCCTGCGCCTGCCCCTGCACGTCGCCCTGTAAGGAAACCTCGTAGTAGAGTTTCAGGTCGTTATCCAATGGCAGTCGGCTCCAGAAAGAATTGCCGGGTTTCTCGAACGTTATCTTCCAGCCCAGCTTGTTTTCTCCTGTCGAGGCATTCAACAAGGAAGACAATCCCCAGTGCCATCCTATCGCGGTGTTCAATGGCGAATCGGCACACTGTGAGATCAACTGCAGGCAGTCCAGCAATGTGCTCTTACCGACTGCATTTGCACCGATGACTACCGTAAGGGGACGGAAATCGGCGACAAACCCGTTCAGAAGGCGATAACCGTGAACTTCAATTTTCGTGATCATGGGACACCTCATTGTATTTACATTTCACCAATGGAATGCATTCATTTCAGCCAGCATGTCCGTCTGCTTGGAATTCGCTGCAACACTTGCCAAAACGATCAGGCGGTTAAGATTTTTGTAATGTCAGTCTTATATTTTCTCCGACGCGGCGTGCGATCCGGATACATTTTTCACAGGTTTCCCGATCCGGCACTGCATCCGGCAAGATACTGAAAAGGGCGCGGGTCTCATCTTTCATAGACGACCTCTCCCGCTTCAATCTCGCCAAGAAACGACGTCTGTTCCGGTTCCGGGCGCACAGGGATGACATCCACGGCAATCTTTCGGTAAACGGGACGAAGCATTTTTCGATATTTCATGGCCAACTCAAGATAAGGCGCCTTGCTTTCCTGAAAAACCGCCACATCGATGTCATTCGGAGCATCTGCCGTAAGAAAAGAGCCAAACACGACGATCCGTCGGATCTCCTTCGCCCCGGCCAGGCATCGGACAACATCTTTCTTTATGGCTTCTTTATCAAGATGGGTCATATGGCTTTATCCTCGATCAGTACTGTTGCGTTAGATTACACATATCTACCTTATTCCTCAAGCATATTTTATATTTCAGGATCTCAGCCATACGGCTTCACAAACAGAGCCCCCTTTCAGGCCGATGTACCCTCCACTCGATGGGTGCAATGGGCAGGCATTTTACAGCCCCTGTTCTTTTTTCAACTTCTTATGGGTTTTCCACTTTTTGTTCTTCGCCCTTACCTGCAGGGCAGAAGCATAGTCCCCTCTTTCCATCTGCGTCGCATAAATAATCTCACCTTCCCGCGCGTAATCCGACAGCAGGGAATTTTCGCTTTCAAACTCTTCCGGCGTCATCGTGAGGATATCGAAAGGGATCATGAATTTCCGGATCGTTGAGATTTCCGCCTCCTTGGTCAAGCGTGCCCGTTTGAAGATGTCTTTATTGCGGAAATCTCTCGAAATGACGATAATATCGATATCGCTCTCTTCCGTGGCCTCTCCACTGGTCTGAGACCCGAAAAGAATGATCTTTTCGATATTCAGCCCCGTTTCCCGAAGGCGATCTTTCATGAACCCGATGGCTTCTACTGCCTTGCTTTCAGCCATTTCAGAACCTCTCTGCTTTTTTCGACAATGATGAGTGTGTTCCCTTTCCTGTATGTCCGTGTCAGCCGTCGCAGATCATCCGGGTATCGTGTCGGAACACTGACCCGGTTCAGCTCGAAGACAGCATCATACAGTTCGTTGGGAAGATGCAAGCCTATTTTTTCAATCAGATAGATGAGATTGTGAACCCTGGGGGGCGTTTCCTTCAGAACCGACTGATATATCCCCTTCAGGGCCTTTTCGATGGCCAGATGGCACATGAAGACCACATAAATGTACCTCTTGTTTTCAAACATGATTTCGGCCGTCTTCAGATCATACGCCGCCTGTTTGAACCACTCTTCGGGTTGCTTTGCCATAGGTTTTTAACCTTCTTCGATTACTGATGATGTCATGGGCAGGCATTAGTTATTCCTCAAGGTCACTCCGTCAGCCGAAGGCGGAGAAGTTTTCTGGCCAGGGCGTAGATGTCTTTTTTTGCCCCTTCTTTACGAAGGCCGACAGCCACGACGATGATAATCACCTTCGCTTGTTCGACCTTGTAGATAATGCGATACCGCTGACCGACGGCCCGAACGCTCCGGTATCCCGCAAGCTCGCCCAACAGAGCTTTCCCCTGCTTTTCCGGTTCCTGCCGGAGACGGTCAATGACATCCCCGACCTTTCCCCTGATCCGCCCGTCCGGAATTGCCTGAAGCATCCGTTGCGCCGCCGGCGTGATGAAAACGGGCCACATCATCGCCCCGCCCCGGCGCCGGTTTCTTCCCACGGGATAAGCTGTCCTGCTTTCAGCTCCTCTATGCTTTCCCTGAGTTGCATCATCAATGCCTCGTCCCCCAAAATCTCCAGGGTTTCCTCAAGGGCTTCGTAAAGCTCCCA
>MICJ01000069.1:56296-56438 GCA_001830835.1 Syntrophobacterales bacterium GWC2_56_13 | reverse complement strand
TTTTCTCAGGTCAATCAGTATCTGACCGGCGTCTACTATGTCGCCTCCCAACACGCCGAGTGTAGTCCGTGGTACATCCTCGCGGGCAAACTGCAACGCCTGGGAAAGGCATTCAGCGCCGGGGTCGCTTCTCTGGGACAAA
>MICJ01000069.1:41798-56222 GCA_001830835.1 Syntrophobacterales bacterium GWC2_56_13 | reverse complement strand
CCCTTCGGCGAGAACATCTTCTATGCCGACCTGAACTACCTCGTCGAATCATGGCACCGGGTCATAACCAACGCCGCACCGGAGGCGATCGTTGACAAATTCAAGAAAAAGGGACTCCCCGAGTACCAGCGCCTGATGCAGCGCTGTTTCGCCGAATACCGCCGGGTCCTCAAGCCGGGACGCTGGATGACGGTGGTCTTCCACAACTCCCATAACGCCGTCTGGAATGCCATCCAAGAGGCGATGCAGACCGCCGGCTTCGTCGTGGCGGACGTGCGCACCCTGGACAAGCAGCAGGGGTCGTACCGCCAGGTGACCAGCTCGGCCATGAAACAGGACCTGGTCGTTTCCGCCTACAAGCCCAACGGAGGCTTGGAGGAGCGCTTCCGGATCGCGGCAGGCACAGAGGAAGGGGTTTGGGATTTTGTCCGCACTCATTTGAAGAACCTGCCGGTTTTCTTGGCCAAGGACGGCCACGGGGAAATCATCGCTGAACGAAGGGCGTACTTCCTCTACGACCGGATGGTGGCCTTTCACGTCCAGCGCGGCGTTTCCGTGCCGATGGCCGCCGCGGAATTTTCCCTGGGGCTGGCCCAACGCTTCCCCGAACGAGACGACATGTATTTCCTTCCCGACCAGTCCGCTGAATACGACAAGAAGCGTATGACCGTGAAGGACGTCGTCCAATTGGAGATCGGGATCGCGAACGAGCCCACGGCCATCGAATGGATAAGGCAACAGCTCGCCGCAAAACCGATGACGATCCAGGATCTGACGCCCCTGTTCCTGAAGGAACTCAGCGGGGGGTGGCAAAAACACGAAAAACCATTGGAACTGTCCGAACTTCTGGAACAGAATTTCATCGGCTTCGACGGAAAAGGATCGATTCCGCCACAGATTGTCTCCTGGATGAAGCAGAGCGAACCCCTGCGCAAGCAGATCCGGGAGGAGATCATAACCGGTGAGGCAACCGAGGATCTGACGGGTCTGGCAACCCAAAACGCGCACCTCCTGAATCAGGGCAAGGGGCGTTGGTGCATCCCTGACCCGAACCAGGCCGGCGACCTGGAGAAGCTGCGCGAGCGGGCACTGCTCAAAGAGTTCTGGACGTACCTGCCGCCGGGATACCAACCGATCAAGACCGCCGGGCAGGCGGGATTTCTCCCCGGACTGGCGCCGGGCACCCAATCCATCCCCAAGGGGAAAAGGCTGAAGATCATACGCTTGGAGGCAGTCCGCGCCGGGTTCAAACTGTGCTGGCAGAATCGCGACTACCACACCATCATCGCCGTCGCACAGCGGATCCCCGAAAACGTTCTCCAAGAAGACCCGAAGCTCTTGATGTGGTACGATCAGGCATTAACAAGAACAGGAGGTGGATAATGTTAAGGCAATTGCATATCAAAAATTTTAAAATATGGAAAGATACTGGGAACATCCAAATGGCCCCGATCACTTTGTTTTTTGGTTCGAACAGTTCGGGCAAGTCCAGTATCGGTCAGTTCTTGATGATGTTGAAGCAGACGGTTGAATATCCAGATCGAAAGGCTGTTTTCTATTCTGGCGGAAGGAACTCGGCGGTTCAACTTGGGTCCTATCCGGAAATGGTTTTTCACCATGACCCAGAGAATAAAATATCATTTGAATACCAATGGGATTTTCAGGGTGATCTTCGAAAGAAACCCATTAAAGATCCGATCACAAAACAAACCTACGCAGGCAACACCTTGAGGTTTGATGCAATAGTAGGATTGAAAAATAAGCAAGGCTCTTCTCCTATTGTCGACCATTTAAACTATCAGTTAATGGATAACGGAAGACAGATCTTAACTGTAGGATTGGAACATAAAACCGGCGCTAAATCTGAGTATAGGGCTTATGCGGAACATTATGCTCTGGTGCGAAGGCAAATGCGGGCATGGTCAATTAGAAATACCGTCAGATTTTACGGCTTTCCGGATGAAGTCGTTGCTTACTATCAAAATGCAGATTTTGTCCAAGAATTAAACATACAACATGAAAAATTGTTTCAATCATTATATTACCTTGGTCCTCTTCGCACCAAAACTGAAAGATTGTACACGTGGGGCGGCGTCAACCCCGAAAGTGTCGGATACTCCGGTGAAAATACAGTAGCAGCGATTCTGGCCGCTCGAAACCGCAAAATTAACCTCGGACGTGGACGTCCGACCAAGACTTTTGAAGCAATTATTGCGTTGAAGCTTAAGGGCATGGGATTGATAGAGGAATTTAGAGTTAATCCCATTTCCGAACAGCGGCAGGAATATGAAGTCAAAGTTCGAACCAGAGGATCTAGGGACTGGGTAGATCTACCCGATGTGGGTTTTGGCGTCTCCCAAGTACTGCCAGTTTTGGTTCAATGCTTTTACGCCCCACGAGGATCAATCATCCTCATGGAACAACCGGAGATTCACCTTCATCCAAGCGCCCAATCAGCACTTGCCGACGTGATAATTGACGTAATCAACTCAAGAGAAGACGGCATCGACAGAGGCATTCAGTTAATCATAGAAACCCACTCCGAACATTTTTTGCGACGTTTGCAACGACGGATTGCGGAAGATATCATCCCACAAGAAAAAGTTACCGCTTACTTTGCCGACATCACCAAGATGCCTGCCAGCTTGGAGCCTCTCCAAATAGATTTATTTGGCAATATCCTTAACTGGCCAGAAAACTTCTTCGGCGACGATATGGGTGATATCACCGGACAAGCAAAAGCGGCAATGAAAAAGCGCATGAGGCAAAGCGGCAGCGGGTTGGAGGTATCTAAATGAGCAACTTCCCCAAAAATTTTGTGGTCGATACCAATGTGCCGAAGACTGCAAATCTTGCTATTGCCCCTGGAAAAATACCACAAGAGCTGACCAAATGCGTTTATTCTTGTGTTGAAGCTGTCGAGCATATTATAAAAAAAGGCGGATTGGTTATGGATTCCCAGGATGAAATCTTTGATGAATACCGAGGAAAGCTACTCATGAAAGGTCAACCTGGCGTCGGAGACCAGTTTATGAAATGGGTCCATGACAATCGTTGGAAGTTGCCGGATTGTGACCGGGTCAAAATATCAAGAAATGGAGATACCTACGACGAATTTCCTACACATGCCGGGTTGACGAATTTCGACAGCTCTGATCGAAAGTTTGTAGCTGTTGCAAACGCCCACATAAAAAAACCACCCATACTTCAAGCAACGGACAGCAAATGGTGGGGATGGAAAGAAGCCTTGACCGACGTAGGGATTACGGTGTTTTTTCTGTGTCCTGATTATGTCGAGGCAAAGTATACGGAGAAAATGGGCGCGTGAAAGAAGATTTCTTCAAGTTCCCCTCTACTCCACATCTGGCGCTTCTCAGTGTTGTCGAAGTACGGGACGATAAAGTTATGCTGGATGTCGAGAGGCGTGACTTTCTACAGCATGAGCTTATTGTTGAAGAAAAGGTGGATGGCGCTAATCTTGGTATATCTTTTGACTCCGAGGGTAATATCCGCACCCAGAATAGAGGTGCGTACTTACATCTTCCAAGCACAGGCCAGTGGAAAAAGCTAGCTGATTGGCTGGCGCCAAGAACCGATATTCTTTTTGAAAAACTGATCGACCGTTACATTCTTTTCGGAGAATGGTGCTACGCACAACATTCAGTCATCTATAACCGATTGCCGGATTGGTTTCTAGGGTTCGATATTTACGATAAAAAAAATGGCCGTTTTCTTTCATCTGCCCGTCGGGATAAGACCTTTCGGGGAATCGGTATCTCTCAAGTACCCAAAGTAAATCGCGGTCGCTTCACATTTGTAGAACTTAAGAAGCTCTTGTCTCTGTCACAACTCGGTGACAAACCAGCGGAAGGTCTTTATCTTCGGATCGATCAAGGAGACTGGCTGGTCCAAAGGGCTAAGTTGGTTCGCCCTGCTTTTATTCAATCGGTTGGACAGCACTGGTCGCGGATGAGCATCAAACCCAATGTCTTGCGGTTAGAGGCTATGTCATGAATTTTTTCAATTCTTGGTCAGCATCCCATCTAACGGAACCGATACTCATAATCCAAGTAGAGGGTAGCGGCCATGAGTAGCTGGCGCGATCAAATTCTGAAGGAGTTTACTCCCAAGGTGGCCCGACTCACCCTGGTCGCCGATCCGGACGGGCTTCTTCTCGAGGAAGGGATTCTCGAAGGCATTCGAGATCGTGGCTTCGAGCTGATCCCGTTTGAAGACCACATAGCCTTTCGCTACGCCTACGAATCGAAGTTCCGTTCCCGCTGGGACCGAGGCGAGCAGACGGACCTCGTTGTTGTATTGCGCTCCCAAAGCATCGACCTTGGCGGATTGCCCTACGATCTGTTTCAGGCCGGCCGCAAATTGTCGTTTAATCTCGGCGATATTTTCCCGAATCTCAGCTACCCAGTCATGGCTTCACTGGATCGATCAGACCTTGACGCCCTGTTTGAAGCTCAAAATAAACACGCCCCCGGACGATTGGGAGACAACGCCACCAAGGAATTCATCCTGCGGCACGTCTTTGCAGTTGCACCCGAGCTGATCAAACAGCCAACGGACCTCCTGCGCGTACTCCTCCTCCGCCATCACCATGGCTGGCGCGTTCCGTCGTTGTTGGACGAACGGTTCATCCAACTCTTGCGTCAGAGCTGTGTATTTGAGGATTGGCCCTTGGAGGCGCTGGTTGCGGACCGGGAGGCCTTCTTCACATTTCTCCAGGAACGCTGGCCGATCTTTCTGAACCGATTTGTACGGGATCCTCAGGCAACTGTCGAAGAATCCTCCGGGTATGATCTCCAAGTGCCGGGTCCTCAGGATCTGCCCTTCGAGCATCCCGACATTCGCGTCTATATCGACACCCTCTTTCTTGAAGGATTTCTCCACGCCGTGCCCCACGACGATGCACAGACACTGGCCACGACGTGGGCAGGCATCGGCGTTCGCAATGATCCGTCCGATGACAGATCGCGCCGCATGAGGAACCTGATCGAGCGTTTAACGGCAACCCTTCCGGCTGAAGACGCAAAGCATACGGACTGGATCCATTTTGCCCGCGGATGGGCGGAACTGGTGCTGCTCATGAACGAACAGTCCGAGGCTGAGCCGGCAGAGACGAACGGAACGTTTCATAGTCTACAGGGTCAGGTGGACAAAGGCTTTACGGCCTGGCTCCTCAAGCGGTATGCCGGGCTTGTCAACCTGCCGCCGGTGCCTCCGGTCATGCTGCATCATCTCCCGCGGTTTCTCGCCCGTCAGTTGGATGAGGATCGCGGCGCGAAGATCGCGCTCATGGTGCTGGACGGGCTTTCACTGGACCAATGGCTGGTCATCCGGGACATACTCGCCTCGCTGCAGCCCGGTTACCGATTCCGAGAACAGGCGGTCTTCGCCTGGATCCCGACGCTCACCTCGATTTCGCGCCAGGCCATCTTCGCCGGCAAGGCCCCCATCTTTTTTCCGAACAGCATCCAGACCACAGACAAAGAATCGGCTCTTTGGATGCAGTACTGGGTCGATCAGGGTTTAACGCCGAATGAGATCGTGTACCTCAAGGGGCTGGGCAACGGTGATCTGGAAGCCGTCGCCGAAGCGCTCTCTCATCCCGGGACAAGGGTCGCCGGGCTGATTGTGGACAAGATCGACAGGATCATGCACGGAATGGAAATGGGCAGCGCCGGGATGCACAACCAGGTGTGCCAGTGGGCCAAACAACCGTTTCTGAACACGCTCCTCGATTTGCTCCTGAATCGGGGTTTCCGCGTCTATTTAACTTCCGATCATGGCAATATCGAGGCGGAAGGCTGCGGCCGACCGGCGGAGGGTGCCGTGGCGGACTCCCGCGGGGAACGGGTGCGTATCTATCGCGATACGGCCCTTCGCGGCAAAGTGAAGGAACACTTTCCCACCGCGCTGGAATGGGGGCCCATTGGTCTCCCGGATGACTACTGGGCTCTCCTGGCTCCAGCCCGGCAGGCCTTTATCCAAAAAAAGCAGCGCACCGTGAGTCACGGAGGCATTTCGGTCGAGGAAATCATCGTCCCTCTGGTGCAGATTGAGAGGGAGGAGAAATGACCATACGGACAGACCAGATCGGTTTCAGCCAGCGAGTTCGCCTTGAATGGTTTGAGCAGACAGCCAACCTGGTATTAGCGGGGAACGACAAGAAGGCAACCACCGAAGCCCTACAGGAGCTGCTGAAGGACAAGGTATCCATCGGCGGTCAGGCAGAGCGGGGCAATCGGGAAAAGATCATCACGATCCTCCTGAAGACGTGGCTGACGCCGCCAAGTGGGCTCGAATCACTATGCTCTGAAGGGCTGGAATTGATCAAACGACTCCCCCAACGTGACCACCTCGCCATCCATTGGGGCATGGTGATGGCCGTCTATCCGTTTTGGTCGGGCGTAGCGGTGCAAGTGGGCAGGCTCTTGCGTCTTCAGGGATCCGCGGCGGCGCCTCATGTCCAGCGGAGGGTCCGCGAGCAATATGGCGAACGGGAAACCGTTTCCCGGGCGGCGCGGCGCGTATTGCGAACATACCTGGACTGGGGTGTGCTTCAGGAGAGCGGCAAAAAGGGGATCTATACTTACGGGATGACACTGCCCGTTGAAGATGCCCGACTGCTCGCCTGGCTGATCGAATCATCCCTCCATACCCGCGCCAACGGCTCGATCCCTCTGAAAGAACTGCTCGACGCACCAAGCCTATTCCCGTTCAGGATCAAACCGATTCATGCAGAAGCACTGCTCGCCGCGTCATCAAGACTCGACATGCTTCGTCACGGGCTGGATGACAATCTCATCATGCTGAGGAAACCGACAACGAAGGGAGATGCAATATGAGTTTTGTCTGACGTGGAACCAAAGCCGTGGTTGAAGTCTTTGGATTGACAACCAGCCGTTACTTCCTTTTTGCACTTGGAGTAGAGAAATGAAAAAGGCAAGCAAAGGTGTCTACTGTCTTGAAATCGGTGAATGGTATGGTGATCTTAAAAAGACTTGCACTGTCGAGCCGGTTCTTGACCTCCTGATGAAATCACCACTCAGGGTTCCTTACATCCACAGGGATATCGCCACACGAAGCGAACTTCGGTACTATCTGCGAAAATGGACACAAGTAAGGCATAAAGGATACCCAATTTTATACCTCGCTTTCCATGGTCGTCCAGGCGAGATTGAATTAGCGGATGAAAATGGAAAGAGCAAGGCAGTTACCCTTGAAGACCTGATTCCTGAATTTGCTGGGTGCTGCCATAATCGCATCATTCACTTTGGTGCCTGCAGTGTCATGAATCTGCATGGGCGGACCCTAAGAAAATATCTGCATGAATTTGGTGCATTGGCGATTTCAGGCTACGCGTCAAATGTGGACTGGGTTAAATCTGCAGTTTTCGAGATGCTCTTCCTGGCGGAACTTCAGAATAATGCATTGACGGTAGCGGGAGCACGCGCAGTGAAGAAACGAATCCAAAAGATAGCCGCCCCGCTGAGTAGAGATTTACAATTCAAGATGATTGTGAAAGATCCGTAATCTCCAGTTCTAATGAATGGCCAATACAACCAATACCAAATGTGCAGAGGCAAACGGCGTAATTCGGATTTTCCATGGGCTTACTTGTACATTAGGGAATGAAAGGTGCTATAAAAGCTGATCAATTGGAAATCTCGCTTTCAATAAATAACCAAATAATATCTCGGCAAAACATAATGGTGAGGGATAAGTAGAACTGAATCCGTGGCATTCAATGTGCCTGCCACGTAAAATGGTTAAAAGCTGGGCGAAACGACTACAGAAGCTTGTCGACCAACGCGAATTTCAGACCGAAGGCGTCGGCGACACCCTTGAAAGTGACCTGACCATTGATCACATTGGCGCCCTTCCTGATCTCCGGATTTTCCTTCATCGCCTTTTTCCACCCCTTGTTGGCGATTTCAACCGCATAGGGGAGGGTGGAATTGGTCAGGGCCAAGGTGGAGGTTTTGGCGACCGCGCCCGGCATATTGCCGACGCAGTAATGGATGATGCCGTCGATCGTGTAGACGGGGTCCTTATGGGTCGTCACCCTGGAGGTTTCAAAGCAGCCGCCCTGATCGATGGACACGTCCACCAGGACCGCCCCCTTCTTCATCGTCTTGAGCATGTCGCGCGTGACGAGCTTGGGGGCCTTTGCCCCGGGGATGAGGACAGAGCCGACGATGAGATCCGCCTCCCTGATCAGTATCCGGATCGTTGCCGGCGTGGAGAATAGTGTGAAGCAGTTCTGCGGCATCACGTCATTGAGATAGGCGTCATGGATACCCGATATTCTTCGGTTTTGATCTCTTTGAGAATTCCTGCAATCATTTTGCTGCCCTCCCTGATCCTGATGCGGTCTTCGCAGCTCTTCAGATGATGATCAAGCCGTTCCCCCCGCTTCAGTCATTCCAGAACATTGAACTCTCGATGGCTTTCACGAGCCTTTCCATATCGGCGGGATAAACGTCCCCGATATTTCCGATCCGGAAGGCGCTGGCCTTGGACACCTTTCCCGGGTAGATCACGAATCCCTTCGTTTTCAGCATGTCATAAAAGGTCTTGAAGTCGTATTTCCCGCTTTCCGGGCTGTAGTAAAGAGGTGATGAAGTGGCCCTGGTAGGCATCCGGCAGCAGTGTCCGGAATCCGAGTTTCCGCATGCCGTCCACCAGGGTTCTGTGATTCGCCCGGTAGCGCTCGGCTCTCCTGGCGATCCCCCCCTCCTCTTCCAGTTCCTTCAGGGCCTGATAGAAGGCGCGGACGACATGGGTCGGGGAGGTGTAACGCCACTTTCCCTTGTCGTTTTCCATGGCGTTCCACTGGTCGTACAGATCCAGCGACAGGGATCTGGATAGCAATAGATCAGATGATTTCCGCAAACAGGTCGTAATCGTCGGCGGCAGTAATCCGGCAGGCAGCCAGCGCGCCCATCTCCGGCGCTCCTCCCCGTAGATGGGTCACCCCGTCGATTTCCGGGGCTTGGCGCCGGCTCCTCCCGACATGGGTGTAACCGGAAAGATCGCCTTTCCCCTCGACGAGGACCTCCTGCCGCGTGCCGATCAGGGTGCGGTTGATCGCGCGGGAGATCACGGCCTGCTCCTCCATCAGAACGCCCCGGCGCCGCTCCTTTTCCTTTTCCGAAATCCGTGACGGGAGGGCATAAGCCTCCGTTCCCTCCTCCCGGGAGTAGGTAAAGACCCCCAGATGGTCAAAGCGGATTTCGCGGACGAATGAGAGCAGGTTTTCGAATCTCCGGGGGGTCTCTCCCGGAAAGCCTACGATGAGAGAGGTCCTCAGGGCGATGTCGGGGACTATCTCTCTCGTCTTTTTGATGACGTTCCGGATCAGCGCGCTGTCCCCCCGTCTGTGCATTGCTCTGAGGATGGCATCATCGCCGTGCTGGATGGGAATGTCCAGGTAACGGCAGATTTTCTCTTCCTCCGCCATCGTCCGGAGCAGCTCTTCCGTCAGATGGGCCGGATAGGTATAGAGGATGCGGATCCAGGAAATGCCGCTGACTTTGGCCATTGCCCGGAGAAGGCGGCTCAGCGTCGGCTTTCCTTTTCGGTCCAGTCCGTAGGCCGTCGTATCCTGGGCGGTGATGATGAGTTCGCGCACGCCCTGTGCGGCGAGGAGTTCCGCCTCCCCCACGACGTCGTCGACGGTCCGGCTTCGGGCCTTTCCGCGGATGGCGGGGATCGCGCAGTAGGAACAGCGGTTGGAGCACCCGTCGGCGATCTTCAGGTAGGCGCTATGCATCGGCGCGGAGATCAGACGCCGGTGGCCGGCGCTCATCAGGAATGTCGGTTTACCGATGACGGATCGCTGCCGGCGTGGTCCGGCCTGAAGCAGTTCGTCCAGGTGACGACCCACATGGGGGATCTCGGCGATGCCGAGAAAGAGATCCACTTCCGGCAATGCCTTTTCCATGCCCCTCCCGTAGCGCTGGGGGAGACATCCGGTCACGATGAGATGGGTGCAGGGACCCCTGCCGCCCTGCTTCCAGGCCGCCATGCGGAGAATTTCCTCGATGGATTCCTCCTTGGCCGGGAGGATGAAGGCGCAGGTATTGATCAGGATGACGGAGGCCTCCTCCGGGCAGGGGGTGACGGCGTAACCCCCGTCGGCCAGGATGGCGGCCATGACTTCGGAATCGACCTGATTCTTGGGACAGCCGAGGCTGACGATATGGACCTTCTGTTCATGCATCTTCAACAAATCATTTTCTCGGGGATGATGGAGCTGCACCCCCTGCTGCGCATTCAGCTCATCATCGCGGCAGTTTCTGCGCGAGCACTTTCCTGGGCTTGGCGCCGTCCGAAGGGCCGACAATGCCCTCCGCCTCCATCCGCTCGATGATCCGGGCCGCCCTGTTGTACCCGATTTTCATGTACCTCTGGACAAGGGAAATCGAGGCCTGTCCCAGATCCGTCACGAGTTGGACGGCCTCATCGTACTTCTCGTCAAAATCCTCGTCAGGCCTGTCCTCACTGGCCGTATCCGGTTCATACTCTGCGATCGACTCGTCGTAAGCCGGTTTCCCCTGTTTTTTCACGAAATCGACGATTCGCTCGATCTCCCTGTCCGAGACATAGGCGCCGTGAATCCTCGTCAGTGCCGAGCTTCCGGGCGGGATGAAGAGCATGTCTCCGGACCCCAGAAGTTTTTCCGCGCCAAGCTGATCGAGGATCGTTCTGGAATCTACTTTGGAGGAAACTTTAAATGAAATCCGTATGGGGAAGTTGGCCTTGATGATCCCCGTGATGACATCCACCGAGGGCCGCTGCGTCGCCAGGATCAGGTGGATTCCGGCGGCTCTGGCCATCTGGGCCAGGCGGGTCAGCGATTCCTCCACATTCCTCTGGGCGACCATCATCAGATCGGCGAGCTCGTCGATGATGATGACGATGTAGGGAAGCCTCTCCGGAAGCGGTTCCTTCTTTTCCCTGCCGTCCTCAGGCCCTTTCTTCACTCCCGGGGCGGTCGGAGCGACCTCTCCTCCTCCTCCTCCTCCTCCTGCCGCCGCTACCCGCTCCTTTTCGGTTTTTCCGTCGTCCGCCGGATTCACGGCCTCCGGTGTATCCGGGTGCCCGTCCCGGAACTCGTTGTAGGCTTCGATGCTCTTTACCCCCACCTCGCTGATGATCCGGTAACGGCGCTCCATCTCCTCCACGGCCCAGCGGAGAACAAGGGCGGCTTTCTTCGGATCGACGACGACCGGATGAAGGAGATGCGGGATTCCTTCATAACCGGAAAGTTCAAGTCTCTTGGGGTCGATCATGAGGAATTTGGCCTCATCCGGCGGGGTCTTGAAGAGGATGCTGCAGATCATGGCGTTGAGGGAGACGCTTTTTCCGGAGCCTGTAGTCCCGGCGATCAGGAGATGGGGCATCCGGATCAGATCAGTGATGACCGGGGCGCCCACGATGTCTTCCCCGAGGGCGATGGGCAGCCGGCAGGGCGATTCCCTGAACGCCGCGTTGTCCAGGACGTTCCGCAGGCGCACCGGTTCGCGTTCCTGGTTGGGTATTTCGATTCCGATCGCCCCCTTGCCCGGGATGGGGGCGATGATCCGGATGCTCGGGGCGCGGAGGGCCAGCGCCAGGTCGTCGGATAGATTGGTGATCTTGTTGATCTTGACTCCCGGCGCCGGTTCGAGCTCATACGTGGTGATGACCGGCCCCGGTTTTACCTCCACCACCTTTCCCTCAACGCCGAAGTCGGAGAGTTTTTTCTCGAGAATCCGTGAATTGGCGATGAGGGTTTCCCGTTTGATCCGGGTATCCTTCCGCTCCACGTGGTCAAGCAGGGTCAGCGGCGGCAACTGGAATTTTCCGCTCACCCGGCTTGCAAAGTCAAAACGGGTCTGCTCTGCCTTCTTCAGCTTTTCCTTAAGGGTCTCCTGCCTTGCCTCCTCGATGATCGGTGTGGGAATGGCGGCCTGTCTGCTCACGGGGGGGGCCTCCCGCTTTTTCCCGAACCTCTTCCGGCAGCTGTCGAGGAAAGATTCTCCCATTCTTGCCGCTGCTGATGCCATTGCAACCAATCTTCCGGCGAATCGGACGACTGAAAAATCGAACATGACCATCAGCGCGATGATGAGGACCAGGGTGAGTACGATCAGGGACCCGGCCAGGCGCAGGTAGGCATCGAGGATTCGTGCCGTGAATGTTCCCAGAAGACCGCCTGGGCTCAGGGAAATGCCGTAGATCTTGAACTCTCCGATAAGCAATGCAAACAGACTGGAGGTGGCGAAGACCAGGCCGGCGAGGCCCGCCGCCGCGGCCGCCCCGGTCCGGAACAGGGGATCGCGGAAATACCGGAAGGCGGCGACCAGGAGCAAGACCGGCAGCCAGAGGATTCCGATCCCGAGGATCCAGATCAGGGTATCGGCCGTGTAGGATCCGACGGCGCCGATAAGATTATGGATGGGGATTGTTTCCCAAGGGCTGTAAGATTTTCTCAGAGAGGGGTCGAGGGGATGATAGGAGAGAAGGGCGAACAGAAGGAAAATGGCAAGGGCAAGACAGCTCACCCCGGCGATCTCGGATGCCCTTTTACGGGAAGGATTCTCATTCATCTTCTCAGCATAACCGGCGTTTCCCCGGTTTCCCCCTTCATTGCTGAATACCCCGGATGATCAGTGTAGCGGCCCCGGCAAACCAGCAGTAATAGGCAAAAATGCCAAGGCCGGTCCGGTTGATCATCACAAAGAAGAGCTTCAGGGCAAAAAACCCCGTCACGGCGGCCGACAGGAAACCGGCTCCCAGGGCGGGCAAATCTCCGGCAGGAATCCGCCCCATATCGGCCGCTTTCAGAACAGCGGCGCCGGCGATCGCGGGAATGGAGAGCAGGAAGGAAAACCTGGCCGCCGTTTCCCTCTCCAACCCCCGGAAGATCCCGAAGGTGATGGTCGAACCCGAGCGCGAAATGCCCAGTATGATGGCTTCCAGAAGAGTCACAGGCCGTCCATCCTCCTGTCGGCCGCTTCGAAATCTGTATCGGGGTTTCTCCCGCTTTCAAAGTTTCCGACGATGATGCCGCGGACCCGCTCGATGAGTTCGCCCCGGGTTTCAATGGTGTATCCGCTCACATCCACCGGCCGGTCGATGATCATCGTGATCTTCCCCGGTCTGACTTGCAGGGTCCGCTTGGGCATTATCTCATGGGCCCCGATGATCGAGATGGGTACGATGGGGACCCCCGCCTTGATGGCCAGATGGAACAAGCCCTGCTTGAACGGCTTGATCGTTCGATCTTTGCTGCGTGTTCCCTCCGGAAAGGTGACGACCGATTTTCCCTCCCGGATCTTCTGCGCCGCCTCGTCCAGGCTTTTCATGGCCTTTTCGTGATTCTGCCGATCGATCTCGATGTAACCGGCGCTTCTCATGGCCTTGCCGAAGATGGGGATCTTGAAAAGTTCCTTTTTGGCGATCCAGCAAAACTGGCCGGGGATGTGGGCCATCACAATCAGGATATCGAAATCGCTCTGGTGATTGGCCATGAAGATCTGCGGCTTGCCCAGCAGGACGTTCTCCCTGCCGATCACATTAACCCTGGTGCTGGTGAGCCAGAGCAGCATCCGCGCCCAGAGATTAGCGACCTTGTGCGCCTTGTTCTCGCCGGGCGAGATGAGCGGAAACAGAAAGGCGCATGTCGACATGAAGGCCGTAACGGCAATGGCGATAATGACCATAAGAAAGGAACGAATCATCATCATTTCCTGGGTGGTCGGAGCGAACGACGGTTAGGAACCTTCACGGGTGACGCCACTTTTCTACTTGATTGTCCCCCTGAAGTCAATAAGGAATGACGGCTTCGTAAAAATCCCTTACCTGTGAGGGATCGGGGCCAACAGAGAAAAGGATTGACAAACCCCGCCCATGATAATAGCATAACAGGCCATGAAGTATGGTTTTTTCTCCGGAGGCGGGTTGACAGGATTTTTATGAAGCGGTTCATAAGTAAAAAAAGGGCGTTTGCGATCATTGAAAACTTTCCCCGGTCCGGAGTCCTGGTCGTCGGGGATATCATGGCGGATCACTTCATCTGGGGCAGGGTTTCCCGGATCTCCCCCGAAGCGCCCGTTCCCGTGGTTGAAGTCCGTAAAGACAGTTTCATGCTGGGCGGTTGCGCCAATGTCCTGAACAATATTTTTGCCATGGGCAGCCGGGTTTATATGACTGGAGTGATCGGCTCCGATGAGACGGGAAGACGGCTGCTGGCGGAAGTCCGCAACCGGGGCGTGGATACCGGTGGAATGGTCGTGGAAGAAGGGCGTCCTACGACGCTCAAGACGCGGATCGTGGCGCACGGCCAGCAGGTGGTCCGGTTCGATTTTGAGGATCGCAAGGCGGTGCAGGCTAAAAGCATCCGCAAGATCCTCTCCTACA
>MICJ01000069.1:0-41733 GCA_001830835.1 Syntrophobacterales bacterium GWC2_56_13 | reverse complement strand
GGACCCCTTCTGGAAGGGATACGGAAAGAGATCGCCGGCCGGTCGATTGTCACCTGCGTGGATCCGAAACAGAGAGATTTTTCCCTGTACCAGGGGTTCGATATCATCACCCCCAATCATCATGAGGCCGGCAATGCCGCGGGGGAAGAGATGCAAAACGATCACGATCATGTGCGGGTCGGCATGAAATTACTGGGAAAATATGATTTCAAGGCTATTCTGGTCACGCGGGGGGAGGAGGGGTTGAGCCTTTTCGAGAAGGACGGCCGGATGAGACACACGGCTTTTCCGACCGAGGCGCGGGAGGTCTTTGATGTGACCGGCGCCGGCGATACGGTCATCGGCGTCTTTGCCCTCTGCATGGCTGCGGGCGCCTCTTTCCGGGAGGCGGCCTATCTGGCCAACCACGCTGCGGGCATCGTGGTGGGCAAGGTGGGCACGGCAACCGTGACCCGCGAGGAGCTGAAAAGGGTCCTATGAGCGATCCGCAGCCGGCAGAGGCCGTCAAGCTGATTGCCAGTCTGTTTTCCGGGGATCGCCGCCTGCTCGGCGACGCGGTGCAGACCCTGTCGGAAAGGTATGGGAGGGCCGATTTCATCAGCGCCCCGGCGCCTTTTGATTATACGGACTATTATGTTAAGGAATTCGGCGGCTCTCTCATCCGCCGTTTTGTCGCCTTTGAACGTCTCATCCGGCCCGGGTCCCTGCCGGAGATCAAACAGTGGACGAATGCTCTGGAGGGCAGGCTATCGGCAGAGGGACAAAGAAGGGTGAACATCGATCCCGGCTATCTCGCCAAGGCCCATCTGATCCTGGCCACTGGCAAGGGTTACACCCATAGGCCCTATCTCCGGAATGGGATTTACGCCGATCTGACCCTGATCTACCGGGATAAAACATTCCATCCCCTTCCCTGGACCTATCCGGATTACGCCGGCGGGGAAGTCATCGCCATGCTCTCCCGTATCCGCGAAAAATATCTTTTGCAGCTCAAGGGGAAGACGACAGGTGGCGGTTTGGCGGCCGGAATGGGCACGGTTCCCGGAGAAAAATTTTGATGAGGAGTTTCCGATGACCAGAAGCATGACCGGTTACGGCAGGGCCGAGGCTGTCCTGACAGGCAGAAAATTCACGGTCGAGATGAAATCCGTCAACCATCGCTACCTGGAGACCTCCTTGCGTCTGCCGGGGATTTTACTCCCCCTGGAGACAGAGATCAAGAAGCGGATTGGGGAGCAGTTTTCCCGGGGGAGGATAGAGGCGACCTTCCGGGTGGATAGCGGCGGGAATACGGAAAACGGCGGCCGATTTGTCCTGACCCTGCCTCTGGTCCGCAATTATCATGCCCTCCTTTCCCAGCTGAAGGAAGAGCTGCAGCTCAGCGATGAGATCAGCCTGTCCATGATGGCAGGTTTCCGGGACGCCTTTGTCACCACGGAAACGGTTCAGGACCCGGAGACCCTGTGGGATGGGCTGTCCCGGGTTCTCGATGAGGCGATCCGGATGCTGACTGAGATGCGGGAGCAGGAAGGGGAAAGCCTTAAGCGGGATCTGACGGCGCGTCTCTCCCTGATTGCCGGCTTTCTGGAAGTGATTGCCGGAAGGACCCCGCAGGTGGTTCTGGAATATCAGAAACGGCTCGTCGAGAGGATCCGGGAACTGACGGGCGGGATGGCAATTGACGAGGCGCGTCTGCTTCAGGAAGTGGCCATCATGGCGGAGAAGAGCGACATTACGGAAGAGATCGTCCGTTTCCGCAGCCATATCGATCAGTTCACCGGCCTGCTTACCGGTGGCGATGCCGCCGGCAGGAAGATCGATTTCCTGATTCAGGAGATGGGGCGGGAGATCAATACGATCGGTTCCAAAAGCGGTGATGCGGAGATATCGCGGAATGTCATCGAGGTCAAGGGCGAACTGGCAAAATTGAGGGAGTGTGTGCAGAATATTGAGTGAGATTCCAGCGGGTGGACATCCGGGCTTACTGATGATCGTCTCCGCGCCTTCCGGTGCGGGGAAGACGTCGATCTGCCGGAAGATCCTTCGGATGTTCCCCGATCTCCGTTTTTCGGTCTCCTATACCACCCGCCTGCCCCGTCCCGGCGAGGTGAACGGCAAGGATTACATCTTCATCTCGGAAGACGATTTCCGGGCGCGGATTGCCCGGGGAGAGTTTATCGAATGGGTTGAGAATTACGGGCAGCTCTACGGGACATCGAAAAAGGCGACGAAGGCCTTTCTTGAGCAGGGGTGCGATCTGATCCTGGACATCGAACCGCGCGGGGCGAAGGCGATCCGTGAACATTACCCGCGGAGCGTCTCTGTCTTTATCTTGCCCCCTTCGCTTTCCGACCTGAAGTCCAGGCTGGCAAAAAGGGGGGAAAACGCCGCAGTCATGGAACGCCGCCTCCAGACTTCTCTGGATGAAATCAGAGAGGCCCTGTGGTACGATTACATTATTTTCAATGAAAGACTCGATGAGGCCGTCGACCAGTTCCGGGCGGTCTACATCGCTGAAAAATCGCGACGGGACCGCTGCACGGAAAGGGTCGAGGCATTTTTTAAATAGGCGCGGGCAGCCATATTCCCGCTGCCGGAATCGGAAAAGGAGAACCTGCCGGGCGGCATTGCCGGCAGGTGAATGGTTTTAATCATTTGGAGGTTAATATCGTATGGCCAGAATTACAGTGGAAGATTCTTTGCGGATGGCAAAAAACCGATTTGCCCTCGTTTTGCTCACTGTGCAGCGGACCCGGCAACTCCTGAAAGGGTCCAAGCCGCTGACGGATCCGAGAAACAATCGGGAGATCGTGGTAGCCCTCAGGGAGATTGCGGCAGGAAAGGTCGGTTATGCGCATCCGGATGCTCTGAAGGGGGTCAGGGCGAATTTCAAATCAATACCTGATGATACCGAGTTTATCGGCGATGATGAATACACCGAATAAACCTCCGCGGGAAAGATTGATTTTTGCCCTTGACGTCGGTGGCGGACTGGATGATGCGCTTTCCTGGGTGGATCGTCTGTACGATCACGTCGGTCTGTTCAAGGTGGGAAAGGAGTCGTTTATCCGGTACGGTACTGAGATTGTCCGGCAGATTCATTCCCGCGGCGGAAAGGTCTTTCTGGATCTGAAGTTCCATGACATCCCCAATACGGTTGCCCGGGCGGCGGAAGCGGCCGCTGATCTCGGGGTGGCCATGTTCAACCTTCACGCCCTCGGCGGAAGGCGGATGATGATGGAGACGGTCAGCGCCGTACTTCGGTTTGCCGAAAAGCGTGGAAAACCCGGGCCGATTGTCCTGGCGGTCACTGTGCTGACCAGTCTGAATGACGGCGATCTGAGAACCATGGGGTTCAGCGGGGGAACCGGGGAGACGGCGCTCAATCTCGCGCGTCTTGCCCAGGATGCCGGTGTATCGGGGGTCGTGGCCTCGGCCGAGGATGCCACCGCCATCCGGAAGGCCTGCGGCCGGGAGTTTGTGATCGTGACCCCCGGCATACGCGGGGCGAAAAAAGAGGTGGCGGGCGATGATCAGAAGCGGATCGTGGCGCCCTGCGAAGCCATAGGTTGCGGCGCCGACTACCTTGTGGTGGGGAGGCCGATCCGGCAGGCCGCGGATCCCGCGGGCGAGGCGGATGAGATCGTCGGGGAGATTGTCAGGGGTCTTGCGTCCAGGAACGGCAGATAGCATCTACCGCGGCGGCTGCTTCCGGGGGCGACCAAAATGGAGGGATATTATGCAGGTGATCTACGGCATCAACCCTCTTCTGGAGATTTTTCTTTCCCATCCGGCGATGCTGGAAAAAATTGTCGTCGCAGAGGGACGGGAAGGAGAGGCGGTGCAGAAGATCTTGAAACTCGCCGCGGAACACGCGGTACCCGTGGAAATCTGCGGGCGGGCCCGGGTGGAAAAACTGGCGCCCCGCGGGGTCCACCAGGGGGTTGTGGGACTCTGCCATGAACATGCATACGCCACCGTCGATGATATCATTGCCAATCGTCACAGTGCATCCAAGTACAATTTGGTCGTCCTGCTGGACAGTGTCACCGATCCTCAGAACCTCGGTTCGATCGTCAGGACCGCCCACTGCTGCGGGGCGAACGGTATCATCATCCCGGAAAGCAGGGCCGCCTCCGTGACCGCTTCCGTTGCCAAGGCATCCGCGGGGGCGGTTCAGTACCTGCCTACGGCGATGGTGGTCAATCTGGTTCGTACCATCGAATATCTGATAGAGAGAGGATTCTGGATCTATGGCGCCGATGCTTCGTCCGAGCTGAATATCCATTCGCCGGACTACGAAGGTCATATCGGTCTCGTCATGGGAAGCGAGGGACGGGGCATCCGACCTCTGATCCGGAAGAAGTGTGATTTCCTGATCTCCATTCCCATGCGGGGACAGGTAGCTTCCCTAAATGTTTCGGTTGCGACAGGGGTCATCCTTTATGAGATTCTCAGAAAGTGGGGGAAAGGATCTTAGTTATGCCGATATTCATCTGGAGTGCGGAAACGAGAAAAGGCGAAACCAGAAAAGGCGAGCTCGATGGCGCCGATGAAGCAGCCATCCGGGCCCAACTCCGCCGGCAGGGATATAAATCCATCAGCGTCAAGAAGAAACCGAAGGATCTCCTGGAGTATCTGCCCTTTCTGAAGCAGAAGGTCAAGGAGAAGGATGTGGTGATTTTTGCCCGGATCTTTGCCACCATGATTAATGCGGGCCTCCCCCTGATCCAGTGCCTCGATCTGCTCGGGAAACAGGAGCAGAACAAGACTTTTTCCAAGATGATCGGCGCCATCAAGGAAGATATCGAGGGCGGCTCCACGCTCACCGATGCCCTCAGAAAATATCCTGATGTTTTCGATGATCTCTTCGTGAATCTGGTGGCGGCAGGGGAGAGTGGCGGCATCCTGGACGTTATTCTCCAGCGCCTGTCGGGCTACATGGAGAAGGCCATGAAACTCAAAAGCAAGGTCAAGGGAGCCATGACCTATCCGGCCAGCGTCCTCGTCATCTCCATCGGCGTTGTGGCCGTCCTGTTGCTGAAAGTGATTCCGGTCTTCCAGACGATGTTTGAAGGAATGGGCTCCGCCCTGCCCGGGCCAACCCAGTTTCTGGTGGATGCCAGTCAGTTCGCCCAGCATTACTTTCTCTATGTGGGCGCCGGGCTGGTCGCACTCTTCTTTGGGTTTAAAAGGTATTACAAGACCGAGCAGGGGAAGCTCGTCGTCGACGCCCTCATCCTGAAATCGCCGGTTTTTGGCCCTCTGTTGAAGAAGGTGGCCGTGGCCAAGTTCACGAGGACCCTTTCCACGATGATGTCGAGCGGGGTGCCGATCATGGAAGGACTCGGAATCGTCAGCAGGACCGCAGGGAACAAGATCATCGAAAACGCCCTCGTGAAAACGAGACAGAGCATCGGCGAAGGGAAGACAATCGCCGAACCCCTGATGGAAGCGAACATCTTCCCGGCCATGGTGGTGCAGATGATCGCCGTCGGAGAGGCGACGGGCGCCCTGGATACGATGCTCACCAAAATCGCCGATTTCTACGACGATGAAGTGGATGCAGCGGTTGGCGCGATGACGGCCCTGCTGGAACCCTTCATGATGGTTTTTCTGGGAGGCGTGGTCGGCGGGATGATCATCGCCATGTATCTGCCTATCTTCCAGATGGCCGCGGCCGCCGGATAGTTCGGGATATCCGGCAGGGTAACTACTCAGGTTAATAGGGGCAATGGTCTTGGACTTTTTACGTAGCCGTCAAGAATGAAACACGCAAGATTCCTGCCGAGGGGCTGAGGGGGCATGTAAAAAAATGGTCGGGATGGCGCGATTTGAACGCGCGACTCCTGCGTCCCGAACGCAGTGCCCTACCAAGCTGGGCCACATCCCGACGGCGCTCTTTATAACCAATTCGGGATGAAATGTCCATCATTTTTTTCAGATGCCGAAGAAATCTTGACTATCCTATTTTTTGGTGGAATTCCAGCGGAGGGTGGTCGTCCGGTATCGAGCGGCATTGCCGGGCGTTTGATAGCGACAGCCCCATACATGCCTGGTCATCGTTGTCAATCCCGACCTATAAAAGAACTGAAAGTCGGGTTGTATTTTGTGTGTCGGCATGGTAAAATCCCCCTGAAACTGATTTCCGGGAGAAAGACCGTGATCATCTATGATCTGAGATGCCAGGACGGCCATAAATTCGAGGGGTGGTTCAAGGATAGGGGGGCCTTCGAAGAACAGAAGGCGGAGAGACTCATTGCGTGTCCGGTATGCGGGATTGCCGATGTGACACTGGTTCCTTCTTCCGTGGCGATCATGGGGCGAGAGGCCCGTTCGGTTTCGGAGAAACCGAAGACAGAGGTTTCTCCTCTCAAGATCCTCCGGGAATTTCAGGAATATATTCACAAGCACTTTGATGACGTGGGCGAGAAGTTCACAGAAGTCGCCCTTCGGATTCATCATGGGGAAGAAGAGAGAAGAGATATCAGGGGAACCACAACCCGGAGCGAAGAAGAAATGCTGCTGGAAGAGGGCGTCCAGTTCATAAAGATTCCCCTGCCGAAGTTTGACGGTTAGTGGGATTCGTTGTTTGCTTCCCCTCCATTATCATGATCAATTTTCATTCAGATAATCTTGACATATGATGATCCGCTACTTACTATGTAATTAAAGGAAGGGTGTTGTTTATTGTCAAAATTAAAAGGAGAATCCATCATGGAGAAAAACAAAAAACGGATGGTTTTTATTCTGTTTATCTTGTTTGCCTCGCTTTTGTCCGAAAGTGCTTCTCTGGGGTCTGAAGCTATCACGGTCCTTGGTAATCAGGTGAAATCGGATCCAGGCAACAATACGAACATCCCGGTATTCGAGCTTCCCATGCCTGGAAGTGAGCGGGAAAAGAGTTACCTGGGACTTTCCGGGACCGGAAATTTCAAAATAGGACAAATAAAAGCCCAGGTTCTGATCATCGAGGTCTTTAGCTTTTATTGCCCCCATTGCCAGCGAACAGCATCTCAGGTAAACGAACTCTATAAGAAGATACAAGAACGCCCTGATATGAAAGAAAAGATAAAGATGATCGGAATCGGCGTTAACAATAGTATTTATGAGGTCGACTCTTACAGGAAGAGGTACAAAGTGCCATTTCCTCTTATTCCTGACGAGAACATGGAAATTTCTAAAATGCTTGGCGTTAGAGGTACGCCCACATATATCGGGATTAAGGTGAACGGCAAGGGAACCCAGAAACGGTTCTATTTTGAAGAGGGTGGCTTTCAGGACACTCAGCAGTTTCTGACGGAGATCATTAAGTTGTCAGGATTAAAATAGGAGGTAAGAAATGAGAGTACAGAAAAAGAAGTGGATGGACTTATTGTGCCTCAGTGTTTTTCTGGTAGTGGCAGGAGTTGCCGTGGCCTATGGGCAATCAGGAGGATTTTCGGAATCTATTTATCCGGTAGAAAAACTCAAACCCACGGACAGTCTGCCCAAGTTAAAAGTTGGCGGCGTTGCACCGGATTTTAACCTTCCTGCTGTTGCGGGCGGCAAGGTATCCCTCAGCCAATACAAGGGCAAGAAGAATGTCGTCATCTCCTTTGTTCCCGCAGCCTGGACGCCGGTTTGCTCTGGCCAATGGCCGGGCTACAATATCTCCAAAGACCTCTTTGATAAACATGACGCGATCCTGCTTGGCATTACGGTGGACAACATTCCCACGCTCTACGCCTGGACGAAACAGATGTGTAATCCCAATGAAAAATTGTGGTTTCCTGTTCTCTCCGACTTTTATCCTCATGGTGCGGTAGCCTCCAAATATGGGGTGCTCCGTTCAGAAGGAGTAGCTGAGAGAGCCCTGTTTGTAATCAACAAGAAGGGCATCATTACCTATATTGACGTCCATGATATAAATCAACGGCCGCTCCTTGATGATCTCGCAAAGGCCCTTGAAAAAGTAAATAGGCAATAAGTGCTTATAAAGGTTCACCTAACTGTCGTATTATTGCAGATGACCAAAATCCGACTCATCTGTTCCGATGGGTTCTGACCTCTTAATGAGTGACAGAGAACACGGTACTGGTGATGGCGGTCATAACTGGCAGGGTGTCCAACGGCGTCATTTGCAATAAAGGGTTTACTGGAGTTTTGAAATGATCGAACAAATCCAACATCTCCTGGAAGAAGCTTTTCGACAAGATACCGTCGGGCTTTATTTCCTGATGTTTAGCGGCGGACTTTTCGCCTCTGTGACGCCATGCACCTATCCGGTGCTTCCGTTGACGGTCGGGTATATCGGTCACCAGGCAGGCGCTAACCGGTTGAGAGCTTTTCTTTTAAGCCTTTCCCTGGTGACTGGCTTGGCGGCGGTTTACGCTATACTGGGCGGTATCGTTGCGGCGGTGGGAGGGACGCTCGGCTCGATCATGGGGAATGGGTTGGTTCTTTATGCGATCGCCGTGTATTACCTAATAATGGGACTTTTCCTTCTGGACGTGTTTCATTTTCCCACTCCCAGGTTTTTCTCCAGGCTCCACGCAAAATCGGCAAACCGTAAAGGACTATCGGGAGCGTTCGTGATCGGGGGCGTCAGCGGTTTAATTGTCGGTCCTTGTACCGGCCCTATCCTGGCTGTCGCGTTGGGAGCGATTGCCCTGACGCTGAAAAATGTGCACGGCATAGATTACACCCTGCAGGTTGTGAAGGGTGGCGTTCTGCTTTTTCTCTTCGGGTTTGGCCAGGGGGCCCTGATTCTGTTGGCGGGCATCTTTACCGGCTTCCTTTCCAGACTTCCCAAAGCAGGCGTATGGATGGAGGCTGTAAAAAAAGGCTTCGCTTTATTGATCATCCTCACTGCGAGTCTGTTATTTGTGTTCGTGGGTCAACATACTGATTTTCCGAGTCTGACTCGACTTCTGGCAAGTGCGTCCTCACCCGCAGCGCAAGCACCAAAGCCGGACACTTCGGCGGAATCGCCACCCCAGGCGATTGAAAAACGTTCAGAAAATCTGGCCCCAGACTTCACCCTTGCTTCGCTGGACGGCTCTCATCAGGTTACGTTAAGCCGTTTTAAAGGTGAAAAAGGAATCGTGCTGGTGTTCTTCGCGACCTGGTGCGTCGGTTGTGTGAAAGAAGTGCCGGAGATTAAACAATTCGCCGAAATGGCGCAAAAGGAAAATATCACTGTGCTCAGCATCAATTACAAACAACCAGCAGAACTTGTCGAACGATTTAAAGAATCCAATCAGATCGATTACGGAATACTTCTGGATACGGAGGGAACGGTGACGACCGGAAAATACGGCATCACGGGAATACCGCATCACGTCGGCATTAACGCGAAAGGTGAGATCATTTACAGGGGAACGGCCCTGCCGGACAATAAAGACGAATTCATAAAAAATTTAAAACAAGGTTTGTAAAGTCCGGCTTCTTCTCAAGGCCGGCCATTTTTCGGTTTCTTTACAAGTACGGCAACGGAATCCATCGCGTTCACCACTGCAGTGGAGCCTTGTGCAGGGGCAGGGATTCATAAAAAAACCCCCGGCGTGCGCCGGGGGTTGTATACGTCCGGGTGAGAATTATTTTGCTGCAGGCGGAACTCCTATAATGTCCTTGTAAATAGCATCCTCCAAGTCAACACTCCATACCTTTTTCCCCGCTACAGAGATTTCTGATGCCTTGATGGATTTCATTTTCGAGTTCACCGTCCCTGTGATTGCAACCGTTTGGTTGATGTGCCGGGCAAGGATTCCTCTGTCCACATTGGGAACAAAATAATACTCCGACTTCGCGGCGTCAACAAGGAGCACAAACACATTCTCCACGGCAATCACGGGATCTTCCATCCCAATGGGACAAATTTTCCCCTGCGTCACGCAGTTGAACCCCTGAATCGAACCGGTAAGAGTTGCGCCGATCGCGAAAACCGGTACCAGCATAAACACTAAACCGATAATCATCGGTACCAATATTTTTTTCATTTTCTCCTCCGTTTAAGTTTTTATGTCCTGATTTAATTGACTCCCCCAAGTTCGCTTGCTTATTAAAATTCCCACACCTCCTTTCTTTCGTACTATAACGAAAAATGACGTGTTTGTAAAAATTCACGCAGCGATTTTGAGTTCAAGATCGCAGATGCGTGAAGGAATCCCACGCCTCACATAACTGGATATCCAACGTCGTAGATATTTTCGGCCACGAGATTAATTTCGCGCTGAAATTTACCGTTGGACCTCGTTAAACTTTTCCGTTCAATTTCCTTCACAATCGCATCGCTCAAGCAAAAATCTTTGACATACTGTGGATATATTCATCAATAACGTGGAGCAAAAACATTATATCGTTTTCGTTGCTCATACGGTAATGTTCTCATTCAAGAAAATCAATGAGCGTTAATTTATGGGTTAATAATAGTAAAATACTCCGGTGCTGTCAACTTTTTTTTGTAAAATATTCATAGGCCAATTATTTGAAGAAAGGCAAGTTCTTACGTACTTTTCCTACTGGGTTTGACCTCCAATGAAGCTCCATTTTCAAAGATATGTAGGCCAGGATGCGATAACAGGCGATCTTTCCGGCCACGGTCTCCATGACCTTGGTACGACGTCGGAACTCTTTGTTGAGCCGTTCAATGATGTTGGTTGTCCATACCGAAATCCATTCTTCCGGGGGAAAGTTGAAAAAGGTCAAATATGACCACTTATGAATTCACACAAAAGATTTTACACTCTTTATACCGTCAGAGGTTTCCATCGGGGACTGCTGCTGCCGCAGGTGGCGTCCGAACACCATTGGGACCGCTTGACCTTTCTGGTAGAAACCTGTTATAAATCTTGCATTCTACCTCAAGCTTGACAGGAGAAGGGGACGAGGGTTTTATCTTTTCTGCCGAGATCTTCTGTGAAGATGACCGAGAATGCCCTTGGCCGTCCGGAAAAAATTAAAAAATATCTTGACAAACCAAGATATAAAATTTAGCATTCATTTTTTGTGTAGTCAGTGATTTTCCCTTCCGGGGTGGCGACGGTGCGTATCTCTGGATAATTATTTGTAATATTCAATTGTTATAGTTGCTGGCGTAGCTCAATCGGTAGAGCAGCTGATTTGTAATCAGCAGGTTGCGGGTTCAAGTCCCATCGCCAGCTCCAGTAAGAAGTTTCTGTCATATGGAGGGGTTCCCGAGCGGTCAAAGGGAGCAGACTGTAAATCTGCCGGCGAAGCCTACGGAGGTTCGAACCCTCCCCCCTCCACCAGTTTACTGTAGCTGGACGTCCGGAAGCAGGAAGACCAGCAAGGCTTCCTCTTTAATAAGCGGGAGTAGCTCAGTGGCTAGAGCGTCAGCCTTCCAAGCTGAGGGTCGCGGGTTCGAATCCCGTTTCCCGCTCCAATTTGTTCGGCATGGAGCTGTGAGATTCTCCGGCAATACGCAACCGGTTCGAGATCGTTTCTCATCTGCGGCGATACAGGCCTTATTGCAGCGAGAGGACAGCGCTTTGGGAGAGGCAACTGGCCCACGTAGCTCAGTCGGTAGAGCACATCCTTGGTAAGGATGAGGTCACCAGTTCAATCCTGGTCGTGGGCTCCATTGATGTAAGAAGGTGGGTTTGTCATGAGAAATATCATAACCTTGGCCTGTACGGACTGCAAGCAGAGGAACTACACGACGACTAAGAATAAAAGAACCATGCAGAATCGGCTGGAGATGAAAAAATACTGCAAGTTCTGCAGATCCCATAAGTTGCACCGGGAAACGAAGTAATCGCGAGAGGTGCTGCTGTGATCGACCGGACAGGCCAGTAGCTCTAATGGCTAGAGCGCCGGACTCCAAATCCGGATGCTGGGGGTTCGAGTCCCTCCTGGCCTGCCATTTTTGAGATCTGTACGGGATGTGCGGCTCTCGCAGGAAGCCGGAATGTCCCGAATCGGGGACGTCTTCAGAACAGGCTTCATAGGCAGGGTGCGCATGGTTCGAAAAGCTCACCGTGACTGACATGGCGCCTGCCCTGAAACTGTCGATAAGGATGATGCGTAGCGCGGACAGGAGACTAAAGGCTTTTTACGAAGTCTTCAGGTGCGGGGTGATCAGGGATTTCAGGGTGGACAGGATAAAGGTTATTGCAGAAAAGGTGAGGCAGTTTCTGGCGGGCTCGAAAGTGGAACTGAAAAAAGTGACATGGCCGACGCCCAAGCAGACCCTTGCCTCTACATCGGTCGTCATCATTGTGGTGATCATTGTGTCCGTATTCCTGGGGATTGTTGACTTCGGGCTGACGAAGATCGTCAAGCTTGTACTGGGTTAACGACATGGCTTTCAGGTGGTACGTCGTCCATACGTATTCGGGTTTTGAAAACCGGGTGAAGCTTTCGCTCCAAGAGAGGATCGAAACGGCGGGGAAGCAGGCCTTTTTCTCGGATATATTGATACCCGAAGAGGACATTGTCGAACTGGTCTCAGGCGAGAAAAAGACCTCAAAGCGGAAATTCTTTCCCGGCTATATCCTTGTCCGGATGGAGCTGGACGACGACACCTGGCACATCGTGAAGGATACGCCCAAGGTGACCGGTTTCATCGGCAGCAAGGACAAGCCTTCGCCGATTCCCGACAAGGATGTTGATGTCCTCAGAACCAGGATCGATGAAGGGACGCTGAAACCCAAACCGAAGTTCAAATTCGATGTGGGTGATCACGTGCGGATCATTGATGGCCCCTTTACCAATTTTGACGGGATCATCGATGAGGTGAAGCCGGAGAAGGGGAAGCTGCGGGTGATTGTCAGCATCTTCGGCCGATCGACGCCGGTGGAGTTGGATTTCATTCAGGTTATGCAGAATTGATAGGGAATAAGGCGCCTGGTCGAGGAGGAAGCATTTTCCCCTTATCCTTGATCTTCAACCAAAATTTCAGACAGGGTGATCAGAATGGCAAAAAAAGTTATTGCAAATATAAAACTTCAGATCAAAGCGGGTAAGGCCACCCCTTCACCGCCGATCGGACCTGCTCTCGGTCAGCACGGCGTGAACATCATGGAGTTCTGCAAAGCCTACAACGCCATGACGCAGAACCAGGAGGGGATGGTCATCCCGGTCGTCATCACGGTTTACGCTGACAGGTCGTTTACATTCGTGACCAAAACTCCCCCGGCTTCCGTACTGTTGAAGCAGGCCGCAAAGATCGCCAAAGGTGCAGGAGATCCCAAGCGCGATAAGGTGGGGACTGTGACGGTCAAGCAGGTCAAGGAAATTGCGGAACTGAAGTACAATGACCTCAATGCTGTGGATGTTGAGGGTGCAATCAGGATCGTTGCGGGAACGGCGAGATCCATGGGGATTGAAATCACGGGATGATGCCCCGGGGCGATTCCGGCAGAACACCGGGTTATGGGTTGGCGGGTGTCTTAACGTGATCATTTCGGGGAAGCCCGGTCCCCGGGGGTTGGCTTCCATTTGAGGGTTTGTCATGTCAAAGAGAGGGAAGAAATACTTAGAAGCAAGGAAAAGGGTAGAAACGGCGAAACGCTATACCATCCAGGAGGCGATGGAACTGGTCGTCGGGACCGCGAGGGCGAAATTCGATGAAACGGTCGATACCGCCATCCGGCTCGGCGTGAATCCGGCGCATGCGGACCAGATGGTGCGCGGCTCCGTGGTTCTGCCCAATGGGCTGGGAAAATCGGTCCGGGTGCTCGTTTTTGCCAAGGGCGAGAAGGAGAAGGAGGCCCTGGAAGCCGGCGCCGATGTGGTCGGGTCGGACGAGGTGATCGAGAAGATCAAGGGCGGCTGGCTTGAATTTGACCGGGTGATCGCCACGCCGGATATGATGGGAAGCGTGGGTAAGCTGGGGAAGATCCTCGGTCCCCGCGGACTAATGCCGAACCCGAAGGTGGGAACAGTGACCTTCGATGTGGCCAGGACCGTTCAGGAGCTTAAAGCCGGCAAGGTCGAATTCCGTGTGGAAAAAGCGGGCATTGTGCATTGCCCCATCGGCAAGATTTCATTCGGGGCGGAAAAATTGACGATCAATTTTCTCGCCTTGCTGGAAATGATCACCAAATTGAAACCCGCGTCGAGCAAAGGCATTTATATCAGGAGCATTGCGCTTTCGTCCGTCATGGGTCCCGGGATGAAGGTGGATCCTCTCTCCGTGCGGAGCGTTTAGCTTTTCCGGCCTCGGGTGGCCGGTTAGATAATAAAAAAGGGGTCTGAGACAGCAGGTACAGGGAGTTTAAACGAAAGTGGTCGGCCTGCCGAGACTGAGATGTGGCCTTTCAGGTCATCGAAATCATCCTGTATGATGCTCTGTTCTCTGACTTTCAATGGGGCTTTCTTTCGGAAGGCGCCCGAAACGGATCAGATGAGGAAAGGAGGTTGAGGATTGGATCGGAGAACAAAGGAGCAGGTTGCTGCTGAACTCCATGAAAAACTGAAAGATTTCAAGTTGGCCGTTCTGACCGGATACATCGGAATGGACGTGGCGAAGATGACGGCGCTGAGGGTTGCCCTGCGCAAATCAAACACGGAACTGAGGGTCGTGAAAAATACTCTGCTGACCATCGCGTCCCGTGAAACCGATTTTAGCGCGCTGGAAGAATATTTCCGGGGCCCCCTGGCAGTGGCCATTACGCGGGGTAACGTGGTCGAAACCACCAAGGCGCTCGTTGATTTTGCCAAAAAGAATGCCAATCTTGAGATCAAGGCAGCCATGATGAATGGTAAATTCCTCAGCAGGGAACAGCTCTCGATACTCGCAGAGTTGCCGAGTCGAGAGGTGCTGATCGGGCAGTTGCTTTCCCTGATGGTCGGGGTGCAGGCATCTCTCGTGAATGTGTTGAGCGGTGTCCCGAGGAATCTTGTGGGGGTACTCGATGCCTATCGAGAGAAAAAGGCGTCAGCAAACTAAAAATTATATACAGGAAGGAATAGAAAAATGGCAAACGAGATGACCAAAGAGGATGTTGTAAAATTCATTGAAGGGATGACTGTTCTTGAACTTTCGGAACTGGTGAAGGAGCTGGAGCAGAGATTTGGCGTGACTGCTGCGGCGCCGGTTGCCGTGGCTGCCGCTGCCGCGGGGTCGGTACAGGCGGCGCCGGTCGAGGAAAAGACCGAGTTTGATGCGATCCTTACGGGATTCGGCGATCAGAAGATCCAGGTGATCAAGGTGGTCAGGGCGATCACGGGGCTGGGACTTAAGGAGGCCAAGGACATGGTGGACGGAGTTCCCAAACCGATTAAAGAGGGAGTTTCCAAGGACGAGGCAGCCGATATCAAGAAGAAGATCGAAGAGGTCGGCGGCACGGTTGAGATAAAATAAATAGACGATCAAAAGAGAACGGCAAGGATCAGAACCCCGATAAACAACAGGTTGGCTGCACCGCATTGCAGAAAGACAGGTTGAATGGGGTTCTTTTTGCTCGTTTGTATTGGTAAAAACTACAAATCGCTGCCAGTTTAAAGCCGAAAGGATGCTATGGGCGAGTTTAGAAAGAATTTTGGTCGTATCAGGAAGATATTGGATATCCCCGACCTGATCGATATCCAGACCGATTCCTATCGGAAATTTCTTCAGCAGGAGATCGCTCCGGATAAGAGGGGGAACTATGGTCTGCTGGGCGCTTTCAACAGCGTCTTTCCCATTTTCGATTTCAGTGGAAAATGTTCCCTCGAGTTCGTCAGTTACAGGATCGGCGATGTCCGCTATGATATGCAGGAGTGCATCCAGAAGGGGATGACCTATGCGGCGCCGCTGAAGATCGTGGTCCGCCTGGTCGTTTTTGATACCGATCGGAATACGAAACCGAAACCCATCCGGGACATTAAGGAACAGGAAATCTACTTTGGGGAAATCCCCCTGATGACCGAGAACGGCACCTTCATCGTCAACGGTACGGAGAGGGTGATCGTCAGCCAGTTGCACCGTTCACCGGGCATCTTTTTCGACCATGACAAGGGGAAAACCCTGGCAAGCGGAAAGCTGATCTATTCGGCCCGGATCATCCCGATCCGCGGGTCCTGGCTTGATCTAGAGTTCGATTCCAAGGACCTTCTCTATGTCAGGATCGATCGCCGGCGGAAGATGCCGGTGACGATCCTGCTGAAGGCAATGGGGAACTCGACGCAATTCATCCTAAGCTATTTTTACGATATCGAACAGATCCTGCTGGATGACGACTGTCTCTACATATCCGTCACTGATTCCCTCATCGGGGAAAAGGCCCCTGCAGATGTCGTAACGAAAGGGGGAGATGTCGTCGTCAAGAAGGGGAGAAAGATCTCCAAACCCCACCTGAAGAAAATAGCGGAGTCCTCGATCACCAGGATACCGATAAGCGATGAGGATATCATCGGCAGGATACTCTCTGCCGATGTTCTGGATCCGCAGACCGGCGAGATCCTGATGAAGTGCAATGAAGAATTGACCGCGGAGGGGCTGCAGCTCTTGCGGGAGAAGGGAATCGCCTCGTTTCAGTTCATCCGGCTTGATGAAGATCGCGAGAACGCCTCCATTCGGGATACGCTCCTCATGGATCGGATAGAGACGGCGGCGGATGCCATTATCGAGATCTATCGCAGGCTCAGGCCGAGCAACCCCCCCACGCCGGAGACGGCCCAGAAATTCTTTGCCAGCCTCTTTTTTGAGCCGGATAGCTATGATCTATCCGATGTGGGGCGGGCGAAGATGAATTACAAACTCCATCTGGATGTTCCAACAAGCGTGACCGTGTTGCGCAACGAGGATATCCTGGCGTCTGTTAAGTATCTGATCGACCTGAAGAACGGCTCGAGTGATTGCAGCGTGGACGACATCGACCATTTGGGGAACCGCCGTGTCCGTTCGGTTGGGGAGCTGATCGAAAACCAGTACCGGATCGGCCTGGTCCGTATGGAGCGTGCCATCAAGGAGAAGATGAGCCTGCAGGACATTGAAACCATGATGCCGCACGATCTCATCAACGCCAAGCCGGTCTCGGCCGTTGTGAATGAGTTTTTCGGCAGCAGCCAGCTATCTCGATTCATGGATCAGACCAATCCCCTGTCTGAGATCACGCATAAACGAAGATTGTCGGCTCTCGGGCCGGGAGGCCTGACGCGCGAAAGGGCGGGATTTGAGGTGCGTGACGTGCATCCCACCCATTACGGCCGCATCTGTCCGGTAGAAACCCCGGAAGGCCCCAATATCGGCCTGATCGTATCGTTGAGCACCTTTGCCAGAGTCAATACCTTCGGTTTCATTGAAACGCCTTACCGCGTCGTGAACCAGGGCAGGGTGCTCGATGAGATCCGCTATCTGACCGCCATAGAGGAAGAAAACCTGATCATTGCCCAGGCCGACAGACCCTTGGATAAGAACGGGAAATTTATCGGGGGGCTTATCTCGGCCAGGAAAGGTGGCGATTTCCTCTCCGTTGTGCCGGCGGAGGTCAACATGATGGATGTCTCCCCCAATCAGCTGGTCAGCGTGGCGGCGACCCTGATCCCGTTTCTCGAACATGACGATGCCAACCGTGCCCTGATGGGATCCAACATGCAGAGGCAGGCGGTGCCCCTGATGAAACCCGAGGCGCCCTTGGTGGGCACGGGAATGGAATCCGTTGTGGCGAGAGACTCCGGCGCGGTCGTTGTCGCTAGACGGTCCGGCGTGGTGGAAAGCGTGGATGCCGCGCGGATCGTTGTCAAATGCGATGCTCCCGAAAGGGAAGGGCTCGATACAGGAGTGGATATCTATAACCTGATCAAGTATCAGCGGTCCAACCAGGATACCTGTTTCAATCAGAAGCCCATTGTGAGCAAAGAACAGAAGGTCAATAAGGGAGAGATCATCGCGGACGGACCCGCCACGGACAGGGGGGAACTGGCCCTGGGAAGAAACGTGATGGTTGCCTTCATGTCCTGGGGAGGCTACAACTACGAAGATTCCATCCTGGTCAGCGAGAGGATCGTCAAGGATGATATCTATACCTCGATCCATATCGAGGAATTCGAAACCATGGCCCGGGACACCAAGCTCGGCAAGGAAGAGATCACCCGGGATATTCCGAATTTGGGCGAAGAGGCCCTGAGAAACCTGGACGACAGCGGGATCGTCCGTATGGGCGTGGCGGTGAAGCCCGGAGACATCCTGGTCGGAAAGATAACCCCCAAAGGGGAAACGCAGCTCTCGTCCGAAGAGAAACTTCTGCGGGCGATCTTCGGGGAAAAGGCCAGTGATGTCCGCGATACGTCCCTGCGTGTTCCGCCCGGCGTGGAAGGTACGATCATCGACGCCAAGATCTTTGCCCGGAAAGGGACAGAGCGCGACAGTCGTTCCCAGTATATCGAGGACGAAGCCGTTTCGTTCCTGTACAAGGACAGGGATGACGAGATCCGGATCATTGCCGAGGGTGTCAGGAAGCAGATTGCTGGCATGCTGATTGGAAAGATGTCGGCCTCCAAGGTATCCGATCCCAAGAAGAAACGAATCCTCCTGAAGAAGGGTGAAATCATCACCGATGAGGTCCTGGCAAGGATCTCCTTTGACCTCTGGCGGGAGATAGCCCTGGACAGCGAGGAAGAAGTGGAGTCCAGAATCGGCATCCTGTATGAGAATCTCTCCCGGAAAAAGGAGTTCGTGGAGGCCTATTTTGCGGGAAAGATCGAAAAGCTCAAGGCCGGTGACGAATTGCCCCCGGGGGTGATCAAACTGGTTAAAGTCTACATCGCCATTAAACGAAAACTTTCTGTCGGCGATAAAATGGCCGGCCGCCACGGCAACAAGGGCGTGCTTTCCCGGATACTTCCCGAGGAGGATATGCCCTATTTCAAGGATGGTACGCCGGTGGACATTGTCCTGAATCCCCTTGGGGTTCCCTCGCGGATGAATGTAGGGCAGATTCTGGAGACGCATCTGGGCTGGGCTGCGAGAGGCATGGGGGACAAGATCAACGCCTTTGCGGAAAAGCATTACGGGTTGGGGCCCCTGAAAAAGGAGCTGAAGGAAGTCTATTCCTCTCCCGAGTTTGACCGGTTCATCGACGGCGCCAGCGAGGAAGAGATACGGCAGTTCGTCAGCCGGCTGAAAAGGGGTATTTTGGTCGAGACGCCTGTTTTTGACGGCGCCGATGAAAAAGAGATCAAGAACATGCTCAAGGTCAGCGGTCTCCCGGAGACCGGTCAGACCACACTGTTTGACGGACGGACCGGGGTACCCTTCGATCAGGAAATCACCGTAGGCATGATCTATATGCTGAAACTCCACCACCTTGTCGACAACAAGATTCATGCCCGGTCCATCGGTCCCTATTCCCTGGTGACCCAGCAGCCTTTAGGTGGCAAGGCCCAGTTCGGGGGACAGAGGCTGGGCGAGATGGAAGTCTGGGCCATGGAGGCATACGGCGCCGCTTACTCGCTGCAGGAGTTCCTGACCGTCAAATCCGATGACGTGTATGGCAGGACGAGGATCTATGAAGCCATCGTCAAAGGCGAGCACACTTCGGAACCGGGCCTGCCAGAATCCTTCAATGTCCTGGTGAAGGAGTTGCAGAGCCTTTGCTTGGACGTGGAGATGATCGAAGAGGAGTAGTAACGTGGGGCCGGGACCCGTGGCCTCGTTTCTGTGTCAATACTAAGGAGATATCATCCGTGGAAGACGTTTTTAGTTATTTTGAAAAACCGAAGGATCCCATCAGGTTCAATGCGATTAAAATGTCCATTGCCTCTCCGGGAAAGATTCTTTCCTGGTCGCATGGAGAGGTCAAAAAACCTGAGACGATCAACTACAGGACCTTCAAGCCGGAACGTGACGGGCTTTTCTGTGCGAAAATCTTCGGTCCGGTGAAGGACTACGAGTGCCTGTGCGGTCGCTACAAACGGATGAAACACCGGGGCGTAGTCTGCGAGAAATGCGGTGTGGAGGTTATCCAGTCCAAGGTCCGCCGGGAGCGAATGGGACACATCACCCTGGCGACGCCGGTCGCCCATATCTGGTTCCTCAAGAGCCTTCCCAGCCGGATCGGGAATGTCCTCGATATGACACTGAAGGAACTGGAGAAGGTTCTCTATTTCGAGTCGTGGATCGTGCTCGATCCCAAGAATACCCCTCTGAAGAAAAAGGGCCTCCTGTCGGATGAGGAATATAGCGACCTTTGTGATCAGTACGGTCCTAACGCCTTTGATGCCGGCATCGGCGCAGAGGCCGTGCGCGTCCTCTTAGAGGAGGTGGACCTTGATAAACTGGACGATGAGCTCCGTTCGGAGCTTAAGGCATCCGTTTCGGAGACGAAGCGGAAAAAGTACATCAAGAGATTAAAGGTGGTCGAGGCCTTGCGGAAGTCGGGCAATAAACCGGAGTGGATGGTTCTGACCATACTTCCCGTGATACCGCCGGATCTGCGTCCTCTGGTTCCTCTGGATGGCGGACGATTTGCCACCTCCGACCTTAATGATCTCTATCGGCGTGTCATCAACCGGAACAATCGCCTGAAGCGTCTGCAGGAGCTCAATGCCCCCGAGATCATCATCCGCAACGAGAAGCGGATGCTCCAGGAAGCGGTGGATGTCCTGTTCGACAACGGTCGGCGGGGGCGAGCCATTACCGGGACGAACAAGCGCCCGCTCCGCTCTCTCTCGGATATGCTCAAAGGAAAACAGGGCCGGTTTCGTCAGAATCTTCTTGGCAAGAGGGTTGATTATTCTGGACGTTCGGTCATTACGGTCGGTCCCGACCTGAGACTTCATCAGTGCGGTCTCCCCAAGAAGATGGCCCTGGAGCTCTTCAAACCCTTCATCTACAGGCGTCTCCAGGAAAAGGGATATGTGACGACAGTCAAAAGCGCGAAGAAGATGGTGGAAAAGGAGACGGCCGAAGTCTGGGACGCCCTCGACGAGGTTGTCCGCGAATACCCCGTCATGCTGAACCGGGCGCCGACCCTCCACCGGCTTGGGCTTCAGGCATTCGAACCGTTGCTGATAGAGGGAAAAGCAATCCAGTTGCATCCGCTGGTTTGCACGGCTTTCAACGCCGATTTCGACGGCGATCAGATGGCCGTTCATGTGCCCCTGTCCATCGAGGCGCAGACAGAAGCCAGGGTTCTGATGATGTCGACCAACAATATCCTTTCCCCGGCAAACGGGATGCCGATCATCATTCCCAGCCAGGATATCGTTCTGGGGATCTATTACCTGACGAGGTCGCAAAGCGACGTCAAAGGCGAAGGGATGGTCTTTTCCGACCCCGGGGAGGTCCGGGCCGCATTGGATGCCCAGGCCGTGAATCTGCACGCGAAAATCAAGGTCCGCATCGACGGGAAACTCAAAGAGACCACCGTGGGCCGGATCGTGCTTTATGAAATCATTCCTGATGTCATATCTTTCGATGCGATCAACAAGGTCATGAACAAGAAGGAGTTGGCCAACCTCATCAACCACTGCTACCGGTCCTGCGGGGATAAAACGACCGTTCTGCTTGCGGACCGCCTGAAGGACATCGGTTTCAAATATGCCACCCAATCCGGTGTTTCGATTGCGATCCATAACATGGTCATTCCGGAAAACAAAAAGGAGATCGTCGCCAAGGCCGACAAGGATGTGCTGGGGATTCAGAAGCAGTATATGGAAGGCCTGATCACCTACGGCGAGCGGTACAACAAGGTGATCGACATCTGGGCCCAGGCGACGGAGAAGATCGCTGCGGAAATGCTCGGCGGGATCGGGACCGACGAGAAGGTCGGGCCGAACGGGGCCAGAAGGAGGGGCGAGAGTTTCAATCCCATCTATATGATGGCCGATTCCGGCGCCAGGGGCAGCGCCGTTCAGATCAGACAGTTGGCCGGGATGAGGGGGTTGATGGCGAAACCGTCCGGCGAGATCATCGAGACCCCGATTCGGGCGAATTTCCGGGAGGGTCTGACGGTGCTCGAGTACTTCATCTCCACCCATGGCGCCCGGAAAGGCCTTGCCGACACGGCATTGAAGACAGCCAACTCCGGATATTTGACCCGCCGGCTAGTCGATGTCGCCCAGGATTGCATCATCACCGAGGATGACTGCGGGACGATCGACGGCATCTATGTTTCCGCCCTGATGGAAGGCGGGGAAATCATCGAGACGGCCGGTGAGCGCGTCCTGGGAAGGGTTGCCCTGGAGGATATCCAGAAACCCTATTCGGCCGGTGAGATTCTGGTGAAGGCCAATCAGGAAATCGATGAAAACCTGGCAAGGAAGATCGATGACGCCGGCATCGAAAAGGTCAATATCCGGTCTGTTCTGACCTGCAAGTCGAAACACGGTGTCTGCGCCATGTGTTACGGCCGCGATCTTTCCCGCGGTCGGCTCGTGAATATCGGCGAAGCGGTCGGCATCATTGCGGCCCAGTCCATCGGCGAGCCCGGAACCCAGCTGACCATGAGAACCTTCCATATCGGTGGAACGGCGAAATTCGAGGAACATTCCACACTGGAAGCCAGACATGACGGGATCATCCGGTTTGTAAATCTCCACACGGTGAAAAGCAGGTCCGGCGGCCTGGTCGTCATGAATCGCAACGGAGAGATTCATGTGCTCGATGACCAGGGTCGGAGCCGCGCAAAATACACCGTTCCGTACGGGGCGCATATCCGGGTGGACGACGGGAGCGGGGTGAATGGGCCGAAGGATCAGAATCGAGGAACCCTTATCGCGGAGTGGGATCCCTTCTCCATCCCCATCCTGACCGAGGTGGACGGAACGGTCAAATTCGGGGATATCATCGAAGGGAAAACCATGCAGGAGCAGGTGGACGAGGTGACCGGCCTTTCCCGGAAGGTGATCATCGAATTCAGGGGAACGGACATGCGTCCCCGCGTTTCCATCAAGGACAAGAAGGGCAAGACGGCCAAGGTTCCGGGAACGAATGCGGTGGCCAGACACCTCCTGTCGGTCGGCGCCAATATCGTCGTTTCTGAAGGGGATACGGTCTTTGCCGGCGACATCCTCGCCAAGATCCCGCGCGAAACGACCAAGACGAAGGATATTACGGGCGGCCTCCCCCGGGTGGCGGAGCTGTTCGAGGCCAGGAAGCCGAAGGACTTTGCCGTGATCAGCGAGATCGACGGTGTGGTCTCTTACGGCAAGGATTCCAAGGGGAAGAGAAAGGTGATCATCACCCCCGATGCCGAGGATGAAAAGGAATACCTGATTCCCAAGGGCAAGCATGTCAGTGTGCAGGAGGGGGACCGTGTGAGCGCCGGTGAACCCCTCATGGACGGCGTCAACAATCCGCACGATCTCCTCATGATCAAAGGGGAGAAGGAACTGGCCCGTTATCTGGTCGATGAGGTCCAGGACGTTTATCGACTGCAGGGCGTCAAGATCAACGACAAGCATGTGGAGGTCATCGTCCGCCAGATGCTCCGCCGGGTCATGATCAAAGACCCGGGCGACGCCTCCTTCATTGCCGATGAGCAGGTGGAGCGGTTCCGCTTTCAGGAGGAGAACGACAGGATCGTGGCCAAGGGGGGAAGACCCGCCAAGGGCGAACCCATCCTGATGGGGATCACGAAGGCATCCCTCTCCACCCAGAGCTTCATTTCCGCCGCCTCCTTCCAGGAAACGACGAGAGTCCTGACCGAGGCTTCCCTCGCCGGCAAGACCGATTACCTGAGGGGCCTCAAGGAGAACGTCATCATGGGAAGATTGATCCCGGCTGGCACAGGGCTTACCATGTACAAGAAACTGGGAATCCGGACGACGGACGAGGAACTTGCACTTCTCGAGGACGAAGCGCAGGGGTCTCTTCCGAATGAAAATATAAGCGAGAAAGAACTTGACATGGAAACGGTGAATTGATAGTTAATAAATCTTTTGTTGCACCGGTAAAATCTACGGCTGAAGAAGGGGGCGGGAGGACGCATGCCTACGATAAACCAGTTAGTTAGGAAGGGAAGAACCAAGATCGACAGGAAAGCGGCGACACCTGCGCTGGCCAGCTCGCCGCAGAGGCGGGGGGTATGCGTCAGGGTTTACACGTCCACACCCAAGAAACCGAATTCCGCGTTAAGAAAGGTGGCCAGGGTTCGGCTGACCAGTGGTTATGAGGTGACCTCCTATATACCGGGTGTGGGACACAACCTTCAGGAACATTCTGTTGTTCTGGTTCGCGGTGGCCGCGTCAAGGATCTTCCCGGCGTGCGGTATCACATCATCAGGGGAACGCTCGATGCCGTGGGCGTACAGGACAGGAAAAAGGGAAGATCAAAATACGGAGCTAAAAGGCCGAGCTGAGCGGGGATTGAGTCATGCCGAGGAGAAGAGAGGTTACCAAGAGGGAGATCTTGCCCGATCCGAAATATAATAACAGGCTGGTGGCAAGATTTATCAACAGTCTCCTGAAGAGGGGGAAAAAGAGCGTTGCGGAATCAATCCTGTACGGGGCCTTCGATATCATTCAGGAGAGGGTCAAGGAACAGCCGGTCGACGTTTTTGAAAAAGCAGTCAATAATGTGAAGCCGGTCATCGAGGTCAAATCAAGGCGTGTCGGAGGGTCGACGTACCAGGTGCCGACGGAAGTTATTCCATCCCGCAGGGTGGCGCTAGGGATCCGCTGGCTGATCACCCACGCGCGGGAGCGTTCCGAGAAAACCATGAGGGAAAAGCTGGCGGCGGAACTGATCGACGCGGCGAACAATCGGGGCGGGGCCATCAAAAAGAGGGAGGCCGTTCACAAGATGGCCGAGGCGAACAAGGCATTTGCCCATTACCGGTTTTGACAACCCATTCAAAGTATAAGGAGGTTAGAGATGGCTAAGAAAAAATTTGAGAGGACGAAGCCGCATCTAAACGTCGGAACCATCGGTCACGTTGATCATGGAAAGACCACTTTGACCGCTGCGATCACAAAACACTTGGCCACGAAGGGACTTGCCGAATTCAGACCCTTCGATTCTATCGATAATGCACCGGAAGAAAAGGAGAGAGGGGTCACCATCAACATCTCGCATGTGGAATATCAGACGGAAAAGCGTCACTATGCCCATGTCGACTGCCCGGGCCACGCCGACTACATCAAGAACATGATTTCCGGCGCCGCGCACATGGACGGCACGATCCTCGTCGTTGCTGCATCCGATGGCCCCATGCCTCAGACCCGGGAGCACATCCTCCTTGCCCGTCAGGTTCAGGTTCCCTATATCGTGGTTTACATGAACAAAGTGGATCTCGTGGATGACCCTGAACTGCTTGATCTGGTGGAGCTCGAACTAAGAGAACTCCTGACAGCTTATGATTTTCCGGGCGATGACATCCCGATCATCCGCGGGTCGGCGCTGAAGGCCCTCGAGGCCGATGATCCGAATTCTCCCGATGTGAAGTCCATCTGGGAGCTCCTGGAAGCCGTCGATAACTACATCCCGGTGCCGGTTCGCGATCTTGACAAGCCGTTCCTCATGCCGGTCGGCGATGTCTTTACCATTTCCGGTCGCGGCACAGTCGTGACGGGTCGTGTGGATCGCGGCATTATCCGGACGGGTGAGGAAGTCGAGATTATCGGGATCCGGCCGACCTTCAAGACCGTTTGCACCGGTGTCGAGATGTTCCGCAAGACGCTCGATGAAGGCCGTGCCGGCGATGACATCGGGGTTCTTCTCCGGGGCACGAAGCGCGAGGAAGTGGAAAGAGGGCAGGTGGTGGCCAAACCGGGTTCCATCACGCCGCACACCAGGTTTAAGGCGCAGGTCTACGTCCTGACGAAGGAGGAAGGCGGACGGCATACCCCCTTCTTCAACGGATATCGCCCCCAGTTCTATTTCCGGACCACGGATGTGACCGGTGTCGCAAACCTGCCGGAAGGCGTGGAAATGGTCATGCCCGGCGACAATGTCGAAATGGAAGTGACATTGATCACGCCGATCGCCATGGAAGAGCAGCTCAGATTTGCTATCCGCGAAGGGGGCCGGACGGTTGGCGCCGGCGTCGTCAGCAAGATCATCGAATAGGCTGCCATTACAAACAGGTTGAATGAAACCATGAAAGATCAAAAAATAAGGATTCGTCTGAAAGCCTACGACCATAAGCTGCTGGACCGTTCGGTGGAAGATATCGTAGAGACGGCAAAGAGGACCGGCGCCCGTGTGGCCGGTCCCATCCCGCTGCCGACCGAGATCAACAAGTACTGCGTCAATCGGTCGCCGCATGTGGACAAGAAATCGAGAGAGCAGTTCGAGATCAGAACGCACAAGAGATTGATTGACATTATCGAGCCGACACAGGCGACAGTGGATGCCCTGATGAAGCTCGATCTGTCTGCGGGCGTGGATGTCGAGATCAAGTTGTAGAACAGGAAGATCTCCGAGATGGCTTTGCAGGCCGTTTCACCATCCTTCGGGATGGGTTATTATTTTGGTAAAAGTGAGTGATGATGACAAAAGGACTGATCGGTAAGAAATTAGGGATGACCCAGGTATTTTCGGAAGAAGGGGTATCCGTTCCCGTGACGGTCATAGAAGTGGAGCCTTCCGTGATCATTCAGAAGAAAACCAAAGAGAAGGACGGTTATGCTGCCCTTCAGCTTGGTTATGGACGTATTAAGCAGAAAAATGTGACCAAGGCCCTTCAGGGACACTTCCGGAAGGCGGACAAGGGGCTGTTCCGTATTCTCAGAGAGTTCAGGATGGATATGGAGGGTGGCGAGCCTGGTCTCGAATTGAAACCCGAAATGTTTGAACCCGGGGATTATGTAGACATCGTCGGCACGACAAAGGGCAAGGGATTTGCGGGTGTCATAAAGCGTCATGGATTCAGCGGCGGCAGAGCGACCCATGGTTCCATGTTCCACAGGGCGCCTGGCTCCATCGGTGCAAGTGCCGATCCGTCGAGGGTTTTCAAAGGAACAAAGCTTCCCGGTCATATGGGGAGCGAAAGGAAGACAATCCAGAACCTGTTGGTATGGGCTGTCAGGCCGGAAATGAATGTGATCCTCGTCAAGGGTGCCGTGCCCGGCTGTAAAAACGGGTTTGTCCTTATCAAGCAGGCGATCAAGAAGGGTCAACAGGTGGGTTCTCAAGGTGGTTAAAATGTTAGTAGCAGGTGTGTACGACATTGAAAATAACAAGGTCTCGGAGATCGAACTGAGCGAGGTTGTGTTTGGTGCGCCGGTGAATGAGAGCGCCATTTACGAGGTGGTCCGGATGCAGATGGCATTCCGGCGGAGGGGGACGGCCTCGACCAAGGGCAGGAGCGATATCCGCGGCGGAGGGAAAAAACCGTGGCGTCAGAAGGGGACGGGCCGTGCCAGGGCGGGTCACTCACGCTCTCCGCTCTGGAGGGGAGGCGGAACCGTATTCGGACCTCAACCCCGCAGCTATGCCTTCAAAGTGCCCAAGAAGGTGAGAAGATTGGCGCTGATTTCTGCTTTGAGCATGAAATTCAAGGAAGAGCGGATGATAGTTCTGAGTGATTTCCCGATGGATGAAATCAAGACAAAAAGATTCCAGGAGGTGATAGACCGCTTCGGATTCAAAAAGGCGCTTTTCGTCATTGACGGAGCACAGCCGACTCTCGAGAAGTCCTCACGAAACATCCCGGAGGTCAAGATGGTCAGATCAGAAGGAATCAATGTCTACGATCTGCTGAAATTCGATCATGTTGTGCTTTTGGAACCCTCTATTAAGAAAATTGAAGGGGCGTTGATATCATAAATGGAACTGCATCAGATCATAAGAAAGGCGCTGATCACGGAGAAGAGCACGGTTGCCAGGGATGCTGCGAATCAGTACCACTTTGAGGTGCACACGGGCGCCAACAAAATCGAAGTCGGTCGGGCCGTTGAGAAGCTCTTCAAGGTCAAGGTGTTGAGCGTGCGGGTCATGAATGTCCGCGGCAAGAAAAAAAGAACGGGAAAGACCGTGGGTGAAAGGCGCTCCTGGAAGAAGGCGGTTGTTACACTGGCTCCCGGCAACCGGATTGAAGCGATGGAGTAAGGAGTAAGGAGGTTTTAACGCCTCTCGCCTCATAACCCACGCCTCACATTTTTTAAGGATGAGGGAATAAAGGGGATGGGAATTAAAAAGTACAAGCCGACGTCACCGGGAAGAAGGTTTCAGACCTGTTCGGACTTTGAAGAGGTCACCAGGGCTAAGCCGGAGAAGAGTCTTTTACGTCCGCTGAAGAAAACGGGAGGCCGCAACAGCTACGGAAGGATGACCAGCCGCCACATCGGCGGGGGGCACAAGCGGCGGTACCGGCTGATCGATTTCAGGAGAGACAAGGAAGATATTCAGGCTCGTGTAGGCGCCATCGAATACGATCCCAACAGATCATCGCGGATTGCCCTGCTGAATTACATCGACGGTGAAAAGAGATATATCATAGCCCCGGCCAAGATTGTGGTAGGCGATGCCGTGGTCAGCGGGGAAAATGCCGATATCAAACCCGGCAATACCGTGCCTCTGAAGAATATTCCCCTGGGAACCCTCATCCACAATCTGGAGTTCAAGGTGGGTCGGGGAGGTCAACTGATCCGGTCCGCGGGCGCCTACGGGCAGCTGATGGCCAAGGAGGCAGGCTACGCCCAGGTTCGTCTTCCCTCCGGCGAGGTGAGAAAGGTCTTCCTGGAATGCAAGGCTACCATTGGCCAGGTCGGCAATATCGATCATGAAAACCTGAGTATCGGGAAGGCGGGACGGTCACGCTGGCTTGGGCGGCGGCCCAGGGTCAGAGGTGTGGCCATGAACCCGGTTGACCATCCGATGGGCGGCGGTGAAGGAAAGTCATCCGGGGGACGTCATCCTTGTACCCCGTGGGGCGTGCCGACAAAGGGCCATAAGACGCGTACCAATAAAAGTACCGATAAATATATTGTAAAAAGAAGGGGTTAAAAGGTGGCACGTTCAATTAAGAAGGGTGCATTTATTGAGGAAAGGCTTCTTGAAAAGGTCAGAAGGCAGGATGCTACGGGGAGCAAGGCGGTCATCAAGACCTGGTCGCGCCGTTCTACAGTAACCCCCGAATTGATCGGACAGACCTTTGCTGTACACAACGGGAAAAAATTCATCCCGGTCTTTGTGACCGAAAACATGGTGGGTCATAAGCTGGGTGAATTTGCACCAACAAGGACATTTTACAGCCATGCCGGAGACCGCAAGACAAAGCTGCGCAAGTAGCAGCTTTTCTGCACGAAGGGGACAGATTTGAAATCTGTCCCCTCACTGGGATGATTTACCTCGGCGGTTTGGAGTCAGTTATGGAATCAAGAGCAGTTGCCAAGTATATCAGGATATCGCCACAGAAGGCGCGTCTGGTGGTGGATCTGGTTAGAGGAAAAAAGGTTGAGGAAGCGAAGCAGATTCTCCTTTTCGTGAGGAAATATGCGGCCGGTCACGTCAGCAAGGTTCTCAATTCCGCGCTGGACAATGCGAAGCAAAATCCTAATATCGATGAAAAAATCCTTTTCGTGAAGGAGATCTTCGTCGATCAGGGTCCCTCGCTCAAAAGGTGGAGGGCGAGGGCTCAGGGAAGGGCGGCAGCGATAAAAAAACGGATGAGTCATATCACCGTGGTCCTGGATGAACAGTAACAGTTGAGGAGGTGACAGATTGGGGCAAAAGGTTAACCCGATCGGGCTGAGGTTGGGTGGTGTCAAAACGTGGAGCTCACAATGGTTTTCAGAAAAGAAATACTGTGAGTTGCTCCATGAGGATATCAAGATCAGAAAATTCCTCAAGGAGAAGCTTTACCATGCCGGCATCTCCAGAATAGAAATCGAAAGGGCTGCCAATAAGGCCAAGGTGAATATCCACGCGGCCCGCCCCGGAATCATCATTGGGAAGAAGGGATCCGAGATTGAAAAATTGAAAAAGGATCTCGAGGCGATCACCACAAGCGAGGTGATCATCAATATTCTTGAGGTCCGCAAGCCGGAGATCGACGCGCAACTGATAGCCGAAAATGTCGCACAGCAGTTGGAGAGACGGGTTGCTTTCCGCCGGGCGATGAAGAAATGTGTCACTGCGGCGATGAAGTTCGGGGCAAAGGGTATTCGAGTAAACTGCGGCGGACGTTTGGGTGGCGCCGAAATGGCCAGATCGGAATGGTATCGAGAGGGCAGGGTGCCCCTTCATACCTTGAGGGCCGATGTCGATTACGGTTTTACCGAAGCCCGGACGGCATATGGGCTCATTGGTGTCAAAGTACTGATATTCCATGGGGAAGTACTGCCAGGGAAGAAAGAGATCGCAAAATAGGTTTTTATAGAAGGGCCGATATCCCGGGAGATCGTGGGGATGAGCGGGAAGAACAGGGGCAATAAAAGATGTTAATGCCGAAAAGGGTAAAATTCAGAAAATTGCAAAGGGGCCGTATGAGCGGAAAGGCCACGCGGGGGAATACCGTGGCTTTTGGCGAATATGCCCTTCAGGCAACAGAGTGCGGCTGGATTACCGCAAGACAGATCGAGGCGGCGCGGGTGGCGATGACTCGTCACGTCAAGCGCGGCGGAAAGATCTGGATCAGGATATTCCCGCATAAGTCCGTGACAAAGAAACCAGCAGAGACCCGTATGGGAAAAGGAAAGGGTGCTCCGGAAGAGTGGGTGGCGGTGATCAAACCGGGTGTTGTACTCTATGAGATAGAGGGGGTTTCAAAGGAGATCGCCAAAGAGGCCTTCATCCTGGCGGCTCATAAGCTCCCCATCGGAACGAAGTTTCTTGCAAGGGAGATGTCTGATGAAGATTAAAGAGATCAGAGATCTTAGCAGCGGTGAGTTGCAGCAGAAGAATAGAGAACTCACGGAAGAGCTTTTCAAGCTCCGCCTTCGTCATGCCGCGAGGCAGCTCGATTCTTCCGCCATGTTGGGCCAGGTTCGCAGGGATATCGCCCGTATCAAAACGGTTCTGGTCGAAAAGGAGGAAAGGTAGTGGAGCATCGCGGTAACAAGAGTACCATCAAGGGTGTGGTGGTCAGCAATAAAATGGACAAAACGATCGTGGTGCGGGCGGAGAGACTCGTGAAGCATGCTGTATTTCATAAATACATCAAGCGTTATGAGAAATATAAGGCCCATGATGAGCAAAACCGCTGTCAGATAGGGGATAAGGTTCTCATCATCGAGTCGCGTCCGCTGAGCAAGGATAAACGGTGGCGGATGCTGGAGATCTTGGAGAAGGCAAGGTAGATCGCAATAAGGCGTTAGGTGTAAGGAGTAAAGGTGTAAAGAGCACGGAGCAAGGTGGTTGGTTTCTTAACTCCTAACTCCTGACTCCTAACTCCCTAAAGCGCAATGGGGTATTGAATATGATTCAGATGCAGACCGTGTTGAATGTGGCGGACAATTCCGGCGCCAAGAAAGTAGCATGCATCAAGGTTCTTGGAGGCTCAAAGAGAAGATATGCCAGCCTTGGTGATGTGATTGTCATCGCTGTCAAGGAGGCCCTGCCGAATTCGAAGGTGAAGAAGGGCGATGTGATGAAGGCGGTGGTCGTCAGGACCGTTAAAGAGGTGAGGAGGCCTGATGGCTCTTACCTGAAATTTGATGATAATTCCGCTGTCCTCATTTCGAACCAGATGGAACCGATCGGGACAAGAATCTTCGGGCCGGTGGCGCGGGAGCTCCGGGCAAAACAGTTCATGAAGATCATATCGCTGGCGCCCGAGGTTTTATAAGCGATGGGGACAGATTTGAAATCTGACGGGGACAGATTTCAAATCTGTCCCCGTTAGGGAGCGACTGAGGAACAAGCGATGCTGGAAAAGCGATTGAAAAAAGGGGATACGGTAAAGGTCATTGCCGGGAAAGAGAAAGGCAAGACAGGCAAGATCATGAGCACGATCGCCGATCGTGAGCGGGTCATCGTGGAGAAGATCAACCTGATCAAGAAGCACAAGAAGCCGGATGCCAAGGGCAAAGGCGGCATTATCGAGAAGGAGGGGTCGATCCACGTTTCCAATGTTTTGTATCTGTGCAGTAAATGCGGTACAGGCGTCCGGATCGGATACAAGGTCCTGGACGATGGGAAAAAGGTGCGTGTCTGCAGCAAGTGTCACGAGATCTTGGATACATAGGCTGGGGAAAGATGGCAAGACTAAAAGAATACTATACAAAGGAAGTCGTTCCGGCTCTCGTCAGGGAGTTTCACTATAAGAACCCGCTGGAAGTTCCCCGAATCGTGAAAATCGTGGTCAACATGGGGCTCGGGGAAGCCATTCAGAATGTCAAGATCCTTGATAGTGCGGTGGAAGAGCTGACCAGGATCACGGGACAGAAGCCGATCATCACCAAGGCGAGGAAGTCCATCGCGACTTTCAAGCTTCGCCAGGGGATGTCCATTGGATGCTGTGTAACACTCAGGAGTGAGCGGATGTACGAGTTCTTCGACAGATTGGTCAGCGTAGCCATCCCCCGCGTCCGTGATTTCAGGGGGGTTTCCCCAAAATCGTTTGACGGCAGAGGGAATTTCTCCCTTGGGCTGAAGGAGCAGATCATCTTTCCGGAGATCGAATATGACAAGGTAGATAAAATCAGAGGCATGAACATTGCCATCGTCACTACAGCTAAAACTGATGATGAGGCGAGGCAGCTTCTGAAACTTATGGGAATGCCGTTCAAAAACTGAAAGCAGCGTGACTAAGGATATATCTCTGGAGGATTGAGAGTGGCAAAGACATCCTTGATTGTGAAGGCCAATAGAAAACCGAAATTCTCGGTGAGGGGTTACAACCGCTGCCCGCTATGCGGAAGACCAAGGGCCTATTATCGAAAATTTGATATGTGCAGGATTTGCCTGAGAAATCTTTCTTTAAAGGGAGAAATTCCTGGCGTCATCAAATCAAGCTGGTAGAAGAGGAGCAGTGATATGGGGATGACCGATCCGATCGCAGACATGCTCACCAGGATCAGAAATGCCAACCGCGTTCATTTCAAGAGCGTTGATCTGTTGAGCTCGCGGATCAATCTGAACATTGCGAAGGTGTTGAAGAAATCCGGTTTCATCAGCGGCTATGACATCAAAAATGATCCGCGCGGGCATGAGATATTGAGGGTTTATCTGAAGTACCCGGATACGAAAAGAACCGTTATCACGGATATTCAGAGGGTAAGCAAACCCGGCAGAAGGGTTTATGTGAAAAGTGAGAATATTCCTCAGGTGCTTAACGGTTATGGCATCTCCATTCTTTCCACCTCAAGGGGAGTGATGACCGATAAGGAAGCCAGGGAATTGAGACTGGGTGGAGAGCTCCTCTGCAATGTGTGGTAAGTTGAAAAGCGATGGGGCAGATTTGAAATCTGTCCCCAGGTAAGAATCGGGAGATTGCTTCATGTCGAGAATTGGTAAAATACCCGTGGAAATCCCTCCCGGGGTGAGGGTCAGCCAGGATCAGTCCATCATAAAGGTTGAGGGCCCCAAGGGAAATCTTTCCCTTAAAGCGCCAAAGGGCGTTGATGTGATTCTGGGCGAAAGGATGGTAGAGGTCAAAAGGCTGTCAGACGGAAGAAAAGAGAGGTCCTATCATGGCCTGGTCAGAACCCTGCTTACGAACATGGTCTGGGGGGTCACCAGCGGGTTTGAAAAGAGGCTGGAGATATCAGGAGTCGGATACCGTGCGGAAGTCATCGGCAATAAGCTTAAACTGACCATTGGTTTTTCTTCTCCGGTTGAGTATCCAATACCGGACGGGATCCAGATTAAGGTCGATAAGCAGATCAACATCGTCGTATCCGGTATTGACAAGCAGTTGGTCGGCCGGGTGGCAGCGGAGATCCGAAGTCTGAAAAAGCCGGAGCCGTACAAGGGCAAGGGGATCATGTATGCGGGCGAGAAGATCAGACGTAAGGTCGGAAAATCAGTAGGGGCCTAAGTTTTCGGTATGCCGGGCTCCAGTCTCGGTGTATCCAGTGAAGAGGTAGAACATTGGCAACGAAGAGAATTGAAAAGACCAGGATCAAACGGAAGAAGAGGGTCAGGGGGAAGGTGTCCGGGACCGAGAAGAGACCGCGCCTGTCCGTGTTCAGGTCGGCTGTGCATATTTATGTTCAGGCCATTGCCGATGATTCAGGAAGGACCCTTGCCGAGGCATCTACGCTAAGCAAGGAACTGGGGAATTCTCTCGGCGATCTGAAAAATATAGAGGCGGCGAAAGCGGTGGGGATGCTGCTGGCAAAGCGACTCCAGGCCATCGGTATTGAAGAGGCCGTCTTCGATCGCGGAAGGTACCTCTATCACGGCAGGGTAAGGTCTCTGGCCGACGGCGCGAGAGAAGCAGGACTGAAGTTTTGAGCCTGCAATTCGACAATCGATAGGGAAGGGAAAGATCGTTGGAAAGTAAAAATATGGAAGAATTGGAACTTCTCGACAGAGTGATTGCGATAAACAGGACGGCCAAAGTGGTGAAAGGCGGACGCCGCTTCCGGTTCAGTGCCATTGTAGTTGTCGGCGATGGAAAAGGGTCCGTCGGCGCCGGTCTGGGCAAGGCGCATGAAGTCCCGGAGGCAATCCGAAAGGGTATGGAACAGGCCAAGAGAACCATGATCAGGGTGGCGATCGAGAACAGAACAATTCCCTACAGCGTCATCGGGCATTACGGCGCCGGGAAAGTCCTTCTGAAGCCTGCGTCCGAAGGGACCGGACTGATTGCCGGCGGGGCGGTCCGGGCTGTCCTGGAAGTGGCCGGGGTTCAGAACATCCTTACGAAGTGCCTCGGTTCGCATAATCCTCACAACCTGGTCAAGGCGACCATAGAGGGCCTGGGGCAGTTGAAGGCGCCGGCAGATATAGCTGCGGTCAGAGGCAGGAGCATTGCTGAAATTAGCGCTTAGAGGGGCAGGCTGTGGTAAAAAAACTGAAGATTACACTGGTGAAAAGTTTCATAGGCCGGCCTGAGGCTCAGCGCAGGGTCCTTCGCGGCATGGGATTAGGGAAGGTAAATAAGACCGTTGTGCTGAACGATACGCCTGAAATACGCGGTATGATCCGGAAGGTCGATCACCTCGTGGCTGCGGTAGAAGTTGAGGGGAGCGGGAAATGAATCTGGGAACATTGAAACCGCCGGAAGGCTCGCGGAAGAAGGGCAAAAGGGTCGGTCGCGGAGACGGCTCGGGGCACGGAGGCACGGCCGGAAAAGGGGCAAAGGGTCAGAATGCCCGCTCCGGGCACAGTGTCAGACCCAATTTCGAGGGAGGGCAGATGCCCCTCTCGCGAAGACTGCCCAAACGGGGATTCAAGAATCCCATGAGGCGGATCATCGCCACGGTCAATATCGAGGAGTTGAAACGCTTTCCGGAGGGATCGGTTGTTGATCGGGAGACACTGCTTTCCGCGGGGCTGGTGACGCGGAAGGCGGACGGAATCAAGGTATTGGGAAATGGGGAGATCGGCTTTCCTCTCTCCCTGAAGGTGGATATGGTCAGCCGTGGGGCGCGGCAGAAGATTGAAGCCGCAGGCGGCACAATTGTAGAGGTCGGCTGATTTGTTAGAAGGCTTAAAAAATATTTCCAAGATACCGGAGCTTCAGAAGAGGATTCTCTTTACTTTTCTCCTTCTGGCGGTCTACCGGATCGGCGCTCATGTCCCCACACCCGGGATCGATACTGCGGCACTGGCTGCCTTTTTCGAACAGGCAAAGGGATCTCTGCTTGGGCTCTTTGACATGTTTGCCGGGGGGGCGCTGAGCAATCTTTCGGTCTTTGCGCTGGGGATCATGCCCTACATCAGCGCCTCGATCATCCTGCAGCTTTTGACCGTGGCCGTCCCCTACCTGGAAAAGCTTTCCAAAGAGGGAGAAGCGGGCAGGCGAAAGATCACGCAGTACACCCGTTATGGGACGGTGGTTCTCAGCCTGATCCAGGGATTTGGAATTTCCATCGGGCTGGAAAACATGGCGGGTCCCACGGGGGCCTCCATAGTCATCACTACCGGCTGGGCGTTCCGGCTGATGACGGTGATCACCCTGACGGCGGGGACCGCGTTTATCATGTGGCTGGGGGAGCAGATTACCGAAAAGGGGATCGGCAACGGCATCTCGCTGATCATTTTCGCCGGTATCGTGGTCCGCGGGCCGGAGGCGATCATCAACACCTTCCGCCTCCTCTTCTCGGGTGAAATGGGAATTTTTTTCATACTCATCCTTATCTTGATGATGGTACTGGTCATCGGCGTGATCGTCTTTGTCGAGAGTGGACAGAGAAGGATCCCCGTGCAGTATGCGAAGCGGATTATCGGGAGGAAGATGTACGGCGGTCAGTCGACCCACCTTCCCCTGAAGGTCAATTCGGCTGGCGTCATCCCGCCGATATTTGCCTCTTCGATCATCATGTTTCCGGCGACGATCGCGAATTTCATCCCCCATCCCTGGATGAAGGCGGTTGCGGGTGAGCTGATCCCGGGACGGGTCGGCTATGAGCTGCTCTACGTGGCCTTTATCGTCTTCTTCTGTTTTTTCTATACGGCCGTTACCTTCAATCCGGTGGACGTGGCCGACAACATGAGAAAATACGGCGGTTACGTACCAGGCATCCGGCCGGGCAAGAAGACGGCCGAGTATATCGATGATGTCCTTACGAAGCTGACATTCGGAGGGGCGATCTATGTCTCCGCCGTCTGCGTGCTTCCCAGCATTCTGATCAGTTCTTTCAATGTTCCCTTCTACTTCGGAGGAACAGCTCTCCTGATTGTCGTGGGTGTCGCCCTGGATACGGCGGGGCAGATCGAGACCCATCTGCTGACAAGACAGTATGAAGGTTTCATGAAAAAAGGCAAGATAGCCAGAAGACGTTGAGGGATGCATTACTACCGGAAGAGTCGGATCATTGACATGGTCATCCTGAAATTGCCGGACGAGATTGAGAAGCTGCGGACGAGCAATCTGATCGTTGCGGAGATCTTGTGCGAATTGAGGGAAAAGGTAAAGCCGGGCGTAACTACCCGCGAGCTTGACAGAATGTCCGAAGAGCTGTCGCACAAGAGACGGGTCAGGCCCGCATTCAAGGGATACCGCGGCTATCCCTTTGCTCTGTGTACATCCGTGAATGGCGAAGTGGTTCATGGGCTGCCGTCGGAAAGACCTCTCATCTCCGGAGATATTCTGAGCCTCGACTTCGGGGTGGATTACAAGGGGTATTTCGGCGATGCCGCCATCACTGTTCCGGTTGGACCCGTTTCCGTGAAAGCCCAGAGACTGATGAGGGCGACCGAAGAGAGTCTTTACGATGCAATCCATCAGGCGCGGGCCGGCAATCGCCTGGGAGATGTTTCAGCCGCTGTCCAGCAGCGCGTCGAAGCGGACGGCTTTTCGGTTATCCGGGATTTTGTCGGACACGGCATCGGCAGAAGCCTCCACGAAGAGCCGCAGATCCCCAATTACGGCGTCCGAGGAAGAGGGATTGAGCTCCGGCCGGGAATGGTCCTGGCCATAGAGCCGATGGTCAATGAGGGAAGTTACCGGATCAAGGTTCTGCCGGACGGGTGGACCGTGGTCACAGAGGACGGAAAACTTTCCGCGCACTTTGAACATTCCGTAGCGATTACGGAAAACGGACCGGATATTCTCAGCCTGATTCAGTGACGGCGGCATGGGGACAGATTTGAAATCTGTCCCCGGAAATAACGGCATGGGGACAGATTTGAAATCTGTCCCCGGGTGGAAATTATGGCGAAAGAGGAAGCAATAGAGGTTGAAGGCCGGGTGATTGAACCCCTGCCCAATGCCATGTTTCGTGTGGAACTGGAAAACGGTCATCGCGTTCTGGCCCATATTTCCGGGAAGATGAGGATGCATTTTATCAAGATTCTTCCCGGCGACAAGGTCACGGTCGAGTTGTCTCCCTATGACCTGACCCGGGGAAGGATCATTTACAGGACTAAATAGCGAAGGCGGTAGACCGGTCTGCGGTCCACGCCGTGCCTTCGGCGGATAGAGGAGTGATGATCGTGAAAGTACGTTCTTCGGTCAAGAAAATATGCGAAAAGTGCAAGATCGTCAAAAGGCGGGGCGTGTTGCGTGTGATTTGCGAAAATCCGAAGCATAAGCAGCGTCAGGGATAAGGATTTGAATTTTCAGGAGGTTGTCAGGTGGCACGAATTGCAGGTGTGGATTTACCCAAGAACAAAAGGATGGAGATCGCTTTGACATTTGAAATCTGTCCCCGGGTGGAAATTATGGCGAAAGAGGAAGCAATAGAGGTTGAAGGCCGGGTGATTGAACCCCTGCCCAATGCCATGTTTCGTGTGGAACTGGAAAACGGTCATCGCGTTCTGGCCCATATTTCCGGGAAGATGAGGATGCATTTTATCAAGATTCTTCCCGGCGACAAGGTCACGGTCGAGTTGTCTCCCTATGACCTGACCCGGGGAAGGATCATTTACAGGACTAAATAGCGAAGGCGGTAGACCGGTCTGCGGTCCACGCCGTGCCTTCGGCGGATAGAGGAGTGATGATCGTGAAAGTACGTTCTTCGGTCAAGAAAATATGCGAAAAGTGCAAGATCGTCAAAAGGCGGGGCGTGTTGCGTGTGATTTGCGAAAATCCGAAGCATAAGCAGCGTCAGGGATAAGGATTTGAATTTTCAGGAGGTTGTCAGGTGGCACGAATTGCAGGTGTGGATTTACCCAAGAACAAAAGGATGGAGATCGCTTTGACCTACATCTACGGGATCGGGCGGTCAAAATCAAAAGAGATCCTTCGCGAAGCCGCCGTCGGTCCCGATACGAGAACCGAGCAGCTTGCAGATGCGGAAATAACCTCCATCAGGAGTATCATCGACAAGGAACAGAAGGTCGAAGGGGATTTGCGACGGGATGTGTCCATGTCCATCAAGAGGCTGATGGACGTCGGGAGTTACCGCGGGTTGCGGCATCGAAAGGGACTTCCCGTCAGGGGCCAGAGAACGAGCACCAACGCCAGGACAAGAAAAGGACCGAGAAGGTCGATTGCCGGCAAGAAGAAATAGGGGAGTGGATCCGGAGGACCAATGGCAAAGCCAGTCAGAAAAACAGGGAAGAAAAAGGAAAAGAAAAATATCTCCGAGGGAATAGCGCACATTCAGTCGACCTTTAACAATACGATTGTGACGATTACCGATCTGAGCGGGAATGTCATTGCCTGGGCGTCCGCTGGAATGCAGGGGTTCAAGGGGTCGAGGAAAAGCACCCCCTTTGCGGCGCAGATGGCGGCGGAGGACGCCGTGAAGAAGGCAAGGGAACATGGGGTGAGATCCGTTCAGGTCTACGTCAAAGGACCGGGTTCAGGCCGGGAATCGGCCCTGAGATCGCTGCAGCTGGCAGGGCTCAAGATCAGTCTGATCCGCGACGTGACGCCGATTCCCCATAACGGGTGCCGTCCGCCCAAACGCAGAAGGGTTTAAGCAACTGTCAACGATCAATGATCAACGGTCAGTCGCCGTTGATCGTTGATCATTGTACACTGATAATTGTTAATTGATCACTGATCAGGGAGGCATTTTTGGCAAGGTATAGAGAATCCACGTGCAGGTTGTGCCGGAGAGAAGGTTTAAAGCTGTTTCTCAAAGGGGACAGATGCTACAGTGAAAAATGCGCCTATGAAAGGCGGAGTTATGCGCCGGGAGATCACGGCCAGATGCGGAAAAAATTCTCCGACTACGGCGTCCAGTTGAGGGAAAAGCAGAAGCTCAAGAGGATGTACGGCCTGCTGGAAAAGCAGTTCCGGGGGTATTTCCATAAAGCGGACAGACAAAAAGGAATTACCGGGACCAATCTCCTCGTGTTTCTGGAGAGAAGGCTGGACAACATGGTCTTCAGGATGGGTTTTGCCAATTCGCGTACGGAAGCAAGACAGATGGTAAGACATAACCATTTTATGGTCAGCGGAAAGCCGGTCAATGTCCCTTCCTATCTGATCAAGCTCGGAGACGAAGTCCAGGTCAGAGAGGGGAGCCGCAAGGTCGAGCGGATCCTCGAGGCTATGGAAACCGTTGCCAGAAGGGGTGTGCCTCAATGGCTGGAAATCGATAAAACAAACTTCAGGGGCGTCGTGAAGACGCTTCCTACCCGTGAAGAATTGACGATGCCGGTAAAGGAACAGCTGATCGTAGAGCTTTATTCCAAGTAAGCACTAACCAGGTATCGGAAGGACAGGGAAAGAAATTATGCAGAGAAACTGGCGCAGTTTGATTCAACCAAAAAGAGTCGATATCGACGAAGCGACCCATACCCATTTTTATGGGGAGTTCAGCTGCCAGCCGCTTGAGCGCGGCTTCGGCATCACCTTGGGAAATGCGATGCGGAGGATTCTACTCTCTTCTATTCAGGGGGCGGCCATTGTTTCCGCGAAATTTGACGGGATCCTTCATGAATTTTCCACGATCCCCGGAGTAAAAGAGGACGTAACCGATATCATTCTGAATCTGAAAGGCGTACGGCTGAAGCTTCATCAGGACGGGCCGCGGACCATCCATATCGATACCTCCCGGGAAGGGGTGGTCACCGCGGCGGATATCATCACCGACGGGACGGTGGAGATCCTCAATCCCGATCACTATATCGCAACATTGATCGGGGATGCTTTTCTCAAAGCGGAATTGGTCGTCAAGATGGGTAAGGGTTATGTCCCCGCCCAGAAGGAAAGGGATCCGGAGCAGCCTGAGGGAACCATCAATATTGATGCGATCTTTTCACCGATAAAGAAGGTCAATTATACCGTGACCTACGCCAGGGTGGGCCAGGTTGCAGACTATGACCGCCTGATTCTTGAGATATGGACGGACGGGAGCGTTCTCCCGGAGGATGCCGTGGCCTACTCTGCGAAGATACTCAAACAGCAGCTGGATCCCTTCATCAATTTCTCCGAGGCGGAAGAAGAGGGGGAAGCGCGCGAGATCGTGGAAAAGGAAGATATCAACGATATCCTTCTGCGGCACGTGGATGATCTGGAACTCTCCGTGCGTTCGGCAAATTGTCTTAAAAATGCCGGTATCAATCTGATCGGGGAACTGGTTCAGAAGACGGAAGCGGAGATGCTCAAGACCAAGAATTTCGGCAGGAAATCGTTGACTGAGATCAAGGAGATTCTTTTGGATTCGGGTCTCGGCTTCGGCATGAAGCTGGGTTTCTCTCCGTGGAACAAGGCCGAAAACCCGGAAGAAGCGGCCGCAGAGGCAGAATAGATTTGTCTGTGGGAAAGGATGATATTCGATGGGCCAGGGAATATTTGGAAGCAAACTGGGGAGAACGACAAGCCATCGCAAGGCGATGCTCAGGACGATGGTGACATCCTTTTTGAAATATGAGAAGATCAAGACCACCGACATGAAGGCGAAGGAGCTGAAAAAAGTGGCGGAGAAGATGATCACGCTCGGCAAGAGAGGTGATCTCCATGCGAGGAGGCAGGCCGCTGCGTATGTCCGGGATCGGGAGATGGTGGGAAAGTTGTTCGGGGAGCTCTCCACGCGGTATCGGGACAGGTCCGGCGGCTATACGAGGATCGTCAAAACTGGTTATCGCACAGGCGATAATGCCCCCATGTCCATCATAGAATTCGTCCGCGATGCGGAGACGGAGAAAGAAAAGAAGAAGTCACCCGCCTCAAAGAAATAAAAAAACGTGCGGAGGGCGGGCATTCGCCCCGCCCTTTTTTTGTTTTTACCTTAATTTCCCCCCTTGTATTTTTAATAAGAAACGATATAGTTTGACCGCAAATGGTTCACAAAACGGTGTTTTGTCCGACAATGTCATGCGGAAGGAGGACCGGTTATGGCTGAGCAGAAGGTCGGGGAAGTCGTGAAGTTTTTTTCCAAGCTGGGCGTTGCGGCCGTCAAGATCACGG
>MICJ01000068.1:51224-55824 GCA_001830835.1 Syntrophobacterales bacterium GWC2_56_13 | reverse complement strand
CGAGGTTGTTCTCGATCTGCCGGATGGCGAGGTTCATCTTGGCCAGCCGCCAGGTTGTGTGGTTGGATTCCTGGCCAAAGACGCTGACATCGGCCTTGGCCTTGCCGCCATTGCCGTTGCCCGAGGCATGGGCCTTGACGAACTCGACCGACTGGACGAACATCCCGCCCGAGCCGCAGCAGGGATCGTAGACCCGGCCCTTGTAGGGGGCGAGCATCTCCACAAGGACGCGGACGACGCAGCGGGGCGTATAGTATAGAACTGGCCGCCCTTTTTGCCCTCGTCGCTTGCAAACTGAGAAAGGAAGTATTCGAACGCGCGCCCCAGGATGTCCTGGGAGCGATACGCCTCGCCCCCGAGCAACAGGTTCCCGATCAAGTCGATGAGCTGGCCGAGGCGCTGTTTGTCGAGGCGAGGATGGGCGTAATCCTTGGGGAGCATGCCCTTGAGGGAGGGGTTGTCGCGCTCGATGGCGAGCATCGCCTCGTCGACGGTCTTGCCGATGGTGGGCTGTTTGGCCCCGGCCTTGAGTTTTGACCAGCGCGCTTCCTTGGGGACCCAGAAGATGTTGACGGCCCGGTACTCGTCCGGGTCTTCCGGATCGGCGCCCTGGGCGCGTTCGGCGTCGAGTTTAGCGTGCTGCTCTTCGAAGGCGTCGGAGATGTACTTGAGGAAGATCAATCCGAGGACGACATGCTTATATTCGGCGGCATCCATGTTGGAGCGGAGCGCATCGGCCGCCTGCCATAATTCCCGTTCAAAACCGAGGTTGGCTCCGTTGCTGTTTTTGGCCATATCAACTTTCCTCTGCTGATCAGTTATCAAACAGCATGCGCCCAGGTTGAATCGGTACCAGGCATCTATTTTTATACTTATTTGTCAAGTGGTTGGTAGGGGAGTATAAGTAAACGATGGAGATATGTCAAAAGAAATTACCCCCTCTATCCGATGAGGGAAAGCAGGCGCGGCAGTGCGAAATCTTTGAAAAACAGAGAATGGGTATCCCGGTATAGTTCGATATTCCTCACGATATCGTCGCTCTGGCGATGGTCCGGGGTATCGGAGACAAACTTGAAGAGGAAGCACTTTACATGAAAGCGGCGGCACGCCTGCACCACCGCCGCCCCCTCCATATCGGCGAGCTGGGCGTGCATGGCGACTTTTCCTCTTTCGGCAGGATCGCGCAATGGCTTGTCCTGGGTGGCGAGGGTGGCGAGGGCGAAACCGTCCAATACATCGGGGACCTGCTCATGGGGAAGGCCTGACCGGAGATCGGGTCGGTCCGGTTCGATGACCCTGGCGATATGGTAGGATTCCCCAAGCCTGCACTGCCTGTCGGTGGCCCCGGAGGCCCCGAGATTGCAGACCAACGCCGGCCGGCGGGTTTGGATCAAATAGGCGCAGGCCATGGCGGCATTGGCCCTGCCGATCCCCGAGATGATCAACGCGATCCGGTCATCTCCATAGACGACAAACGGCTCGGACTCCCATTCCCGCAACGCTAAATCCCCGATGAGAGGGACCGTCTCCAGCATCGTCGCCGTGACCAGACCGATTACAGGATTCCCTGGCATCGCGCCCTCTCTTCCAGCGCCTCGATGGCCCGCATGCCTGTCTGACCCAGAGAAAGGGTGAATTCGTTCACAAACAGGGAGATATGATCGGAGATCACCTGGTCATCGAGCTCCCGGGCATGGCGTTTGACAAACTCGTTTGACGCTCCCGGGTTCTTCATCGCGTGCTGGACTGATTGCCGAAGCATTGTTTCGACGGCCTCTTTGTACCGGAACATGTCCCGGCGCAGGGCAATACAGCCAAGCGGGAGGGGAAGCCCCGTTTCCGATTCCCACCACTGGCCGAGGTCGACGATCTTCCTGCAATCGTATTTCTGATAGACAAACCGCCCTTCATGGATGACGAGCCCCGCATCATACTTGCCGGAAGCAACACCGGGAAGGATCTCGTCGAATCTCACAAACTCCGCGCGCCCGCAGCTCCCCTGCCAGATCCGGAGCAGCAGATAGGCAGTCGTATAACGGCCGGGAACAGCGATCCGGGCATCCCGGAGCCAAGCGGGACAATCGGGGGGCACGATGCCAATTTCCGGCGAATTGGGGTCATGTCCCCCGATTATCCGGCCAACGAGCAGCGGGCCGCACCCATAGCCGAGAGCGGCGCCTGAATCAAGGAGGTCATAGCGATCCTTCAAAAGCAGATAGGCATAAAAAGAGAGTTTGGTTATGGGATGCTTCTGTGCGAAGCCCCGTTCGTTCAACTCTTCTACATCCGCGATTTGGGGCCGGAAGCGGAAAGGGGCGGTGTCGATCCGCTGATGGATCAGGGCGTCGAAGATGAACGTGTCGTTCGGACACGGTGAGAAGCCTATATCAAGCTCGATCGCATTGCTCATGCAAATATCCTTATTTCCCGGTAATCCGAATCCCTCTGGACCGGGATGCGCCCTGCGTCCTTGATCACATCGATCAGCTCGGCCATATTGGTCCTGTTGCTGACGCCCGCCGCCTTCACGACGACCTCCTCGGTGAGGACTCCGCCCATGTCATTGGCGCCCATCGTAAGGGCGATCTGCGCCAGCTTCATGCCTTCGGTCAGCCATCCCGCCTGGATATAGGTCACATTATCCAGGAAAATACGGGAAATAGCTACGATCCTGAGATAATCCATCCCCGTCGCGGGCGGGAGTTCCTCCATGCGCGTATGCGCGGGAGAAAACGACCAGGGGATGAAGGCGCGCAGAATGCCGGTGCGGTCCTGTACGGCGCGCACGACCTCCAGGTGGGCAATCCGCTCCGCAAGGGTTTCTCCCATGCCATAGGTCATCGTGGCGCTTGATTTGAGACCATGACGGCAGAGGACGTCCATGACCCCGCACCATTCGTCCTTGGTGAGCTTTTTCTCGCTCACGCGGTTGCGCATCCGATCGACCAGGAGATCCGAAGCCCCCGGAACGGAATCAAGACCGGCATCCTTGAGGCTGTGCACAGCCTCGTCGATGGACACGCCGGAGCGGCGGGCAATGTACACCAGTTCCGCAGGCGAAAAGGAATGGAGGCATATCTCCGGAAAGCGGTTCTTGATGGCCCGAACCATGTCGATATAGGTGTCCAGCGTATGCCGGGGATGCAGACCGCCCTGGAGCATCACCTGCGTTCCCCCGATCGCGACAAGCTCTTCCACCTTGGCCAAGATCTCATCCAGGGTGAGTTCATACGGTTCGATCTGTCCGGCGCGGGCGTGAAAGGCGCAAAAGGCGCATGCCGCCTCGCAGACATTGGTGAAGTTGACGATGCGGTCGATAATGAACCCCACTTTGTCACCGGGCGATATCAAGCGCATCCGGTAATCAGCCGCCATGCCCAGCTCGATGATATGCCAGGAAAAAAGGCTTAGAGCCTCCTCATGGCTGATCCGCTGCCCCGCGTATATCTTTTCCTTCAGTATATCCATGCTTTCTTACAGCATCATTCCGGGCAGGCTTACATGTCCCATTTGCTGTCCAAAATTTATCCAGAAAATTTTCCGCGCCGACTTTTTTCAGCAGACCCATCTCGCCGGCGCTTTGGAGGTAAAAGGTAAATGCCCCTCTCAAACCGGGGTTGAAGGAGTACTTCAAGACTCGATAATAGGCATCGATATTGTATCTGACCGACGGGTACCTTTCCCTGGCTTTCCGAATGAGCGTCTCGCCGCCAAGGTCGCGACACGCAAGGGATTTGCGATAGGAATCAATGACGGACTTGATCATCGAGAAATATGTGCCGGCAAGGGATTCCCGAATGGCAAAAACGGCGAATACCACGGGGTATCCTGTCTTCCTCAGCCACAAATCTCCCAGATCATACGTATAGGAAGACAGCTCCTGCATCATGGCCTCGTTGCCGATGATCAGAGCCGCATCGATCCCTTGGCCCTTCAGCGAAGGGTTAGGGGGGGTCGAGACATAAAGGGGTTCAATGCCGTAATACTTGCGCAGGATCATCTTCAGAAGCACGACGGAGGTCTGCGAGGCGCTGGAGAGCCCGACCTTTTTCCCGTGCAGCTCCTCGATTGGAATATTGCTGGAGAGGATGACGGAGTGGACATACCCCACCGAACTGAGGCAGAAATCGGGAAGAAGCACGATCTCCTCTTCAAGGTCCGCATACGTTGCGGCGGAAATCGGGCTCATATCGAGTTCCCCCTTTTCCATCATGCGATTGAGTTCGCTGGGATAGCCGGGAATAACCCGGACTCCCGGAAGCGGTTCGATTTCAAACATATGATAATAAAAGGGGTAACAATTCAAGTAATCGATATAGCCGAGGTTCATTGCCTGTACCTCATTTCATAGTTCGCTGCAGCCCTGACGGCCTTCAGCCCCGAGAATTCGATGAGTCTTCTCAGGTGTGACTCGCTTCCCGCATCGGATGTCGTCGCCCCGGCGGAATGGACCACCTTCTCATAATGGTAGGTCCCGCCGAGATCATCTACGCCAAAGTGCAGGAGGAGCTGCGCCATTTTGTCCCCGAGGTACATCCATAATGACTTCAAGTGCGGGACGTTATGCAGGAAGATGCGGCTTGCGGCAAACAGGCGGACA
>MICJ01000068.1:22544-51200 GCA_001830835.1 Syntrophobacterales bacterium GWC2_56_13 | reverse complement strand
CGCTTGGCGCGAATGCCCGTGTGGGTGTCGTGATAGGGGAGAGGCACAAAGGTCTTGAATCCCCCTGTCTCCTCCTGAAGGGATCTGATTTGTGAAAGGTGGTCGACAATATCTTCAGGGGTCTCCAGATGGTTATACAGCAGGGTTGCATTCGTCTTTAATCCCAGAGAATGGGCGATCCGCATCACCTCCAGCCAGCGTTTCCCCGAGATCTTTCGCGGCGCAATTATCTCCCTCAGCTTGGGAGAAAAGATCTCCGCGCCCCCTCCCGGCAGAGCGCCCAGGCCGGCATTCTTCATCCGGACAAAGACCTCTTCCAGGGAAAGCTGATTGATGCCGGCGAAATAATCGTATTCCACTGCGGTGAAGGCTACGATAAAGATATCCGGATTGACAGACTTGATCCTCCTTAGCATTTCTTCGAAATGCTCGATCTTTAACTTTGGATTAAGGCCGCCCACAATATGGACCTCATCGATGCCGAAGGAATCGGCCTGCCTGACTTTGCCCTCGATCTCGTCCAGGGAGAGGGTGAGCGCGCCGGCATCGCCCTCCGAACGCGAAAAGGCGCATAACGGGCAGCGCAGTTCGCACACATTGGTGTAATTAAGATTCATATTCACTTCATAATAGGCAATATCCCCATGCAGCCTTGTCCTGACGGCATGGGCGATCAATCCCAGTTCGAGGATATCGTTTGTGCCCAGCATGGATAAGGCGTCGGCCTCGCTGACAGGGATTCCCCGGGCAACTTTATCTGCAATCACGCGAAGGTTATTGTTCTTTATCTTGTCGATGATGCAATCGCTCTTCACTCTCTCCCCCTTGATCAGCGCTCTCCTGCAGAGCCGAAGATCATGTATGCCGCTCGAAACTCCCCCGACTACTTCCGAGAAAAACGTGCTTCCGGCGGAGGGAAGTCTATGGAAAGCGGTCCTGTAAGTCAACAATTATCGGTACAGGATATCCATGACGGACATCCGGACCATCATCATGCCGTGATTCCTGTTGACTGCCGATCTTCACCTGTGGTAGGATTCAGTAACCGCTTGGATCCTGCGATTGGACTGAGACGGAGGGGTCGCCATATCATGATCAGTGTCACTTTCAGACCTTCCGTGGATGATGCGGGAGGTTTTTTTTGAGGTTTACCCGATGTCTGCCACCACAAATCATAAGGAAAATGTTGCCATCATCGGCTTGGGCAGGGCGGGAACAGCCATCGGCTATCTCCTCCGCCAGGCCGGGTATCCCATCGTCGCCGTCGCCGGCCGCTCCCATGCCTCCCTCCAGGACCGCATCCGCTACACGGGAGGCAGGGCCTTCACCGCCGATGCGGATGCCGAAGCCGCCTCCCTGGCAACCTGCATCTTCATTACGACTCCTGACGACAGCATTGCCCCCGTCTGCCGCGAGATCGCGCAAAAGGGGGGCTTCAAACCGGGCGACAAGGTCATCCATATGAGTGGCGCGGGAGGTCTGGATCTCCTGGAACAGGCCCGTAAGGCTGGGGCCATGGTCGCCTGCATCCACCCCATTCAATCCTTCGCTGATGTCGAAGGGGCGGTCCGGAACATCCTCTTGAGCACGTTCGGTATCACGGCCGATGAAGGCCTCAGGCGCTGGTCGGCAGGACTTGTCAGGGAGCTCGGCGGAATCCCCTTTGAAGTGCCGGAAGCCATCAAACCCCTCTATCATGCCGCCGCCTGCATGGCCTCGAACTACCTGGTCACGCTGATCCACACGGTGGAGGAAATCTATCTCTCCCTCGGACTGAGCCGGGATGAGGCCATACGCGCCTTCTGGCCCCTGGTGGGCGGCACCTTGAAGAATATTGAAACGAAGGGGAGCATTCAGGCCCTGACGGGCCCCATCTCCCGGGGCGATGCGGGCACTATCGAACAACACATCCGTGTTTTCCGTGAAAAACTGCCCGCCTATCTTCCGGTCTACTGCGCCATGGGACTCTTGACGGTGGACCTGGCCATGAAGAAGGGGACCCTTCCCCCCGAGAGGGCGGAGATCATCAAAAAAATCCTGAAAGGAGGATAAATCATGTCTCAGGAAACAAAAAAAATCAAGGTAACGACGGCTGTCATTCGCGACATGAAGAAAAAGGGCGAGAAGATCACCATGCTGACCGCTTATGACTATCCGACAGCTTTTCTTATCGACCAATCTGGTATCGATGTCCTGCTGGTGGGAGATTCCCTGGGAATGGTCGTCCTCGGCTACACCAGCACCCTCCCCGTCACCATGGACGAAATGATCCACCATACCAAGGCGGTCTGCCGGGGCGTACAGAGAGCAATGGTCATCGGCGATATGCCCTTCATGTCCTACCAGATCTCCGTCGAAGCCGCCCTCCATAATGCCGGACGCTTCCTGAAAGAAACGGATGCCCAGGCAGTCAAGCTGGAAGGGGGAAGAGAGGTTGCGGAGATTACGAGACGGATGACAGCCTCCGGCATTCCGGTCATGGGCCATCTGGGGCTAACCCCCCAATCCATCCAACAGTTCGGCGGTTTCAAAATTCAAGGGAAAGGCGATGAAGCGGCCCGCCGCATCATCGAGGATGCGCATATACTCGAAGAGGCGGGGGCCTTCTCGATCGTTCTGGAGTGCGTGCCGGGGGACCTGGCCGCCGAGATCACCCGCTTGCTCAGCATCCCCACTATCGGCATCGGCGCCGGCGTCGAATGCGACGGTCAGGTCCTCGTCACCAACGACATGCTGGGGACATTTGAGAGATTCACCCCCAGATTTGTGAAGAAGTACGCCAATCTCAGCATACAGATGCGGGAAGCCGTCAAGCAGTACATGGATGAGGTGCGGTCCGGTATCTTTCCCGGTAAGGAACACACCTTTTAAACATGGGTTGGTTCGGCCGTTTCCTCTTCTTAGTCGGAAATAATCCTTCATGAAGAACAACCCCCTGCCAAGACTCGACACGAACCCGGCGCTACGGAAGGCTCTCCTCCCGTTTTGTCGCCTGAAGGCAGGCGCGGTATGGGAGGATTCACTCACGGGACACAAGGTGGCATGTCTTGATGCCGCCTTTGCAGATCAAGTTGCGTATCTCATGGGCAGGGAGAAGGCGACCATGGCAATTCACGATCCGCCATACAATCTCGTCGCCTTCGATGAGCTCCCGTTGCGGCGGTTCATTGATTGGTGCGAGAAGTGGGTCCGGAACACCGAGCGAGTTCTGTCCGCTGATTCCTCCCTCTATGTTTGGCTTGGCGCTGACCAGAAGAACGGTTTTCAACCTCTGCCCGATTTCATGATAATGATGCGACACCTGCCCTTTCGTCCACGCAGTTTCATTACGATGAGAAATCAGAGGGGATATGGCACACAGAAGAACTGGATGGCGGTGCGGCAGGAGCTTCTTTATTACGTAAAAGGCGATCCCGTTTTCAACACCGATGCCGAATACACCGCCATCCCGAAAATTCTTCGCGGCTACTACAAGGAGGTAAACGGCGAAGCAACAGAGAACCTACAAAGAAGCAAGTCAGAGAATATCAGAGCCGGAAATGTCTGGGTAGATCTCCAGCAGGTATTTTACCGTATGGAAGAAAATGTATCCGGGTGCTATGCACAGAAGCCTATCAAGTCAATCGACCGGATCATCCAGGCTAGTTCTGCTCCGAGGGATGTTGTAGTGGATTTCTTTGCCCATTCCGGAACGACACTCTTGAGTGCAGAGATGAACCGCCGACGGTGTTTCACGATGGATATTGATCCCTTGTTCTGTGAGATCGCCATTCGCCGTCTGGAGCATTTTAGGAGTACCGGGTGTTTAGGTTGGCAAAACGGACATGCCTTCGAGAAAGAATATACATCCCCCAAATAGGACAAGAACGGGGAAGCTGAAGATACGCCGGGGATACGCACTGCACAACCCGCACTACTTTGAGGGGTAGCACGGAACGAGTTCTTATTAAAAATCTGTCAAGAATTTGAAGGTATGCCCGAAATACCCATCCCTTTTAGAATAATTGAAGGAGAATATCATGGCTACGACGATTTTGCTTATCCGTCATGGGGAAACAGCCTGGAACCGGGGAAAGATTTTTCGTGGCGTGTATGATATTCCGCTGAACGAGAATGGCTGCACGCAGGCACGCCAGTTAGCAAAGGCGTTGGCTTCCCGTCGTATTGACAATGCGTATAGCAGTCCGCTTTCCAGAGCAAAAAGGACAGCGCAGATTGTGCTTGAATCACATGAAATCGAGGCAATAGTTCACGAGGGATTGAAAGATTTCAACTACGGGCAATGGACAGGCCTGGAAGATGAGGTTGTGGCCCGTAGATGGCCAGAGGAACACAATTGTTGGATAGCCACACCCCATGCTATCCGGCCCCCTGGAGGAGAAACGCTCCGAGAGGTTTTCGACAGGGCTTTTGATGTTGTTGAAGAAATTGCCCAAAAACACGACGGACAAACTGTTGCGATCTTTGCTCATCGGGTCGTGAACAAGCTTCTGGTTTTGGGGATGCTTACGCTTGAACTGGAACGTTTTCCTTTTATCCGTCAGGATAATTGTTGTTTCAACGAATTCGAGTGGACCGAAAAGGGGTGCGTCGTAATCAACCTGAATGATACAAGCCATCTCCGACAAGCGGGAATAGATCTGCTCAAGGCGGATTTTTAAATGAAATTGCTATGGTCATAAAAGAGAAAATACCAGAAGCGAACATTGTATTGGCAGGGCACACGGACAGCTCCGGTACAGAAAAGTACAACGATAATCTTTCACTGCTAAGGGCGAAAGCCGTAGAATCTTATCTTAAAGATAAACGCGGCATGCCTCCTGATCGGATTATCGTCAAAGGTTACGGGGAAAATGCTCCGATTGCCACAAATGAGACAAAGGAAGGTCAAGCAAGAAATCGACGCGTTGAGCTGCTGGCCGCAGGAAAAGAAGGGCCGGCCGAACGGCTAACCCCCTGATTTCATTTGGTGCCGGAGGTCGGAATCGAACCGACATGCCCTTGCGAACGGGGGATTTTGAGTCCCCTGCGTCTACCAGTTTCACCACTCCGGCGCGCCGTGATTATTATGAGGGGGTTCCCAAATGTCAAGATAAATGTATTGACATGTGTGAAGCCCTGTGTTAGGAGAGCCACTTTAAACAATAGCCAAGCCTGTGGGGTTGTAGCTCAGCTGGGAGAGCGCTTGAATGGCATTCAAGAGGCCGCGAGTTCGATCCTCGCCAGCTCCACCAGAAATAATAAGGGGTTAAGCTGCTTGCTTAGCCCTTTTTTTCTGTGCCGCCCCAACAGCGGCCCCTTTATAGGGAAAAGGTTCTTGGATAGGGTTACCAGCAGGAAGTTGTTTCTGCAAAGCGAACGATTCGCACAGATCACCGACGGCGGCGGCAAGTACATGCCGGGCGCCACGGAACATGACAGAGCTTGCGTAACTACCCTGCGGCGGCAACAGTCACCGTTAATTTACGCGAACAGACGGTTCGCGACATCACAGCAAAGCAATTTGCAGAGCTTCATCGAGCTGAGAGTGCGCTTGGCAAGAGGGAGTCAAGGAGCATTTTCAGTGAATTTTGAACAGTTTTCTTTCGACCCGGCGATCTTCGCCGGAATCAGGGCCGCTGGCTACGCAACGCCTACTCCGATCCAGGAAAAGGCCATCCCCCTCGTGCTCGCAGGGCGCGACGTACTGGGGCTGGCGCAGACCGGCACCGGCAAAACCGCGGCCTTTGTCCTGCCCATTCTCCAGAGGCTTGCAAAAGGCGTCTCACGCCGGACGCGCGCCCTCATCGTTGCGCCCACGCGCGAGCTCGCCGAGCAGATCCACCAGACGATTGTCGATCTTGGCAAAGGCGCCAAGGTGAAGAGCATCTCCATCTATGGCGGCGTGAGCAAGGGGCCCCAGGCCGCCGCATTGCGGCGCGGCGTGGAGATCGTCGTCGCCTGTCCGGGTCGACTTCTCGACCACCTCGGCGACGGCGGCATCGATCTGTCTCATGTGGAGGTGCTGGTGCTCGATGAGGCCGACCGCATGTGCGATATGGGCTTCCTGCCCGACATCCGCCGCATCCTCCGATATCTGCCGGCGAAGCGCCAGACACTTTTCTTCTCCGCCACCATGCCGCAGGATATCCGCGGCCTGGCGGACAGCATCCTCAAAAATCCGGCCACGGTGCAGATCGGGATGATCGCACCCGCGGAGACCGTTTCTCACGCGCTCTATCCGACCCCCGACGGCCTCAAGACGAAACTCCTCTTGGCGATGTTGCAGCAGACGGCCACCGGGCGGGTCCTGATCTTCACGCGGACCAAACATCGCGCCAAGAACCTGGCCCGGGACCTGGAGAAAAACAGTTTCCGCGTTTCGGCGCTCCAGGGCAACATGACACAGAACCACCGGCAGGACGCGATCAGCGGCTTTCGGGACGGAAAATACGATATCCTGGTCGCCACTGACATCGCTTCGCGCGGCATAGATGTATCGGAAATCTCCCACGTGATCAATTTCGACATGCCCAACACGGTCGACGCCTACACCCATCGCATCGGCCGGACGGGCCGCGCCTGCCAGACCGGCGAGGCATTCACGTTCGCCGCGCAGGCGGATGAGATGATGGTGCGCGAGATCGAACATGTTCTGGGCGCACGGATCGAACGGCGGCGGCTGCCCGATTTCGACTACGGCAGCATGGCGCCGGAGGGCACGCTTTCCCAGGGCCGCCCGAACGCGCCGGGATGCCCGCAAATGCACAGGGAGCGCAACCAGGTCCGCGGCCAAGCCGTCCGCCGGGCATCGCCAACGTCGTCCGCAAAGAGGGCGGCGCAGCCGCACGCCGGTAATGAGGCCGGCGCAATCTATACGTCCCACCGCCGCCCACTGCAACGGCGCAGGCAATTCTCCACATCGGGGAAATGCGCTTGGTAATGGACGAAAATCGCTTGCCAAAAAGTGGGAAAAACTATTTGACATCTCCCGGTCACCTTTCTAAGGGGCATTGCAGTCAAACCCGATCCATATGACTTGCCGTGCGCGTCGATAGCCATAAACTTCCGTGAGAATATCCCCTAAAATATAGGACACCGGGAAAATGACGATCGCCGCCGGAAGAAAAAACGGACCAATAGCAATGGGCTTGATCGCAATGATATTCGAGACAACCAAGCAGGTCACAAATAGACCCGTCAGGGCGGGGAAAAACCGGCAACGCATGAGAGGAGGAACTTTTTCTTTGATTGCCGTGTTATCTCTTAAATTCCGCATCCACAGAAATACTGATGCCGCCTCTAACGGCGAACTCGGCGGTAATTTTGCACCAACGCGGCGCCAGGGTGCTGACTATATCGTCTAAAATGACATTGCTGACGTGCTCATGGAATGTTCCTTGATTACGGAAAGACTGCAGGTAGAGTTTAAGAGATTTTGATTCGAGGATAAGCGTATCCGGAATGTACCGGATTGTTATCTTTGCAAAATCCGGTTGCCCTGTTAACGGACAGACACAGGTAAACTCCTCGGTAAGCATTGTGACCACATAATCCCGCTCTGGATGATGATTGGGAAATGTCTCCAATTTCCGAGCAGGTATAATCTTTTCTTTTCCCAGGACCGTTAAACTCTTAAGGTCCGATTTTGCGGTCAACCTTTTTTTCATCTAATGATGATCCCCTTATCAAGCATGTTCAAAATGTGAGGCGTGAGGGGAAGAGATAGTGTTGCCCGCAGATCCTGAGCGCCCTTTACAGATCCTTGAAGTCCCTTGTGAACTTCAGCCGTCCTTCCTTGAGAAGGGCCGCCTTGCTCCCCTCGATCCAGGATCGGAAGGTCTCGCCCCTCTTCGCCTGCAACAGGTATTTCGCGATGGCATCCTTCTGCGAGGCAAACCCTTTGTCGTCCCCCTTGTCCCTCCCCTTGAACCGGATGATGGCGTAATTCCCATCGACCGGATAAACCTGATCCGGATAGGGTTTCTTTTCGGAGATCTGATAGAGGGCTTCCGTCAGCCCCACCGAGGCGCCCAGTCCTGGAACTGCCCCGCCGGGCTGGAACAGCCCCGTTTCCGCGACCTTCAGACCCTTCTCCCGCGCCACGCCTTCCAGACCCTCGCCTTTCTTAAGACGGGCGAGGAGGGCTTCGGCCTCCTTTTTCGCCAGACTATCCGCCTCCGTCTCCCGGTACTTCTTCTCCACCTCCGCCTCGATCTCCTTCAGAGCAGGCACATAGGGGGTCTTACGGGCGACAATCTTGACGATATAGTACCCCTTCTCCCCCGGGAGCACCCGGCTGATCTCATTTTTCTCCAGTTGCGGGACGATCTTGGCAAAATCCGCGATCGATCTGAACTCCGGGGGCGGTTCGCTGAGACGGAAAAGTCCGGTCGTATGGACCGTCAGCTTCTTCTGGGCCGCATAGGCGTCGAGGTTCTCTTCCTGATAGATCGTGTCGTGGGCCTTCCTGGCCTCATCCGAGGCTGCATACATCCCGTTGATCAGACTCAGCTCGGCCACAATCCCGGCCTTGACCTCAGTTAAAGGCTGCGCCTTTTTATCCTTCGTCCATTGATCCTTGTGACGCTCGTAATAATCGGCCGCCTCGGCATCGGAAACCTTGACGGCCGATGCGTAATCCCGCCCCAGGAAGGCCAGGTATTTGATCTGCGCCTGCTCGGGAACGCGGAACTGCCCCTCATGGGCCTTTAAAAACGCCTCCAGATCGGCCGGCGACGGCTTGATCCCGGCAGCGAATGTCTTCGGGGAGAGCTGAATGAAATCGAGGGCGATCTTTTCGTTTTGAATCCGGTAGAGGTCATAGGCCTCCTGATCGGACACCTTCACGGCGTCCTGGATCAGGTTCTCCACCTTCAGGGTGATCAGCATCTTCCGCTGGATCTCTTCGAACTCCTCCGCGGTCATCTTGTTGGTCCGGAGGGTCTGGTCATAGATCCGTTCATTGAAAGCGCCGTTTCTCTGAAAGGCGGGGTAGGAAAGGATGGCGGCCTTGACGTCCTGGTCGGTCACCTGGACGTTCAGCTCTTCCGCTTTCTCCAGTACGACCGCCTGATTGATCAGATTGTCGAGCGCCTGCTGTTTGAGGTTCAGGCTCTTGAGTATCTCCTCCGTCAGTCCTTGGCCGAGACGCTGGCGGTACAACTCTATCAGATTCTGGTGCTCCCGCTGAAAATCGACATAGACGATCGGCTTGCCGTCGATCACGGCGATCCGCTCCGCCCTCTGTCTTCCCCCCATCGAGCCGAAATAGAATATGAAGACCACGATGATGATCCCCAGAATGATCTTCATGAGCCAGTTTCTGGCGTGCTTTCTCATGAGGTTGAGCATTGCAATCTTCCCCCATACTTTCCAAAAATTCGCGATGTCCGAAAAACCGGGTTTCCCGGGAATCGCCTAAGAGCGGCCATCCCGGAAATTTCCTGTTCCATGGCGCCCCGTTTACGTCCGGCTTAGTAATATAGTCACCCCTAAAATGCAATGATTTTTTGGAAAAATGGATTGATAAGGGCAGGGAAATAAGGTATAGAGATTTCCTGATCGGAAGTATCCTTTCGATTGTGAATGCAAATTTACCGGATCATCAGGAGGGAACGAACTTGCTCTTCGATTTTATTTTAGGAAAGTTTTCCAACGACCTGGCTATCGATCTGGGAACGGCCAACACCCTCGTGTATGTCAGAGGAAAGGGGATCGTGCTCAACGAGCCCTCTGTCGTCGCCGTCCACAAGAACTCCAAGGGGGAAAAGAAGGTCCTGGCCGTAGGCACGGAAGCCAAGAAGATGCTGGGGCGGACGCCGGGAAATATTGTCGCCATCCGTCCCATGCGGGACGGGGTGATCGCCGACTTCGACATCACGGAGGCGATGCTTCGGCACTTCATCCTCAGCGTCCACAACCGCCGCACCCTGGTGAGGCCGCGGATCATAGTCTCCATCCCCTCCGGGATCACCCAGGTCGAGAGGCGGGCCGTCCGGGAGACGGTGGAATCGGCCGGGGCAAGGGAGATCTATCTGATCGAGGAACCGATGGCGGCGGCGATCGGCGCGGGACTGCCGATCACCGAACCGGTCTGCTCGATGGTCGTGGACATCGGCGGGGGGACGACGGAAGTGGCGGTTATCTCGCTCGCCGGGATCGTCTATTCGAAATCCGTCCGGGTAGCCGGGGACAAGATAGACGACGAGATCATCCAGTATATTAAGCGCAAGTACGGCCTCCTCATCGGAGAGAGATCGGGAGAGAACATCAAGATGGAGATCGGCAACGCCTACCCCGATCCCAACCAGGAGGTCCGAAAGATGGAGGTCAAGGGAAGGGATCTGATCTCCGGCATCCCGAAGATCGTGGAGATCAATTCCGATGAGATCCGGGAGGCGATCATGGAACCGATCAGCATCATCGTGGACGCCATCAAGGACGCCCTGGAGAATGCCCCTCCCGAACTGGCCGGAGACATCGTCGACCGGGGGATCGTCCTCACCGGAGGTGGGGCGCTGCTCAGGAACATCGATATGCTGATCCGGGCGGAGACGGGACTTCCCATCACGATCGCGGAGGAACCGCTCACCACAGTCGCCAGAGGCGCCGGCATCGCCCTTGACCAGCTGGATGTCCTCAAAGAGGTGACGTTCCAGGTCTGAGGCATGTTGATCCCCAGGAAATACCGATCCATTGCGGTGGCAGCCGTTCTGCTGATCATCTCTCTAACCGTCCTCTCCTTCAGCGCGATCCGGCTGTCCGAAACAGGGTTCCTGAGGAAAATGGTCCTGGAGGCGGCAGCCCCCGTCGAAGACACGATCAATATCTCGCTCCAAAACCTCCACGATGTCTGGAAGCGGTACCTTTTCCTCGTCGGCCTGGATGATGAAAACCGACGGCTCCGGAAGCGGAACGCCGGCCTGACGGAACAGCTCAACCGTTACCGCGAGGGATCCCTGGAGGCGATGCGTCTCCGGAAGCTCCTCGAGCTCAGGGAAAGCTTCCCGCAGCGGGCCGTGGCCGCGAGGGTGATCGACCGCAACCGCTCTTCTCTGTTCAAGACGCTCCTGATCAATAAGGGAACGGCCGACGGCCTGCGGGTGGGTCTTGCGGTCCTATCCGACCAGGGGGTGGTGGGAAGGATCATCGAAACATCCTGGCATGCCTCGCGGGTCCTGCTCCTCATCGATGGAAACAGCAATATCGATGGCCTTATCCAGCGGAGCCGCGCCCAGGGGATCCTCCAGGGCGCCGGATCGGCGGGCTGCAGCCTGAAATACATCTCCCGGGCGGAGGAGGTCCTGGCGGGCGATGTGGTGATCTCCTCCGGCCTCTCCGGGGTCTTACCCAAAGGGCTGCTCCTTGGCGTCGTCACCGGGGCTTCCCGCAAAGAAGGGGGCCTTTTTCAGAAGATCGACGTGGCGCCCGCCGTCGATTTCGAAAAGTTAGAGGAGGTTCTGGCCCTCACCACGGATATGAAGCCGAAACCATGATATATTACCTTCTCCTTCCCTTATTGCTGCTGTTTTTAGTGGTTGTCCAGACCACTATCCTGGATCTTTTTTCCTTAGGGTGGATCAGCATCGAGATCTCTCTGATCGTCGTGATCTATGCTGGATTCCATCTCGATGCACTCAGGGGAGGCATCCTCTCCCTCGTGATCGGTTTCTTTCTGGATTGCCTGACCAGTGCAATTTTCGGGCTCTACACCTTTCTCTACATCCTCATCTTTTGCCTTGCCATGATCGTCGCGGGAAGGGTTTACGGGGAAAAGCCGACGCTTATCGCCTCCTTTACGGGGTTCTGCACACTGCTGGAAGGCCTGGTGATCGTTCTCTTCTACCGTTTCGTCTTCAGCGCCGACATCCTCTATGCGCTCCCGGAGGTCTTCCTCCCGCAGGCCGTCGTGATGGGACTCCTGAGCCCTCTCTTATTCAGATTACTCCATCGTTTTGAGGTATTTCCACATGCAGCAGATACGCGACCGGCTCGACGGATATGAGCCGGGGCAGCTCAAACAAAGATTCAAAATACTGTTCATCATCGTCTCGATCGCGCTGTCGCTTCTCGTGCTAAGGATGTGGTATCTGCAGGTAATCAAGGGGGAGGAACTGCGGCAGCGCTCCGAGAACAACAGTGTGCGCCTGCGGAAAATCAGGCCGATGCGCGGTCTGATCATGGACAGCACGAGAAGGGTCCTTGTGGACAACCAGCCCTCCTTCGACCTCGTCTTCATCCCCAACCGGACGAGGGATGTCGGGCAGATCGTCGAAAAGATCAGAGCCCTCTATGCCGGGCGATCCCTCACGCTTTCTTCTCTTTCCTCCTTCTCGGACCGTGCAAAGCCATTCGTACCCGCGGTCATCGAGAAGAACATCAGTATGGAAAAATTGGCCGTGGTTGAGACCCACGCCCTCGAACTCCCCGGCGTAGTCGTGGAAGTGACGCCTGTCCGCAAATATCTGAACGGAGAGATGACCTCACTGCTCATCGGATTCACAGGAGAGGTCAGCCGGGAGGACTTGGAGCGGGACACCACGGGCCAGTTCGCCTCGGGCGATATCACGGGCAAGTTCGGAATCGAGAAATTCCTGGATTACCACCTCCGGGGAATGAGCGGCGCCGAACAGGTCGAGGTCAATGTAGCCGGCAAAGCGGTCCGCTCCCTCGGTAAAATCAACGCGGCGCCGGGCGATAATGTCGTGCTGACCATCGATTCAGCGCTCCAGGAGACGGCCTGGAACGCCCTCGGCGACAGGCCGGGCGCGGTGGCGGTCCTGGATCCCAGAAGCGGCGCCGTTCTTGCGCTGGTCAGCTCGCCTTCCTTCGACCCGAACATCTTCAACGGGGGCATCTCCTCCGACGACTGGGAGAACCTCTCCAACGATCCCCGGCACCCCATGGAGAACCGGTCGATCTCGGGACAGTACCCGCCGGGTTCCACCTACAAGCCTGTCATTGCCGCAGCCGCACTCGAAGAAGAGCTGATCACGCCGGATACGACGTTCTTCTGCAACGGCGCCTTTGAGATGGGCGACCGGACCTTCCACTGCTGGCAGGAGAAGGGTCACGGCCATGTCAACCTCCACCGGGCCATCGTGGAGTCCTGCGACGTCTACTTCTACAACCTGGGGAAGTTGCTGGGCGTCGACAGGATCGCCGCCTATGCCAGGGCCTTCGGTCTTAGCGCACCCCTGGGCATCGACCTGCCCCGGGAGAAGGGCGGCCTGATCCCGACGAAACAATGGAAACTCTCCCGCCTGAAGGAACCCTGGCAGATGGGAGAAACCATCTCCCTCGCCATCGGTCAGGGGTACAACCTCGTCACGCCGCTCCAGTTGGCCAATGTCTATGCGACCCTGGCCAACGGCGGCACCCTTTATCGGCCCCGGCTCGTAAAACAGCTTGAATCTTCGGACGGACATGTCATAAAAGAATACGGACCGGAGAAAATTGGGGTTCTGCCGTTCCGTCCGCAAACGATCGCGGTGATCAATCGGGCCCTTTGGGGAGTCGTGAACGAGAAGGGAGGAACGGGGTATATCCTCAAGAGAAAAGAGGAAGATGTCGGTGGCAAGACGGGCACTGCCCAGGTGATCGGACTTCCCCGGGAGGAAAAGGGCGGGAAGACCAGGCGCGTGTCGGCCGCTTTCCGGGACCATGCCCTCTTCGTCTGCTTCGCACCCTACGGCAATCCTGAGATTGCGGTGGCGGTCATCCTGGAAAACGCCGGTCACGGAGGGGCAGTGGCCGCCCCGGTAGCCCGGAAGATCATCGATGCCTATTTTGCTAAGAAGAAAATGATCCAAAACCCGACGCAGCCGCAGAGGGACGACGTGAGACTCCAGGAGAAACAAAAGCCATGATCAAATTGGATCGCCGTCTCATCCTGAATTTCGACTGGACCCTGTTCATCCTGGTTTTGGTCATCAGCGGCGTCGGCCTGCTGAACATCTACAGCGCCGGTTTCAGCCTCACGGATTTCCGGCAGACGCCGCTTTACATCAGGCAAATCCAGTGGATACTCATCGGCGTCGCGGGAATGGCCGTCGCTTTTCTTGTGGATTACCGCTTCCTCAGCCGCCATGCCTATATCATTTACGGTATCTCCATCGCCCTTCTCCTCCTTGTCTTTACCACCGGTTACGCGACGCGCGGTTCCCAGCGCTGGATCGCCGTCGGCGGTTTCACCTTCCAGCCGTCGGAGCTGGTCAAGCTGACGATCATCCTGGCGCTGGCCAAATACTTTGACCGCAGCCAGAGCGGCCGGAATTACCGCCTGCGGGAGCTGCTCATCCCCTCTCTCATCGTCCTCATCCCGTTCACCCTGATCCTCAAACAACCGGACCTGGGAACGGGATTGATCCTCATCATCCTGTTTTTCTCCATCGTTTTCTTTGTCGGCCTGGACTGGAGATCGCTTCTTTTAGCCGCCGCCGGAGGCCTCACCCTGACCCCCATCGGCTGGCATCTCCTCAAGGATTACCAGAAGGAGAGGATCATGACCTTCTTCAGTCCCGAGCGGGACCCCCTCGGCTCCGGCTACCATATTATCCAGTCGATGATCGCCGTCGGTTCGGGAGGGATCTTCGGAAAGGGATTCCTGAAGGGGTCCCAGACCCAGCTAAAGTTCCTGCCGGAACAGCAGACGGATTTCGTCTTTTCCGTCTTTGCGGAGGAGTGGGGCTTCCTGGGCGGGGTGATCCTGATGGTCATGTTCTTCCTGCTGATCCTGTGGGGGCTGAAGATCGTTCTCCATTCCAAGGACTATCTGGGGGCTCTTGTCGCCTTCGGGATCACCATGCTGATCTTCTGGGAGGTCTTCATCAACATCGGCATGGTCCTGGGTATCCTCCCCGTGGTAGGCATCCCCCTGCCGTTTCTAAGCTATGGCGGCTCGTCGATGGTGGTCCTGATGACTGCCATCGGCCTGCTCATGAATATCAGCGTGAGAAGATTCATTCTTCAGTCGTAATGACACCGCAGCCGGCGGTTAATCTTGCAAAGAAGCCGATAAGACGATCAGACAGGGGACGGTTTCGCCGTTCAAGGAGGCATGAGATGCTTGGAAAGAAGAAAAAGGAAGAGGAAGAGGAAGAGGTCAGGGCCTTTTTGGGTAAAGGCGCCGAATTCACCGGGAAGCTGATTTTCAACGGCTCGGTCCGGATCGACGGCGATTTCAAGGGCGACATCTTCGGCAACGGCACCCTGGTGATCGGCGAGGGCGCCGAGGTCGAGGCCGACATCCGCGTGGACAGCGTCTTGGTCAGCGGCGAGGTGCGGGGCCAGATCGACTGCAAGAAGAGACTCAAACTCTATCCGAAGGGAAAGGTGCTCGGCGACGTGAACACGCCCGCCTTCTTTGTCGATGAGGGGGCCTTCTTTGAGGGAAACTGTCACATGACCAGCAATGAAACCGAGGTCCATCCCCTGCCCCTGGAGCGGTCTGCTGACGGGGGAAAGCGGTGACGCTCCGAGAGTTACGGTCGTTTAACTATACACAGTTACGGATAATTTTCCGCACGGCAGGCGAAAATAAATAATGCGGGATTTTGTTTTTTTTCTTGACAGTCGGCGCATAATAGTTCAGATACTGGCGGCAGTTTGCTCTCTCAATTCCGGCCGCAAAGCCGGAATATTTCCGAAAGGCCGTCAGAAATCAGAGAGCCAAAGGTTTCTGAGGATATCGCCGAAAGCGCTTGCCCTGTTTTTTCATTAATAACACGATGGAGGTTATAGAGTGTGATCAGTCTCGACTATTCGCTGGGCATTCAGATCATCAATTTTCTTCTTTTGATATTCATCCTGAATCGCCTTCTCTACAAGCCGCTTCTCGGCTTGATCGACAAGCGCAACAAGAAGATCGAGGCCTCGAAAGCGGAGTGCAACCGCCTCCAGGAAATCGTGGAACAGAAGATGGCCGCCTACGAAGAAAAACTCCGTCTGGCGAAGGCAACCGCCGTTGAACAGAAGAATGGGATCATCCGGCAGGGCGCCGATGAGGCAAAGGCCGGCATCGATTCCGTCCGCGCCGATATCCCCGCAATGATGGAGCAGTTCCATGCCCGCATGGAGGGGGAAATCCGCGAAGCAAAAAGGATTCTGATCGACCAGTCTCACAAGCTGTCCGTTGAGATTGCGGAAAAGGTCCTGGGAAGGAGCCTCCGATGAGCGAGCGGTTTGAATTGAATCGGCCCGGCCGCCCAGGAATCAACAGCGAACCGCAGGCAACCGGACGGAGAACGGGGCGCAGGGGGTTAGCCTGTCTGGTTGCATGCCTCCTCTCATGCCTCTTCCGGCTGGCGACGGCTTATGCCTCCGGCGGCGGCGGAGAGGAGGGGCCGAACTGGTTCGGCTTTGCCTGGAGGCTGCTGAATTTCCTCGTCCTGATCGGCATTCTCTATTGGCTTCTTGCCAGTAAGATAAGGGATTTCTTGACCGGACGGCGCGAGGGTATCAAAACCGCCCTGAGCGAAGCCGCATCCGCCCAAGAGGCAGCGGAGAAGAGGTTCCGGGAGTATTCTGAGAAGTTAGACAAGGCGACGGAAGAGATCGAGCAGCTCGGTGAAATGATCAGGTCCCAGGGGCTGGTTGAAAAGGAGAGGATCCTCGAAGAGGCGCGGAAAGCGGCGGAGAAGATGAAGGAAGACACTGAGAAAAGGCTGGAGCAGGAATTCAGCAAGGCCGGCAGGGACCTTCGGATAGAGGCGGTCCGCCTCTCCACCCAGATGGCCGAAGAGCTCCTCATGAGACACATCAAGGCGGAAGATCACGAAACGATGGTCAAGGACTATATCGAGAAGGTGGCAAATAAGAATTGATCAAAGGTTTTCCCGACTTTTTACGAGGGCATGAATATTGATCGGCAGCAACATCGCAAAGCGCTATGCCCGGGCTTTTTTCGAGATCGCCAAAGAGGAGAGGCGGTACCAAGACTACTTCCAGGAACTGGGACATTTTTCCGCCATCCTCAGGGAAAACAAAAGCCTGAATGAATTTCTGGCCAACCCGATCTTCGCTCAGCCCGACAAGAAGGCGGTGGTGGAAACACTCCTGCAGAAGGCAGGGATCTCCCCGCTGACCGCCAACTTCCTGAATCTGCTGGTCGACAAGCGCCGCATCGGGATTCTCTCCGACATTGAAGGCTGCTACCGGGAGTTGATGGACGACGCCCTGAAAAAGGTCAGGGTCACGGTCAAGACGGCTTTTCCGCTGACCGGCGAGCTCTCCGCGCGGTTGCAGAAGGGGCTGGAGAGTCTGACCGGCAAACAGGTTGAGATGACCGTCCTGGAGGACCAATCCTTGCTCGGGGGTATCGTTGTCCGGATCGGAGATACGCTTTATGACGGCAGCATCAAGACGCAACTGAACAAAATCAGGAATCTCTTAGGGGAGGAGATATAGGGCATGGAACCCATCAGAGCAGAGGAAATCAGCGAGATCATCTCCAGGCAGATCAAAGAGTATGAAAAGAAACTGGATATCAGCGAAACGGGAACGGTCCTCTCCGTCGGCGATGGCATCGCCAGGGTCTACGGCGTGGAAAACGCCATGGCCATGGAGCTGCTGGAATTCCCCGGAGGAATTCTCGGCATGGTCCTGAACCTCGAGACGGACAACGTCGGCGTGGCCGTTCTCGGCGAAGTGACCCACATCAAGGAAGGGGATATCGTCAAGAGAACCGGCAAGATCGCCCAGATCCCCGTCGGCGAGGCGTTATTAGGCCGCGTCATTGACGCCACGGGCGCCCCCCTGGACGGGATGGGTCCCATCGAAGCGGCGGAATACCGCCGGATCGAGATGGTCGCCCCCGGCGTGGTCTTCCGCCAGCCAGTCAACGAGCCGATGTACACCGGCCTCAAGGCGATCGACGCCATGACGCCTATTGGCCGGGGTCAGCGCGAACTGATCATCGGCGACCGCCAGATCGGGAAGACCGCCATCGGCATTGATGCGATCATCCGCCAGAAGGATACCGGCGTGAAGTGCATTTACGTCGCCATCGGCCAGAAGAAATCCACCGTCGCCCAGGTGGTCGAGAATCTCAAGAAGCACGAAGCCATGTCCTACACCTGCGTCGTCGCCGCCTGCGCCAGCGACCCCGCCACCCTGCAGTACATCGCTGCCTATGCCGGCTGCAGCATCGGTGAATACTTCCGCGACCGCGGGCAGGACGCCCTGATCATCTACGACGATCTCTCCAAACAGGCCGTGGCCTACCGCCAGATCTCGCTGCTGCTCAGGCGCCCGCCGGGACGCGAGGCCTTCCCCGGCGACATCTTCTACAACCACTCCCGGCTGCTTGAGAGGGCCGCGCGGGTGAGCGAGGAACTCGGCGGCGGTTCGCTCACCGCCCTACCCATCATCGAGACGCAGGCGGGCGACGTATCCGCCTATATCCCGACGAACGTCATCTCGATTACCGACGGCCAGGTCTACCTGGAACCCTCCCTTTTCTTCTCCGGCATCCGCCCGGCGATCAACGTGGGACTCTCGGTCTCTCGCGTCGGCGCCGCCGCCCAGGTCAAGGCGATGAAGCAGGTTGCAGGCACCCTGAAGTTAGACCTCGCCCAGTACCGGGAGCTGGCCGCCTTCGCCCAGTTCGGCTCCGACCTGGACAAGTCGACGCAGGCGCAGTTGGACCGCGGCATCCGGCTCGTCGAGATCCTGAAGCAACCCCAGTTCTCCCCCATGTCGCTCGCCCAGGAGGTCGTCATCCTCTATGCGGGCACCCGGGGCTTCCTGGACAAGTACCCGGTGGACAAACTGCAGAACTACGAGCGGCAGCTTCTGAGTTTCGCTGAGGGCAAGTATCCGGAGATCATGAAGGAAATAGACGAGAAGAAGATTATCAGCCCGGAACTCGACAAGAAGCTCAGGGAGGTGCTGACAGAGTTCGACTCGGTCTACGTCGCCGAGTGAGATTTTGCATGCAAAAGGAACACAATGCTTATAAGGGAACAGGTTTGAATGGCCGCACTCAAGGACATTAAGCGGAAGATCACCGCTGTTCATAAGACGAAGCAGATCACCAGGGCCATGAACATGGTGGCCGCCTCGAAGTTCAAGGCCGCCCAGATGCGAATGGAGAATTTCCGGCCCTATGCCGTGAAGTTCATGGAGGTCTTAAACAGTCTCGCCCTGCGGGTGGACGCCATCAACCATCCCCTGCTCGCGGTCCGGGAACCGAAGCGGATCCGCGTGATCTGCATGACATCCGACCGGGGACTCTGCGGAGGATTCAACAACAACCTGATCAAGGCCGCCGAACGGTTCGTCAGGGAGAAACTACGCGACGGACAGGAAGTTTCGGTCATCCCCATCGGCCGAAAAGGGCGGGATTTCTTCAGGAAGAAGACCAAGGTCCTCAACGCCCGGGCCGATGTCTTCGGGAAATTCGACATGAGCCTCGCCGTCAGGATCTCCGAGGACATCATCCCGCCTTTCATCAGCGAGGAGTACGACGAGCTCTACCTCCTCTACAACGAGTTCGTCAACGTCGCCGTACAGAGGCCCTCCGTGGTCCGGCTCTTCCCTCTTCCCTCCATCGGCCGCGCGGAGGAGATCGAACCGGGCAAGAGGCTCGATTACATCTATGAGCCTTCCGAGGGGATCATTCTGGAGAAGCTGCTCCCCATGTACATGCACGTCCTGATCTACCGGGCGCTGTTGGAAACCTTCGCCGGGGAAAACGGCGCCAGGATGGCGGCGATGGACAACGCCACCCGGAACTGTGAGGACCTGATCCAGAGCCTGACGCTCAAATACAACCAGATGAGACAATCGGCGATCACGGCCGAGCTGATGGACATCGTGGGAGGAACCGAAGCGCTGGCAAAGGGATAAAAGACTATAGAGATGAGAGGCGGGCGGTTGAGAACCGTCGCCCATTCGATCATTTAAGGAGACGGGTATGAACATTGGCAGGGTTGTACAGGTTATCGGACCGGTCGTAGACGTGGCGTTTGAGGGGGGACAGCTCCCGAATATCATGAATGCCATCGCCATCACCAATCCCACCATCAACGACCAGGAGGACAACCTGATCGTGGAGATCGCCCAGCATCTGGGCGACAACGTCGTCCGATGCATCGCCATGGACATCACCGACGGCCTGGTCCGCGGAATGAAGGCGAAGGACATGGGCGGACCCATCAGCGTGCCCGTGGGATCGGAATGCCTCGGCCGGATACTCAACGTCGTCGGCCGGCCGGTCGACGGCCTCGGGCCGGTGGAGGCTAAGCATTACATGCCCATCCACCGCGAGGCGCCCACCTTCCTCGAACAGGACACCTCGGTCCATGTGTTGGAAACCGGGGTCAAGGTCATCGATCTTCTCGTCCCCTTTCCGAGAGGCGGCAAGATGGGGATGTTCGGCGGCGCCGGCGTCGGCAAGACCGTCGTCATGATGGAGATGATCCACAACATCGCCATGCACCACGGCGGCATCTCGGTCTTCGCCGGAGTGGGCGAGCGGACCCGCGAGGGGAACGACCTTTACTTAGAGATGAAGGAATCGGGGGTCATCAAGCAGGCCGCCCTGATCTACGGACAGATGACCGAACCGCCGGGGGCGCGGGCCCGAGTTTCGCTGACGGCCCTGGCGGCGGCCGAATATTTCCGGGATGTGGAGGGACAGGACGTCCTCCTGTTCATCGACAACATCTTCCGGTTTACACAGGCCGGCTCCGAGGTATCGGCCCTCCTGGGGCGCATGCCCTCCGCCGTCGGTTATCAGCCGACTCTGGCCACCGACCTCGGGGAACTTCAGGAGCGTATCACCTCCACGAACAAGGGGTCCATTACGGCTGTTCAGTGCGTTTACGTCCCCGCCGACGACCTGACGGATCCGGCGCCGGCAACGACATTTGCCCATCTCGATGGAACCGTTGTTCTCTCTCGACCGCTCTCAGAACTTGGCATCTACCCCGCAGTGGACCCCCTTGATTCGACCTCCCGCATCCTGGACCCGATCGTGCTCGGCAAGGAGCACTACCAGGTGGCCAGACAGGTCCAGGTGTCGCTGCAGAAATACAAGGATCTCCAGGACATCATAGCGATCCTGGGCATGGATGAGCTCTCCGAGGAGGACAAGGTCACCGTCAGCCGGGCGAGGAAGATCCAGAGATTCCTCTCCCAGCCCTTCTTTGTCGCCGCCCAGTTCACCGGCAAGGAAGGCAAGTTCGTTCCGGTGGCCGAAACGGTCAGGGGATTCAAGGAGATCATCGAGGGAAAACACGATGACCTGCCCGAACAGGCCTTCTACATGGTCGGCGGCATCGACGAGGTCGTGGAGAAGGCGAAGAAGTTGGCCGAATAGCCGGAGGATCTTGAGATGGCTGACGAATTGAAACTGGAAATCGTAACCCCGGAGCAGATGACCTTCAGGGGTGTCGTCGAAGAGGTGACCATCCCCGGCACGGAAGGCCAGTTCGGCGTCCTTAAGGGACACGCCGCTCTATTGAGCTCGGTCGATATCGGAGAGCTCAGCTTCACCCAGGACCACAAGAAAACCTATTATGCGGTGAACACCGGCTATGCGGAGGTCACGGCCTCCAAGGTCACGGTCCTGGTGGAGACCGCGGAGAGGTTTGACCTGATCGACCGGGAAAGGGCGAAGCGGGCCAGGGAGCAGGCCGAGGAGAAACTGGCGAAGCTTTCCCGGGAAGACGTGGAGTTCGTAAAGGCCAGACTGGCTCTCCTCCGGGCGATAACGAGACTGAACGTCGCTGGACGAGATTGACTCTATTCCTCTTTCTCAACTGAGATATCGGTGATCTCGAACTCGCGGAGACCGCCGGGGGTATTCACGCTGACTTCATCGCCGACGCATTTGCCGATCAGCGCCCTGCCGATGGGCGAGGTTACGGAAATCATGTTTCTTTTGAGGTCCGATTCGAGGGGGCCGACAAGCTGGTAGGCGGTTTTCTTTCCCGTACTGCCGTCCTCGATGGTCACGGTGGCGCCGAAGACCGCCTTGTCGCAGCCCAGGTTCTTCAGTTCAATCACATTGGACATCGCCAGATTGTTCTCTAACTCCTGCATCCTGCCGTGCAGGAAGGACTGCCTCTCCTTGGCCGCCGAGTATTCCGCGTTTTCCGATAGATCCCCCTGCGCCCTCGCCGTTTCGATGTCCCTGATATTCGCGGGAATGGAGATCGTTTTGAGAACCTCCATCTCCCTCTTCAACCGTGCAAAGCCGGCCCTGGTGATGGGTATCTTATCCATAAACCTTCTCCTGCCTGAATATTCTTCGTGGCTCGCAGGCAGGCAACAACCCGGCCAACCGACTACCGCACGAGGTGTGATCATTAGTAAAGAAACCCGTGAGTGTCAAGGAAGAAATAAGCCGGCCTTGATCCACCGTCAAAAAGAATAGAAAACCTCGCTGCCCGTATTTATTTCCGGTTGATTTTTCCCTTCCCGCTATGCTACACGTAGATTACGTGTAAAAAGGAGGTTTTTACCATGAAACAAAATATAACCATCAGTCTTGATAAGGACCTTATCCGCACGGGGAAGGTGATTGCAGCACAGCGGGGGACTTCGCTGAATCGAATGTTGCGCCTGGAATTGGAAAGAATCATCCAGAACGCGAGGCAATACGATATGGCGAAACAGAAGGCCATCGCCGCGATGAAGGCGGGCTTTCATTCCAGCATGGATCGCTACCCTTCCAGGGATGAGCTTCATGAACGATAGGATATTTGTTGATACCAATATCCTCGTTTATGCTCACGACTTGAGCGCCGGAGACCGCCACGCCAAGGCCTCCACCGTCATTGAAAGCCTGTGGGAAGCGGAAACGGGGGTTATCAGCACACAGGTCCTTCAGGAGTTTTATGTCACCATCACGCGCAAAATCAAGGATCCGTTGAAGCCGGCCGAAGCGCGGGAAATCATCCGGAATTACCTCGCCTGGCCCGTGCAGATCAATGATCCGGAGACGACGATCCGGGCTTCTGAAATCGAAGAAAAGAACAGTCTCTCTTTTTGGGACGCGCTGATTGTTGCCGCTGCCCTTCGGCTGCAAGCGGAAAAAATAATCACGGAAGACCTGAATCATGGGCAGATCATCGAGGGCATCCTGGTTGAAAATCCCTTGAGATAATACTGGATTAAGCAAAAGGCGTTCTGACTCAGGAATGTCTGATAGGGCATCAGAATTTTTTCCCTTTGCGAATTGAGCAAGAAACCCGATTGTGCGGAGTACATCATGAAAACCAGCCCGCGGAAAATTAGGCGGCGGATTTAGCCGGGCAGACAACTTGCCACGCCCCGGAAACTGTGTTAGAAAACGGTTATTCGGTTTTCCATTGTGGAAAGGAGCTCTGACGCCGCGATGATAGACCAGTATGCAAGGGATATCAACTATCTGCGGGTTTCCGTGACGGATCGGTGCAACCTCCGCTGCACCTATTGCATGCCCAAGGAGGGAATCTCCCGGATCGGTCACGACGACATCCTCCGGTACGAGGAGATTCTCCGGATCATCCGTGTCGCGGCGGGGATGGGGATCACCAAGGTCCGAATCACCGGCGGCGAGCCTCTGGTCCGCCGGGGGATCGTGGAGTTCATCGCCTCCCTCGGCACAGTACAGGAAATAACCGACGTCAGCCTGACGACTAACGGTATCCTGCTGAAGGACTGCGCGGAGGACCTCTTCGAGGCGGGGATCCGGCGGATCAACGTCAGCCTCGATTCCCTCGACGCCGAAAAATACGCCCGGATCACGCGGGGCGGCAATCTCCGAACCGTCCTGCGGGGAATCCGGAAGGCCCGTGAAGCCGGCTTTTCGCCCATAAAGATCAACATCGTGGCCATCAAGGGTTTCAATGACGACGAGATCATCGAGTTCGCCCGCCTGACCCTCTTAAATCCATATCAGATCCGCTTCATCGAACTGATGCCCCTGGGCAGCGCGGGAAGCGAGAACAACGGCCGCTACCTTGCAAACGACTTCATCAGGGAGCGCATCGGGAAGATTGGCCGCCTCGAACCGGTCAACGGCAAGGGTCAGAAAAGCGACGGACCGGCACGGATCTACCGCCTGGCGGGAGGAGCGGGAGAGATCGGTTTCATCAGCCCGGTGAGCCGGCACTTCTGCCATACCTGCAACCGCCTCCGCCTGACGGCGGACGGCTTTCTCCGGGCCTGTTTGCTCTCGGACGACGAAGTGGACCTCAAGGGTCCCCTCCGGGCAGGATGCAGCAATGGCGGCATCGAAGAGCTTATCCGGCAGGCAATCACTCGAAAACCGCGACAACACGAGGTGTTCTGCGATGAAGGCCATATCAAGAAATGCATGAAGGAGATGCCGGCGATCGGCGGATGAGGGAAAAGAAACGCCATGACGATGGAAGAAGCAACGGCACATGACGACCGGCGGGCAACGCCGCGCGGCCGCTACCTCGACGGGAGGATCAAGAGCCTTATCCTCGATCTGACCGCGCCCCGGGCCGGGGAACGCCTCCTCGACATCGGGTGCGGCGGCGGCGAGCACCTCTGCCTCTTCCGGCGGAAGGGGTGTGACGTGACGGGCATCGATCCGTCGCCCTTCATGCTCGATCTGGCCCGCCAGCGGCTCGAGCACCGCGTCGACCTCCACCAGGGCCGGGCCGAGGACCTCCTTTTTTCCGACAACGAATTCGACATCGTCACCCTGATCACATCCCTCGAATTCATGGACGATCCGGGCCGGGCCGTAGCCGAGGCGATCCGGGTCTGCCGGGGACGGGTCTTCATCGGGGTGATGAACCGCTATTCCGCAATCGGCGCCCAAGGGCGCCTGATGAACCTCTTCAATTCGCCGATCGACAAGAAAGCCCGGCACTTCCACCTTGCCAGTCTCACCGCCATGATCCGGAGTCAGCTCCAGGGGGTCCGGATCCAGTGGGGAAGCGTCATCTTCCTCCCATGGGGCTGGTACGGCTTCGGCGCCGGCATGGAGGAGCGGATCCCGGTAATGAACAATCCATTCGGCGCCTTCTTGGGCCTCTCCTTCTCCGTAACCTTCTCCTTCCGGACGATCCAGGAGGTCATCCGGGAACCCGCGCCGCTCAGCGCAGAGGGACGGAGACCGGTGCCGGGGGTCGTCCGGGAGGCGAAGCATGGTTCATGAAGCGCTGCTCTACGTAAAGGAAGACGAAAACGACGTGAGGTGCGGGCTCTGCGCCCACCGCTGCCGGATCGCCCCCGGCGCACGGGGGGTCTGCGGCGTCCGGGAGAACCGGGAGGGGGTCCTCTTAAGCCTCGTCTACGGGTCGCTCATCGCCGAAAACGTCGATCCCATCGAGAAAAAGCCCCTCTTCCACGTCCTTCCCGGTTCGCGTTCCTTTTCCATCGCCACGCCGGGATGCAACTTCCGCTGCGACTTCTGCCAGAACCACGAGATCTCGCAGATGCCGCGGGAGGAGGGCCGCATCGTCGGGCGGGAGCGGACGCCGGAGGAGATCGTGGAACTGGCCCTCCAGGACGGGGCGCGGAGCATCGCCTACACCTATACGGAGCCGACCATCTATTTCGAATTCGCTTACGACACTGCCGGGATTGCCCGGGAGAAGGGGCTCGTGAACGTCTTCGTGACCAACGGCTACATGACGGGAGAGATGTTGGAACTCCTGGCGCCGCGCCTGGATGCTGCAAATGTGGATCTCAAGGCCTTCAACGACGATTTCTACCGCAAGCGGTGCGGCGCGCGTCTGCAGCCGGTCCTCGACAGCCTGCGGAAGATGAAGGAGCTCGGGATCTGGGTCGAGGTGACGACCCTCCTCATCCCGGGCTGCAACGACAGCGATGAGGAGCTCCGGCAGATCGCCGGGTTCATCCTCTCCCTCGGGCCGGAAACCCCCTGGCACATCAGCCGTTTCCACCCCCAGTACCGGATGACGGAGACACCACCGACGGCGGCCGCCTCCATCCACCGGGCCGCCCGGATCGGCAGATCCGCCGGTCTGAAATACGTCTATAGCGGGAACATCCCCGGCGACATCGGAGAAAATACGCTCTGCGCCCACTGCAGCCATCTCCTCATCGGCCGCATCGGCTTCTCCATCGAGCGGCTGAACCTGAAGGAATCGGCTTGCCCCCGCTGCGGGACGCCCCTTGACGGGATCTTCTGAAGGAGCCGGGAACGGCCATGAAAGATCCGTTCCAGGAGGTTCCGGATACGCGTTCAGACCCCGGCAGCCTTCCGCGATTTCTTCTTCAGCCGGCTGATACGATGCCGCAGGATTTTGGCTGTTTTACCGTCCTTCGCCTCCAGCACTTGCAGCCTCGTCTCTTTGAGCTTACGGATTTTTGCTTTCAGCTCGGCTTTGGTCATCTTGAGCTTGACGACCTTCTTCCTTTTCTTGACGGACGCTTCACCCTTGATCCCCCTAACTTCCTTGATGAAGGCGACAATTTCGTCCTTCTTCATGTCGTGAACAGCCGTAGAATGCGGGATCGCCAGGGCGATTTCCCGGAGTTCCTTGACCGTCATCTTTTCCAGGGGCTTTTCTTCGTGTGGCTCCTTCTTCTTGGTTTCCTCTGCCATCGCGCGTATCCCTCCTCATCGTGATATTCGGTGATTCTCAGGGCATCAAGCCGCAATGCCGAAGCAACTTCTCAGCGCCTTCATACCATGAAAGGACGGGATGGTTCAACCCCGGCGTGGACACGATATCAATACATACATCTCCGACCTTGAGTTCTCTTTCCAGAGACTCGATCTCCGGAAGGGGGTTTTACACAAGCCGCTCCTGTACCTGAGCTACTATTTCAAGAAAATCGCCAGGAATACTACGATCGTCTGAACATGGTTAGGGAGACGGGCGATTATGAACAGTGGGTGGATTATTTCCTGAAAGGGGTTGTGGACATCGCCGGCGCCGCGATGGATACGGCCAGGCAGATCCTCGAACTCCAGACCAATCATCGCCGTCTGTTGTGAGAGAAAAAGATCTCCTCCCCGATAGCCGTCGGGATTCTGGAGCAGTTGTTCTATACACCCACGATTTCCATCGCCCAGATCGCTGAGCGGTTCAACGTATCCTACCAGGCGGCGTCCACGCTTGTGGCGCAGTTGGAAAAAGTCCAAATCCTCAGGGAAACCACGGGACGGAAACGTGACAAGCGTTACGTGTACAGCGATTACCTGAATATCCTCGCCGAAGGGACAAAGATCTGAAGGGCGCTTGTCGAATCCCTTCACGCTGTGAATGGTGGAGATCGTCACATTTTCCGTGGTGACGTCATAGGACCTCTTGGCCCGGTAATCTTCCGAAATCCAGTTGTGCAGGAGGCCCCTTTTGTCCAGCGCCTTCCCGATGAGGAGGGGTAAATTCATACCGGGGTCATTCTCCGGGGTCTTCATGGCATAGATCACCGCCATTTCCGAGAGGGGGTAGCCCTCCTCCTCCGAGAGGTTCCGGATCCTGTCGGCCACCCAGGAGGTAATGGCCCCGTAATCGGGAAAAGCCCTGATGTCGGGAGGCGCGCCATAAGGCGCTTCAAAGGCTTCCGGAAACAACCGCCATAGCGCCATCTAATAGGGGACGCTTTTCAGATAAAGTCAATGGCAGCCACTGCGAGAAATCACTGTTATTATTGTAAGTCAATGTTGGAGGCGGATGCGCTTGTGTAGCAGACTTCCTTCCGTAATGCGTAGAAGCGCCCAGAGAAAAGATGAACTGTGCCGGCTATTGGTGCCACCTACTTATCAATGACAGCAATATCATTGAGAATCGGCGAATACCGTTTAAAGTCAAGATTGGCGGCGAGTGCGATTATGTAGCGGGTTTCTCTTTAGAACAGAAAAGCGACGAAAGGGCTCCCGGGAACCGAACCCTTTCGTCGTTTGGGCGCCAAAGGCGTCCCCCACTTCTTTTACGCACCATTGCTGGGTAAACCCCTTGATGGTTCGGATGTTTCCCTTCGCCGGCGTGACTTCTTTCAGCCCACGGCCTTGGGACCCGTCTCGCCGGTCCGGACCATGATGCATTCCTCCAGCGCGACGACGAAGATCTTGCCGTCGCCGATTTTTCCGGTACGGGCGCCCTTGATGATCGCCTCAATAGTCGGTTTGACGAATTCATCGTTGACCGCGATTTCGAAGCGAACCTTGTCGAGGAGGTTGACCTCGGTGAAAGCGCCTCGGTAGGACTCGGTATACCCGCCCTGCGCGCCGCATCCGATGACGTTGGAGACGGTCATCTTTCCCACGTTTGCCTTGACGAGCGCTTGCTTGACGTCGGTCAGTTTTTCAGGTTTCACGATGGCTATAATCAGTTTCATGTTGTATTCTCCTTTCATTGTAATAGGCCTTACGAAGCGAGGATCACTTCGTCAGGAACCCCTGGAAGTCGGGATAGGCCTTTGTGCCGTGTTCGCCGATATCCAATCCGGCTATCTCCTCTTCAGCCGACACCCTGAGCCCCATGACCATCTTGATCACGGACCACACGGCGAAAGCGACGATGAAGGTGAAAACCCCGACCGCCACGACGCCCGCCGCCTGTGCGGCGAGAAGCTTGAACCCGCCGCCGAACAGAAGACCGTTCCCGGTCGCCGTCCCCGTGATTTTGTCCTGGGCGAACAGACCCACGGCCAGGGTGCCGAAAATGCCGTTGACCAGGTGGACCGAGAGCGCGCCCACCGGATCGTCGATCTTCAGTTTGTCGAACATCAGGA
>MICJ01000068.1:16815-22537 GCA_001830835.1 Syntrophobacterales bacterium GWC2_56_13 | reverse complement strand
GACCACGAGCACGCCGGCGATGAGGCCGATGACGGCCGCCGACCCGACGCTCACGAAGGCGCAGGGCGCTGTGATCGCAACCAGTCCCGCGAGCGCGCCGTTGATGATCATGGAGAGGTCGGGTTTCTTTTGTATCAGCCACGACACCAGGGTCGAGCTGAGGATGGCCATCGCGGCTGCGGTGTTGGTGGTTACGGCGATGTGCGCGATGGCGGTTCCGTCGCCCACGCCCATGGTGGATCCAGGGTTAAATCCAAACCACCCGAACCACAGAACGAACCCTCCGAGCGTCACCATAGACATGCTGTGACCGAAAATCGGGTTGACGGACCCGTCGGCGCGGTACTTTCCGCAGCGGGATCCGAGCAGGAGCACGCCGGCGAGCGCCGACCATCCGCCGACCGAGTGGACAACCGTGGATCCAGCAAAGTCAAACATGCCCATCGATTGCAGGAATCCGCCGCCCCAGATCCAGTGGCCCGTGATCGGGTACATGATCCCCACCAAGATGAACGAAAAGAAGATGAAGGAATGGAACTTGATGCGTTCCGCCACGGCGCCTGAAACGATCGTGGCGGCCGTACCGGCGAACACCAACTGGAAAAAGAACTTCGCCCAGAGCGGCACGCCGGTCCAGTTAAGCGCGGCATAGACGCCTTTGTATGCATCGCCCATTGCCGGGCTGTTGTCGGCCCCGCCGGCGAAGAAGAGACCCTCAAGTCCCAGAAAGGGGTTGCCGTTTCCGAACATGAGCCCCCAGCCGATGACCCAGAACGATATCGAGGCGATGGCAAACACGATGAAGTTTTTCGCCAGGATGTTGACCGCGTTCTTAGCCCGGCATAACCCCGACTCCACCATGGCGAAGCCCAGGTTCATGAAAAAGACAAGAAACGCGGTGAACAGCACCCATGCCGTATCTACTCCCACCTGCAGAGAGCTTTTCAGGTCGTCCAGCGCTTTTTGCGTGACAACTGGAGCTGGTGCTGTCGATGCATTATGAGCCATCGCAGTAGGCATGGCGACGGCGGGCGCCTCCTTACCTGGCGCAGGTTCCTCCGCTAAGACCGGTATGCCTGCTGCAATAAACAAACACATAATCACTATCATTACACTTAACCTTTTCATCTTTAAACCTCCTTTTGCTGTTGTTGCTCGACTTTCGCAGGCGACAGCTAAGCAAAATTAAAAGTCAATATCTACCTGAATGGTCGCTGTGGGCTTGTAAAAGCTTTCGTTATAGATGTCATAGCCGAAAATCACGCCGACATTGGGTGCAAACTTCCATGCGAAGGCGGCGCTCAGTGCGCCGTAGCCGTTTTTGCCTCCCTGATAATCCACGGCAAGCCAGAGTTTGTCCGATATCTCCGAGATGGTCCTATCCCAGGAGAGTAACACGCCATGATTGTCTTTATTCCCGTTAATATCCAGGAGGAGCTTGTCGTTGCCTGTGTAATATCCGGCAGATAAACGACCTAAATTTCCGATAGTTTTGGCGATCAAGCCATAGACGATGTTGTAATCGGAAAAGTCCTTTTTCGTGCCGAAATCATAGACACCCACGGCAAGGGCTGGCGAATATTTGAACAGGGCATCCTCCGGCGTGCCGATCTTGGCGTTGAAAAGCATTGGATAGGTATGATTGCCGCCGATATCCCGGTAATCGAGGCCTATTTCCATCTGGAACTTTTCCCAGGGGAGAACGCCCACGGTCAAACCCAGGTTAGTTACCGTTAGTTCCGTAACCCCATCCTGACTGGCGGTTTTGATGTAAGTATCGGCACCGAAATGGACCTTCTTATAGGGCTGGATATCCGTGGAAGGTATCCAGATCTGGGTTGAAGGGGTTGCGTAAGCGACACCACAAATCATAACTGCTACAATAACACCAATTACAAACGATTTAATGCCCTTCATTTTTTTCCTCCTTGTTCTGCAATTAGCGATTCTGTTTGTTTGATGAAACAATACGCGCCCTCATGCGCCGATCCTGTTTGGCCCACTATAGGGCAAGGATGGTGCCAACGGCGCAAATGAGCTGCATGTGCCCGAATAAATTGATGTTATTTTCTAAATCCCGAAGGGCTTGGCAAAGAAATAGTTGAAACAAATTTGTATCGTTTGCAGGAGAGGATGACGAAAATGTGGCCCAATCTGGATGGACGGGAAGCGGGAAGACGAAAATAGTGGAGGGGACGGGGTAGATTACGCCGGTTTACGATATATAGCGCTTGACGCCAGCGGCTGCAGGCGCAAGAAAATCGTTGATGAGGGAGTGTCGCCAAGGTCAGGCAGAAGCTCAGGAAGACGGATGTCTTTCCCGTGGAGAACGCCATTTCCGTGATTTTGTCCTGGGCGAACAGGCTGTTGGTACTGAGGGATCAGCAAACCGGGCCTGCTGCTAAAAAAGTTGCTCCGGGCCTCATCGTTCGCATTGATAACTGATTGAACATAGCATATTTGTCGATGTAGACGTTTTACTGACTACAGTCAATATTGAGTACCGTTTGAAACAGAGCATTCTCGTCAAAATTACCAGGTGCTACATTACAGGAAGTTACAAACACCCCCGATCATCGGAAAAATCACCCTCCGAAAATTGCGCCTTTCACCCCGTATTCAATGAGCTTGTCCGATCAGTCGCCCTGAACACTTGTATTTGAATTCTTTGGGGGAAAGCGCTTTTGTTTCAGATAGCCTTCCGTAATGCGCCGGAGTGATCAAAAAAAGAAACGATGGCTATTGCTGCCACACAACAAGTCCGCAAAACATCAAGCGGAGGGCAGTGAAAATTATCGAAATCTTCCGTTCGTGGGTTAACCGGCACGCTGCTTTACGCCTCCGGTTTCATGTTTTACTGAACCTGATTTTGGTATGAACTTGATTTTCAGATCGCAGCCAACAGCTTGGGCATATTTTTTCAGGGTTGTCAGGGATGGTGCATGCTTTCCAGCAGATTCCAAGCGCGAAACAGCACTTTTTGTCGTTCCCATCAACTCCGCAACCGCCTCTTGGGTGAGACCGGACTTTGAACGTGCCGACAACATCTCGCGGACAAGAGTATATTCTTCTTCCAGGTCGTTGTATGCCTTGCTGAATCCTTCCCGTTTCCGGGCATTCTTGAGAAATGCCTTATGGTCGTGGGAAACAGGTTCGTATTTTAATTCAACCATTCTGTACCTCCTTCATCCTTTTCCGGGCTATCTTGAGTTCCTGTTCTGGCGTGTCCGGTGTTTTCTTGATAAGCGCATGAAGAATTACGACACGTTGACCGATGATAAAACAGTAAAACACCCGTCCGATGCCTTCGCGACCTCGGGGCCTCAATCCAAAAAGACCGCTACCCATAGCACGTGAATGCGGCATGCGCAAACTCGGCCCGAATTCCATCAACAACTCCACAATCCGCGCATAATCGGCCAATATGCCGTCAGGCCAGCTTTCGATCTCAGCTTTAACCCGCGAATGGAAGTAGACGATGGAATAACTCATAGTTGTCAGGTTAGCATATCTGCTAACATATGTCAACGGCAACTTTTCAAACGCATTTAAGCGGTACGAAAATGCCGCACCGGTCTTCCGGGCTGTCATGTCGCCTGCAACCGGGCATGGGCCATGCCCCGCCCGCTCGGTTAGCGCTGCACCCCAGGTCAAAGAATCTTCGAGGAGGTCCGGGGTTTTTTGTTTGTCCCGGAGATTCAATGTCCGGATTCCGTACCTTATCTCTTGACATCCCGTACATTTTAATCCATTTTATCCCCGTCGGGATTGGATATTTCATCCGGCGGATTTGCGAAAGGAGGAGGTTGTTGAATTGCTTCTGGAGGATGGCGAACCGGAGTTGATCAAGCGAGCGTAAAATTGGTGAAAATGCTATCGCGATACTGTGGATATCGGGAAGCCGCCGGAAATCGCCTATTTTTCGGCAGCCTCTTGCTCATGTTGCTATGCATAATTCCTGCTGATGGTCTCGCCGATACACCCGGCAGCATGGCCGAGTGTGTAAAAATCGAAGATGATGCGGAAAGACTAAAATGCTACGATCAACAAGCCGGTCGCAAATCGGTAGAAAGCTCACCCGAGATTGGACTTGCTCAAAAGACTCCGAAAGAGAAATCCGAGAAGTTTTCCTACCTTTCCCGGCTCTGGGAGCTTGACAACGAAATCCGTCGCGATAAATACGCGATATCTTTGCATCACTCCAACTACATTCTTCCTTTTACATCCAACGACTCGCCTAACGTCGATCTGATCCGGGAAGCCGATCCCACTAAGGATCTTAAAAGGGAAGAAGTAACGTTTCAGCTAAGTTTGAAGATAAAACTCTGGCAGGATATTTTCGGGAAAGAAATGGACCTCTGGGTCGGTTATACTCAGCGGTCTTTCTGGCAGCTTTACAACTTTGATGACTCTTCACCCTTTCGGGAAACCAATTATGAGCCGGAGCTCTTGCTCAATTTCAGAACCAATTATAGTCTCCTGGGATTCAAGGGCCGGTTCATCAATGTGGGTTTCGATCACCAGTCCAATGGCCAAACCGAGCCCTTGTCAAGAAGCTGGAACAGGATCGTGACGAACTTCGGTTTCGAAAAAGATAATCTGACTCTCCTTCTGAAGGGATGGTACCGCTTTCCTGAAAACGCAGAAGACGACGATAATCCCGACATCGAAGATTATCTCGGGTACGGGGAGGTTCAGACATACTATTTCTTGAAGAAGCACAGATTCGGAGTGATGTGGCGAAATAATCTCAAATTCCACCACAATCGCGGCAGCCTGCAGCTTGAATGGAGTTTTCCTCTTATCGAACGGGTGAGCGGCTTTATACAGTATTTCAACGGATACGGAGAAAGCCTTCTGGATTACAACCACAGCGTCAACCGGATCGGAATCGGCTTTATCCTGACCGACTGGAACTGAACCCGAAACCCGGCCCCCGCCGACAATCGCTGTTTATCCCTGCATTCCCCTCTTCAGGGGTTTCCCCTCTCCATGAAGACGGCGCCGGTTCGCGTTAAGTCTTCCATCCCCAGTGCCTCCAGACGGTTCAGGACCTCTTCAATAGTCTCTTTATCTCCTGTAAATTCCAGGATAGCAGAACCGGATTCGCGACTGACTACTTTCCCGCCGTGGGCGCCGACGAGTTCCTCAACCGCCGCTTGCCGGTCCTCCGCCATCGAGAGTCGGGCCAGGATCATTTCCCGCCGGAACACCTGGGAGCGGGAGATCTTCCGGGCATCCAGCACATCGACCAGGCGGTTCAACTGCTTGATGATTTTGCTGATCGTCTCCTGGGTGCTCAGGGTGGTAATAATGATCTTGGTGAAGGCCGGGTTCCGGGTGACGTTCGCCGAGATGCTTTCGATATTGAACCCGCGCGCGCTGAAGGTCGCGGCGATACGGGCCAGTACATCGGGTTTGTTGTTGACGATGATGGATATCGCTCGTTCTTTTATCAGATCTGCCATGGTTATTCCTTTGCCTTATTTTGGTTTTATGCAACTGCCCGGACATTGCCGAAGGACATCTCCGTCAGGGGAGCTCCAGGCTTCACAATAGGATACACATTCTCCTCAGGCTCCACTTGAAAGTCCATCATCACCGGCCCGGGTGTTTCCAGACCCTCCAGCAGAACCCGTTTTACATCTTCGGGTTTTGTGGCCCGCAGGCCTTTGACTCCATAGGCTTCGGCCAGCTTGACGAAGTCGGGCGCCTGGGTCAT
>MICJ01000068.1:15142-16767 GCA_001830835.1 Syntrophobacterales bacterium GWC2_56_13 | reverse complement strand
GACCATGCCGAGATAAAGATTGTTCAGGATGACGACTTTGACGGGAAGGCCGTAATGGACCACTGTAGCCAGTTCCTGGATATTCATTTGGATACTGCCGTCTCCCGCCACATCCACCACGATCCGGTCCGGGCAGGCCACCTGGGCGCCGATGGCGGCGGGCAATCCGAACCCCATCGCTCCCAGTCCCCCAGAGGTGAGAAAGGTATTCGGTTCATCGAAACGGTAAAACTGGGCCGCCCACATCTGGTTCTGGCCCACCTCGGTGGCGATGATCGCCCTCCCCTCCGTGAGCTGATAGAGCGTTTCAATGACATACTGGGGTTTTATGTTCTGGTTGCGGCAGTATTGCAGGGGCATTTCCGCCTTCCATTGACGGAGCTGTCTGTGCCAGTACCGGATTTGCGATTTGGGCAGAGTCAGTCCCTGTTCGTCGATGAGCCGATTGAGGGTCTTGAGCGCCGGACCGCAGTGGCAGACCATGGACACGTCGGCCCGGATAACCTTGTCGATGGAGACAGGATCAATATCGATGTGAATGAGCCGCGCATGGGGGGCAAATGCCGAAACCTTGGATGTGACGCGATCATCGAACCGGACGCCGACCGCCATGAGCACGTCACATTGGCTGACGGCCATGTTGGCATAGTAGGCGCCGTGCATGCCCACCATGCCGGTCCAGAGCGGATCGGCGCCGGGAAAGGCGCCCAGCCCCATCAGGGTCGATGCGACCGGGATCTGAAGTTTTCTTACGAACGACCGCAAGGCCTCAGAGGCTTTCCCGAGAATCACCCCTCCCCCGACGATGATGAGCGGTCTCTTAGCCCTTAAAAACAGTTTCAGGGCTTCGTTGCAGGGTCCTTCCAGATCCGGGCAAGCCTCCTCCGCGGGAGGGACAGCGGTCTGGGGGACATCCGCTTCGATGACCGACTGAATCACATCCTTGGGAAGATCGACGAGAACCGGCCCTGGTCGTCCCGAACGGGCAATCTGAAAGGCCTCCCGGATCGTACTCTGCAAATCTCCGATCTTCCGGACCAGAAAGTTGTGTTTCGTGCAGGTCCGGGTGATGCCGGTGATGTCCACTTCCTGGAAACCGTCGTTGCCGATCATGGCCGTGGTAACCTGTCCCGTGAGAACGACCACGGGAATGGAATCCATGTAGGCGTTAGCAATCCCGGTCACCGTGTTGGTGGCGCCGGGTCCCGATGTGACCAGACAGACGCCGACCCGACCCGAAGCTCTGGCGTAACCGTCAGCGGCATGGATGGCCCCCTGTTCGTGCCGCACCAGGATGTGCCGGATATTCTGCCGGAACATCTCGTCATAGATATCCATGACGGATCCTCCCGGATAACCGAAGAGGGTGTCGACTTTTTCTTCTTTCAAGGCCTTAAAAAGGATCTGCGATCCTGTCTGTTGCATGGCTTCTCTCCTCCGTTTGTATTTTTCCAAAAAAAACCGCTACCAGGGGATGGTAACGGTTTAAAGTTGGATCTTTTTTCAGGAACAGACCATCACCCAGCCCCTATCCAGCAGGGAATAATTATCCCAATAATTATTGAGATCTGTACGAGGCCGATTCTGGTCTTTTCTTTTTTCATAAACCCTTCCACAAAATTGCG
>MICJ01000068.1:3448-15128 GCA_001830835.1 Syntrophobacterales bacterium GWC2_56_13 | reverse complement strand
GGCCGTCTTCATCTTGTCAAGCGGATTTTTTAAGTGATCCGCTCAGGGACCGAAAAATGAACGCGCTTTTCCCTCGCCCCTCCTGGCGCCTCCATTTCCATGATCCACTATATCTTGTGGTTTGCCTTCGCGCCGCCACATTCCATTGTATTTTTTCTTTACAAACCCCTTTTCTTCTGTTAGAATCCGTCAAAATTCCGCTATCTGAAGGATTTTTAAAGAAGATGAGACTCAGGAAGCTGGAAATAACCGGTTTCAAATCCTTCCGGGAAAAGGTCGTCGTCGATTTCTCCCCCGGGATCAGCGGTATCGTCGGCCCGAACGGCTGCGGCAAGAGCAACATCGCCGACGCGATCCGCTGGGTCATGGGCGAGCAGCGCGTCAGGACGCTCCGCGGGAAGAGGATGGAGGACGTGATCTTCAACGGCTCGGAGGAGGTCGCCCCCGTCGGGATGGCCGAGGTCTCGATGATGCTCGCGGCGGATGAGCAGAAATTCCAGGGAAACTACGCGGAGTGCAGCGAGGTGATGATCACACGGCGCCTTTTCCGCGAGGGGGAGAGCGAATACACGATCAATAAAATTCCCTGCCGTCTTCTGGACGTCAGGGAATTTTTCATGGGGACGGGGGTCGGCGCCCGCACCTATTCCCTCGTCGAGCAGAACAGCGTCGCCGCCCTCGTCGAGGCGAAACCGGAGGAGAGGCGGCAGTTCATTGAGGAGGCAGCCGGCATCTCCAAGTACAAGAGCCGGAAGGAGTCGGCCATCCGGAAGATGGAGGCGACCCGGGAGAATCTGGTCCGCCTGAACGATATCATCCGGGAGGTCAGGACGCAACTGAACGCGATCTCCCGGCAGGCAAAGAAGGCGGAGCAGTTCAAAATCCTCAAGAAGGCCGTCAAGGAGGCCGAACTGGCCGTTTCCCTCCAGGCCTACGCCGAGCTGTCGAACCGCCGGAACTCCCTGGATGACGCAAGAAATTCACTCAAAATCGGAGATATGGATGTCAGAACCCGCATGCAGGGAATCGAGGCCGCCCTGGAGGAACTGAAGGCGGAGGTCATGGAAAACGAAAACCTCATCTCTGCCCACCAGGAAAAGCTCTACAGCACGAAAAATGCCATCAACATCAAGGAACAGGGGATCGAATTCGCCCGGCGGAAGATCGACGATTTGGCCGCGAGAAGGCAGAGGGGCATCGCGGAGAGCGAGGCCCTAAGGAAGCGGGAGGAGGAAATCCAAGGACAAATCGCCGCTCTCAGGGCGGCGGCAGCGGAGGCGGACGGGACGATCGGCGGGCTCCGGAAGGGCGTGGCCGATCATGAGCAGGACCTGGAAGAACTGCGAAAAATGAACCGGACTTGCCGGCAGGAACTGGAAGAGAAGAAGATCCAGTACATCGACATCGTCACGGAAAAGGCCAAGCTGAAGAACGCCGTCACCAGCCTCACCCGCATGATCGAAGACCTCGGAAAGAGGAAGGAGCGGGAGAACCGGGAAATCGAGGAAAACGAGAAGCGAGCCGCGGCGCTCCGCTGCACGCTGGAGAGGCTCCGCACCGGGCTCGCAGCCGACGAGGAGGGTTTCTCGGAGATCGGGCAGCGGCGCGGGGAGATCGCCGACGAGTTGGAAAGGGCCCGGGAGGAGCTGGCGGAGAGCGATCAACGGATCGCCGAACTCCGCGAGGAGAGCAGCCGGAAGGCGTCGCGCCTGGCCTCGCTCAAGGAGTTTGAGGAGAGCTATGCCTGGTGCAACGAGGGGGTAAAATCCCTCATGACCGGCGGTCGGGGGGCGGAGCACGGGGACAGATTTAAAATCTGTCCCCAAAGTCTCTTTCTGGGCCTTGTCGCCGATCACATCCGGGTGCCCCGGGAATACGAGACGGCGGTCGAGGCGGTCCTCGGGGAGAAGCTCCAGTACGTCGTGGTTAAAGACCAGAAGGACGGCATCCGGGCGATCGATTATCTCAAGAGCTCCGCCCTCGGGCGGGGGAGCTTCGTTCCCCTCGAGGTCCGCCCCCGCGTCTCCGGGATATCCTCCGTGGAGCATCTCCGGGAAGCGATCCCCCTGGTCGAACAGATCGAGGTCCGGGAGGATTTCCGGGCCATCGTTGCCGAACTCTTAGGCGACGTCCTTCTCATCCCCAGCCTCGGGAGCGGCATCTCCCTCTGGCAGCAGAACGGCTTCTGCGGCACCTTCGTTACGCCGGAGGGGGACATCATCAGCCCGAGCGGCATCCTGACGGGCGGGAGCGGCAATGGGAGCGATCGGAGCCTTCTGCGCAACCGGCGCGAAATCGCCGAGCTCGCCGGAGAGGTCGCGGCGCTCGCGGCGGAGCTCCAGGAGGAGCAGGAGCGCCGCAAAAAGAACATCTCCCTGATCGCCCAGTGGGACGAGGAGTTCCTCCGGCTCCGCTCCCAACTCCACCTCACGGAACTCCGGATCAGCGGCCTTAAGAAGGACAGCGAGCGGTTCGAAGGTGAGCTGCGTCAGGTCGAGGACCGGCGCAATGTCCTCGATTTCAATCGCGAAAACCTCCGGTCGGAGGCCTCCGAGGCCCGGGGGAAAGTCGTCGGCCACGAGGCGGAAATGAAGGCCCTGGAAGGTTGCGAGGCGGAGCTCGACCGGGCGATGGACGGCGCCCGGAAGCGGGAAGAATCGCTGCGGGCCGACCTGGAAGCCCGGGAGCGCGCACTCACCGAACAGAAGATCCGCCTGGCCTCTCTCGAGGAGAAGCGGGAGGCCAATCTCGAGACCCTGGTCCGCCTGGAGGCCTCGCTCGCCGACTATTCTCGAGAGAACCAAACCAGACTGACGGATGCGGAAACCTTCGAACGGGAGTCCCGGATGCTTGCCGATCAGATCGCCGCCGAGGAGGCGGCGCTCCAGGGTTTATATGCCGAATACGAGGGTTTGGAAAGTTCCCTCTCGGGCAGACGAAACGCCCATGCGGAAAAGGAGGCGCTCCTCGGGGCGCGCGAAGCGGAGCTCCGGGAGGTAAAAAAGATCATCGATCGGTACCACCAGGAGGGAAGCGAGCTGGATCTGAACTCCCGGGAAATCGCCATCCAGATGGAGAATTTGCAGAGGAATATCCAGGAAAAGCACTACGAGGACCTCGCCCGCCTTATCACTGAGTTCCGGCCGCTCGCGGATGAGGAGCTCGCGGAGCTGGGCGCGAAGCTGGAAAAGGACCGGCGGGCCGTCGAAAATTTCGGCGAGGTCAACCTGCTGGCCCTCAGCGAGCACGAGGAGCTGAAGACCCGTTACGAATTCCTCACTACCCAGGCCGCCGACCTGAACTCCTCGCTGGAGACGCTCCAGAAGACGATCACCCGGATCAACGCCATCTCCCGAAAGCGGTTTTCGGAGACCTTCGAGGGGGTCAACCGGTGCTTCCGGGAGGTCTTCACCCGCCTCTTCCCCGGCGGCCGGGCGGAGCTCCTCCTGACCGACGAGAGCGACCTCCTGGAGACGGGCGTGGACATCGACATCCGGATTCCCGGGAAGCGGGCACAGAACGTCACTCTCCTCTCCGGCGGCGAGAAATCCCTGTCGGCCATTGCGCTCATTTTCTCCATCCTCCTCTACCGGCCCGTTCCTTTCCTCCTCTTAGACGAAGTGGATGCGTCGCTCGACGACACCAACATTTCTCTGTTCAACCGCCTCGTCAAGGAGACTGTATCCCACTCCCAGATCCTGATGATCACGCACAACAAGCTGACGATGGAGATTGCGGACAGCCTCTACGGCGTCACGATGCCAAAGCAGGGGATCTCCACGCTCGTCTCCGTCAACCTCAACTGAGCCCCCGGCGGCTTCGGAAAAAGCTCCGCGGCGGCGCAATCCCTATTTCCGGGACGGATTCATGGGACAGGATAACGACAATAAAGGATTCTTCGATCGGTTGAAAGCGGGGCTCGCCAAGACCCGGAAGCTCCTCCTCACGGACGTCGACGACATCATCCTCGGGAGCAAGGAGATCGACCGGGCGCTCTTCGAAGAGCTGGAAGAGGCCCTTATCGTGGCCGACGTAGGGCCGGCCTTCACCGGGGAGCTGATCGAATCACTGAAAGAAAAGGTCCGGCGCAAGGAGCTGGGCAGCCCGGAGATTCTCAGAAAAGTGCTCCGGGAAACGATGCGGGAGATCCTCCTCAAAAACGAGGCCCCCCTGAAAATACCGCCGGATCAGATCTACACGATCATGGTCGTGGGGGTGAACGGCACGGGAAAGACCACGACGATCGGGAAACTGGCCCATCAGTTGAAGGGAGAGGGGCACGAGGTGATGCTCGTCGCCGCGGACACCTTCCGGGCGGCGGCCGTCGAACAGTTGGAGGCGTGGGCGAAACGGGCAGAGGTCCCGTTGATTCGCCAGGCGCCGAACGCCGATCCCGCCGCCGTGGTCTACGATGCCCTCCGCTCCGCCAAAGCCGGACGACCCGGCGTGGTCATCATCGACACCGCGGGGCGCCTCCACACGAAGGTCAATCTGATGGAGGAGCTCAAGAAGATGAGGCGGATCATGGGGCGGGAGCTTCCCGGCGCGCCGCACGAGGTCCTTCTCGTCCTCGACGCCACAACGGGCCAGAATGCCGTCGTCCAGGCGCGGATGTTCCGGGACGAAATAGGCGTCACGGGCCTGATCCTGACGAAGTTAGACGGGACGGCGAAAGGGGGCGTCGTCGTCCGGATCGCCCGGGAGCTGAACATCCCGCTGCGCTACATCGGCGTCGGCGAGCAGGTGGACGATCTCAGGCCCTTCCGGGCCGGGGAGTTCGTCGAGGCCCTCTTCGCCCAGAACGGCCGCTGAATTGCCGTCGCCCAGGTACCGCAGATTCGGACAGGATCTGCGCCGGAGAAGACCATTTCAAGGGGTTCCGCCATGAAGGGAAGGCTGCTGGCCATCGGCGACATCCACGGCTGCAACCGCAAGCTCAAGCAGCTCCTCGACCGGATCAAGGTCGACCCGCATGCCGACATTCTTGTCTTCATCGGGGACTACATCGACCGCGGTCCCGAGGTGCGGGGGGTTATCGACACCCTCCGTGACCTGAAAGAGACCTGCCGGAACGTGATCTGTCTCCGGGGGAACCACGAGGATATGTTCCTCAACTACTACCTGGAGGGGCAGGATGAAGAGCTCTTTTTGTACAACGGCGGCCAGAGCACGCTTTCCTCCTACGGTCTCACCCTCGCTGACGCCCGGGCGGGAACCGGATTCCCGGAGAACCACCTCCGTTTCTTTACCTCCCTGCCCCTCTCTTACGAAACACAGGAATACCTGTTCGTCCACGCCGGCCTCAGGCCGGGGCGCCCCCTCGCCGCGCAGTCGCCGGATGACCTCCTCTGGATCCGCCGCGAATTCATCGACTCGGAGTGCGATTTCGGCAAGACGGTTGTCTTCGGCCACACCTCCCTCTACGAACCTCTCATCGAGAAAAACAAGATCGGCATCGACACGGGGGCGGTCTACGGGGGCTGCCTGACCTGCATCGAGCTCCCCTCCCGAAAAATTTATCAGGTCTGAGACCTGGGTCTGATCTCTTTTTAATCACTCCCTGGGTCACATTTTATTTGAGACAATTCGCATGGTGAGCCGGCTGCGCCCGTTTCCTGCCGGGAAATATCTGTTGACACGCCGCCAGCCTCTATATATGGATAGCCCAAGCTGTCAAGCCACGTTTCGAGGAGGGTTCCATGAAAAAAATGATCATTGGCGTTATGATTTGTCTGTCTTTTTTGATCGGCTGTGCCACCAAGTACCAGATCGTCTTGAAAGACGGCCAGAAGCTAAAGGCGGTGACAAAACCGGTGTTGGATAATAATACCGGGTATTACAATTACGTTGATGAAGACGGCAAGAAGGTGCTGCTCAAAGAGGCCGACGTGTTGCTGATCAAAGAAAAATGAGGTCGCCGAAAAGGCGACGGTAAGCATCCTCGGTCGAAAGAGGCGAGTGGGAAGAGCGTCCCGAAGTCCCCCATCGACCCGGCCAGCTCCCGCAGATTGAATTCAAACGATCGGATCTTCATCGCCGCCTTTTCTCTTTTCTCATCAGGGCAGCGCGGCTCAGGAATATTGCGGGCTCCTCCAGATCATTTCTACAGCTTATTGTGCGCGCCGTCGCAGTACGGCGGCTTTGCGGTGCGCCTGCAGCCGCACCAGGCGACTGTTTTTGGGTATCTGACCTCCACTTCCACGGGCGTCATGCCGGTGTTGAGTCGGTCGTGCGCGCCGTCGCAGAACGGCTGGGTAGCGGACTGGCCGCAGCTGCACCACAAATACTTCCCCGGCTGCATCTCCATCACGTAAGGCCCCTTCTTGGAGATCTTCGGTTCCATGGTCATCCCTCCCCGGTGTCAAAGCATTTTTCCGCGAAGAACATCCTCTGCGGCAAGGAAAGTATATCTTCACCCCATACCATCCTGTCAACAACATTTTGTAATTTCGTTAAATCTGGTGTAGGATTGCTGCCAATCCCGCCGGTGATTGTGTGAGGATCGGGAAGTTTAGTCGAAGGGGGCCTTACGCAGCGCAACCCAACACGGCGGCCAGAAAGAGAGGATGACTTATGAATACAAAGGACAAATGCGCTCTGGTCGATAACGAGCATGATCTTGAGGAAATAGTGAAGGCCAACGACAAGGTGATCGCCCTCTTGTATGCGTCATGGTGCCCTTTTTGCGCAAGGTTTTTGCCCATATTCGAGAGGCATGCCGCAGGGGAGGAGCGAAAATTTCTGCTTATACGCGATGATCGGGAAAGTATGGCGGACAAATATGGGGTGGAAGTGGTGCCGACCTTACTTTTCTTTGAAAACGGAGCGATCTCAAAGCGGCTGGAAGGCGTCCCGGGGGTGGGCATAACCGAAAAACAACGGGCGGACTTCATTGATGCGTGCACTTAGCCGGAAAGCGGATCTGAAACCGGTATAACGGGTTCTTAGTGCGCCGGGTAAAGCCGGCTGTTCCTGAATATACATTTAAAGTTCATGTTGTTGGCTTCATGAATACACCCTGTCGCGCGAAGCGTTATTGATCTGGATCAACGAGAAAGAAAACTTTTTAAGCATTGCTGGATTCTTATTTGCCATTCCTGTATAATTCCGCCCCGACCGGCAGAGGAATACTCGGCCGCATAACACCGCCTTTTTTTTGGGAAACAAGGGAAAAAAGCATAGGGTGACATGAATGCAAATATGGTCCTGGAGGCATTAGGGAGGTGAGGGTATGAAAGGAAAGGATGTCGATTATTTTACGGCCCTGTACGATGTGGCGAGAGTGATCAATGCCTCCCTGGAACCACTGAAGGTTCTGGAGAAAATCGTGCAGTGCGTGGTCAGGGCCATGGGCGTCAAAGCCAGCAGCATCCGTCTCCTTGACTCCCGCGAGCGGATGCTGGTCATGGGGGCGGCGAGCGGCCTCTCCAAGGGGTATGTCTGCAAGGGGCCGATTCTCATTGGGGAAAGCGGCCTCGACCGCAAGGCGCTCAAGGGCCGGACCGTCTGGCTCAAGGACGCCCAGACAGCGAAGGATTTCCAGTACGGCGCGATGGCGCAGGCGGAGGGGATCAAATCCATCCTCGTCGTACCCCTGATGCTGGAGAAGAAGGCAATCGGCGTGCTGCGCGTCTATGTGGACATGGTCCGCAAATTCCGTGACGAAGAAATCAAATTTCTCAAGGCGGTGGCTAACCTGAGCGCGATCGCCCTGGACAATGCACGCATGCATGAGACGCTCCGGATTCGGTGCGACCTGATGGCGGCGCATAAATACCGCATCGACGACAATTGAAAGGAGGCCCGTATGATTCGCCTGGGCATCAACGGTTTTGGCCGGATCGGACGGCAGGTTCTGAAGGCCGTCCTCTCCCGATACCCCGAATCACTTCAGGTTGCAGCGGTCAATGACCTCTTCGATGTGGCAACCAACGCCCACCTGTTCAAGTACGACACGAACTACGGCCGTTGGGCGGGCGAGGTCGGCGTCAGGAAGGACAGTTTCATCATCGATGGCCGGCCTATCAGGAGCCTGGCCTTCCGCGATCCAGTGTCCATTCCCTGGGACGACGAGGGGGTCGATATCGTGATCGAGAGCACCGGTCTGTTCCTGACCGGGCCGAAGGCCGCCGCCCACCTCCAGGCCGGGGCCAAAAAGGTGATCATCACCGCCCCTGCCAAGGAGGAGGACCTGACGGTCGTGATGGGCGTCAACCACAAGAACTACCGGCCGAAGAAGCATCACATCGTCTCCAACGCCTCCTGCACAACGAACTGTCTGGCGCCCCCGGTGATGGTCGTCCACAAGGCGTTCGGCATCGAGAAGGGAATGATGACAACCATCCACTCCTACACGAACGACCAGCGCATCCTCGATCTGCCTCACAAGGACCTCCGGCGCGCCCGTGCAGCAGCGATGAACATCATCCCGACGACGACTGGCGCGGCTAAAGCCCTCGCCCTCGTCATTCCGGACCTGGCCGGCCGTTTCGACGGCTACTCGCTCCGCGTGCCGACGCCGACGGTCTCCATAGTCGATTTCACGGCCGAGCTCAAGACGAAGACGACGACGGAGGAGCTCAGAAAGGTCCTCTGCGAGGCCGCCCGGAAGCAGCTAAAGGGGATCATGGCCTGCGAGGAAGCCGGCCTGGTATCGATGGATTTCAAGGGGGATATCCACTCCTCCATCGTGGATATCGAGTTCACCCAGGTGCTTCGGGACAACATGGCGAAGGTGGTAGCCTGGTACGACAACGAGTGGGGATACTCCTGCCGGGTGGCGGATCTTGCCCATTATATGGGGGGAAAGGGCCTCGGGTAGAGACGTAGCATGAAGATAGTCCGGATCCTGGTCATCGACGACGACGCCGTGGCCTGCGAGTTTCTCCAGGAGGCTCTCCTGCGCGCCGGCTACGAGGTCGATACCTTCACCTCCGCGCGGGAGGCCCTTGATGTGGAACTCTCGCGCTATGACATGCTCCTGTCCGACATCCGGATGCCGGATATCGACGGCCTGCAGTTCCTCAGACAGGTGCATGAGAAATGGCCGCAACTCCCCTTTATCCTGATGACGGCCTTCGGTTCGCTGGAGACGACTATGGAGGCCCTGCGATTTGGCGCCTGGGACTATATCAGCAAGCCCTTCTCACCGGAGGCGATCCGCGCGATGGTCCAGAAGGTGCTTGAGGTCCGGGAGTTCCAGGAGCATTGGATCAAGGGACAGCCGGAGGACCAGCAGGAGCCTCAGTTCATCGGCTCATCCGCGGTGATGGTCGATTTCTACAAGCAGATCGCCCGGGTGGCCGATGCCTCGGCAAGCGTCCTGATCAGCGGGGAGAGCGGTACCGGCAAGGAACTGACGGCCCGATCCCTCCACCAACTGAGCGCCCGGCGCGGCAAGCCCTTCCTCGCAATCAACTGCGGCGCCATTCCGGAGACCCTTCTCGAGTCGGAGCTGTTCGGTTACGAGAAGGGGGCGTTCACCGGGGCCGGCCACATGCATACGGGGCTTCTGGAGGCGGCCCAGGACGGCACCATCTTCTTAGACGAGATTACGGAGATGTCTCCGGGGCTCCAGGGAAAGCTCCTGAGGTTCATGCAGAACGGTGAAGTCCGGCGGATCGGCGGTTACGAGGCGAGGCACGTGGGGGTCCGGGTGGTTGCGGCGGCGAACCGGGACATCGACGAGGAGGCAATGGCAGGCCGGTTCCGGTCCGATCTCCTCTACCGCTTCGTCGTCCGCCTGCAGGTGCCGCCGTTTCGGACGCACAAGGAGGACCTCCCGCAGCTCATCGAATCCTTCCTGAAGAAATGGGGCTACCCCACGGTCCGCATCTCCCATGAGGCGATGGAGCTCTTCATGACATATGACTGGCCGGGGAATGTCCGCGAACTGGAGAACGTCCTCCGGCAGACCCTGCTCCTCTCCCCCTTTACCGTGATCCTTCCCGAAAACCTTCCCGAGAAGCTCCGTCCCCCCCGCACTGCGGGGGCGTCCGTCCTGTCGCCGCTCGAAACGGCGGAAAGACAGCAGATCCTCCAGGCCCTGGAGATCACGACCTGGAACCAGAGCCGGGCCGCCCAGCGACTGGGGATTGACCGGAAGACCCTGAGGACCAAGATCCAGCGTTACGGTCTGGCAAAGGAAGCCCCCTCCCTCTTATTTTCAAAAAAGTAAAACAACCAGGCGGGGAGCTGCAAATTATTCCGTCGCAGGGAAGGTGAGGACGATCTTCGTCCCCTCGCCCGGATGGCTATCGATGGAGATCCTCCCCCCGTGCATCTTGACAATGTCCTGAACTATTGCGAGCCCCAGCCCCCGCATGCCCTCCTCCTGGTGGGTGCTGAAGAACGGCTCGCAGATCCTCTCCATCAGCTCCGGCGGAATGCCTTTGCCCGTGTCCTGAACGGTGATGGAGACCTCGCGCCGCTCCATCTCCGCCTTAGCGGAAACCGTGATCCGGCCCCCTTCCGGCATCGCCTCCAGGGCATTCTGGATCAGGTTGAACAGGGCGGTCTGGACACGGTGGCGGTCCGCGAGGATCTGCGGGATCTTTTCATCGAAATGGACGTGCAGCTCAATCCCCGCTTTCCGGATGAGTGGGTGGACCAGGGGAATCGTCTCGTTCAGGAGTTCCGGGATCCTGACTGCCTCGAAATGGGGCTCCGGCGGGCGGGTGGCGCGCCGGACATTCTGGATGACGGTATTGAGGCGCTGAGTCTGCTGAACGATCAGCTCCAGCTTGCGGACCACATCCTGCGGCCAGCCCTCCCTCTCCAGGAGGAGACTCGCCATTCCGGCGATGGAGTGGAGCGGCGTCCCGAGGTCATGGGCCAGCGTGGCGGTGAGGTACCCCAGGGCGGCGAGCTGCTGGAGCTGGTTGACCTGTTTTTGGAGTTGGACAACCCGGCGGGTCGCCTCCTGGACCCGGTCTTCTAAACTCCTCGCGAGCTCCTGATTTCGGGCAAGGACCTTCTCGATCTCCTGGGCCATCGAATTGAAGTGCTCTGAGAGGTGCCCCCATTCGTCCCGGCGGGTTATCGGGATCCGCTTTACATACTGCCCCGTCTGAAATTCATCGATTGTGCGGATGATGATGCCGAGCGGCCGGCCTATGAGCCAGCGGTAGCTCGCGGCGAGGACCAGGAGGATAATGAGCAGCAGCCAGACCGTGCTGGTGACGAGCAGGTGATTCGCCCGGGAGAGGATTTCCGCATTGGCCCGGCTGAAGTTGATCACCCCCACGACGAACTGTGTCGCCCGGGATTTCTCGGTTGTGACGGGATAGAGCAGCCCCACGGCAGGACCGTCTTCGGTCTGCAGGCGGATGTACTGGGGTTTGCGCGACGCCGCCGCGGAGATGACCAGGCTCTCCGGCCACTCGTAGCTGACCCGGCTGGCGCCGGCGATATAATCGATGTCGTTCTTGACGACGGTGAAGATGTCGATGCGGGCCATGCGCACGTCGGTCTGGATCTGTTCCTTGAGGGTGGCGTCGAGGGTGGAAAGCCCCTGGCCTGTCGGAAAATGATGATAATAGGTACCGACCGTCTCGGCGACGCTGGAGAGGCGCTTACCCTGCTCTTCGACCAGAATCTGATCCAGTGCACGGATCTGAACCCATCCCCAGGCGGCCATCGTGACGGCCAGCCCCAGGATCGTCAGGATCATCAGGCGGGT
>MICJ01000068.1:0-3395 GCA_001830835.1 Syntrophobacterales bacterium GWC2_56_13 | reverse complement strand
CTTCAAAGGTGGTCCCTTCCCCCGGTTTGCTGCGGCAGTTAATTTTGCCGCCGTGACTTTTTACGATTCCATGGACGACCGACAGCCCCATGCCGGTTCCCTTTCCCATTCCTTTTGTTGTAAAAAAAGGATCAAAAATCCGTCCCTTGACTGAAGCATCCATGCCATGGCCGGTATCGCTCACAGTCAGTATCTGATATCGCCCGGGCTGCATATCGATAGATAGGTCAGGATCGCCTGCATCAATTTCCACTTCGTCCAGATTCACTTCCAGCACGCCTCCGACGTCTTGCATGGCATGACCTGCGTTAGTGCATAGATTCATCAGCACCTGGTGGATTTGCGTCGGATCGGACAAAACAGGAGCCAACCCGGGTTTGAAGTGATGGCGTATCTCAATGGTAGTCGGCAGTGACGCGCGCACCATTTTCAAGGCTTCTTCGACAACAGGTTTGACGAGTAAGGGGTTTCGTTCCTGACTGCCCTGACGACTGAAGGTGAGAATCTGCTTTACAAGGTCTTTGGCACGGATGCTGGCCTGGAATATTTCTCTTAAACAAAGATGCATATCGGTCTTCTCGGGAGTAGTCAATAATGCCATTTGCGCATACCCCACAATGACTCCAAGGATATTATTAAAGTCGTGTGCGATGCCTCCGGCAAGCGTACCGATCGCTTCCACCCTTTGTGAATGCCTGAGTTTTTCCTCAAGGTGTTTTTTTTCCGCCTCCCGTCTCATCAAAGATTCAGACATTTGATTGAAGGCCATGGCCAGCCTTCCGATTTCATCCTCTGTCTCAACAGGGACTTTTTCACCAAAGTCTCCTTTCCCCAGGGTTTGAACGCCTTCTATCAATTTGTTAAGCGGATTGACTATCCGTTTAAGCGTGAAATAGATGATAGCGGAACCGAAGAACAAAAAGATAATACCGATCAGAACGCTTTCCACCAATAGGGCGCCAAGCTTTTTATTAAGGGCTGATTGTCCTACGGTTATCCGGACAAATCCGATGATGCGTTCCTTTCCCGGAAGTAATTTTTTTTCAATAAACAGGGATTCGGGTTGCGTGTACCCCGAATTTGCGACGACGGGCGACCAGAATTCCATGACATTCTTGTTTCCAAGATAAAAGGGAGAAGTTGACGCATTGAGTTTATCGAAAACCCCGGGGTCGATTCCTCCTGCCGCTTTATCGGTTTTATCAGGTCTTTTCTCATCCTCCATTCCGGATCGTTCCCGCCTCGTGAGCAGACGCCCTTTCAAATTGTAGATGGAAACTTTTAAAGTTTCCTCTTGCTGAAATATTCCGTCAACGGGATTCTTGAGCAGTTCTTCACTTTCAGAAAATACGCCGATTCTTGAATTGTAGGCAAGGATGCCGGCAAGTAAAAGGTTGTTTTGTATCAGCTCATCGGTCAACGATTTACTCTGGTAATGAAAAAAGAAAGCGGTAAAAGAGAAAGAAATGACACAAATGAAGAAAGTAACAATCGCAAAAATTTTAATGCCGAATTTTTTCTTAAAGATATTCAGAAACGTTGACTGCATGTGTTAAACCTCACTGTATGACGCGGATGTTTCTGATAACCTCTTTGTCAATAGTCATTCCTATTTTCCCGGCTATTTTCAAATTAATGGATATTAACGCCTTGCGGGCATCAACGTGTTGAACATCCTTGACAGCATTTCCTGAAAATATCTTTTTCGCTATCTCTCCGGCCTGACAGCCGATGTCAAAAGGATCGATCCCGATGGACAGCATTGCCCCGAGCTCCAGATACTGTTCTGAAAATGTGAGAATCGGCATGTTATTTTCCAGGGAAAAGAGAAGTATGGATTCAACCGTTTCAGGTGTGATCACCGTGATATCCGGGAGCATCCAGAAGACGCCGGCCTTGCCTTTCATCGTATTGAGGAGCAGAGGAACGTCCCGGGAGCGGTGAACCGCCGTTGCCGTCAGATTGATGTCCATCTTTACGGCGGCATCGCGCACCCCTTGAACAAAATTGCCGATTTGATCAGGATCATAGAGCAGGCCGATGTGATGTACGGCAGGAAGCACCTTTAAAAGCTCACTCAACTGTTTCTCCGGCGGCAGATTCATGCTGACGCCGCTGATATTTTTTTCACCCGAGAGGATGGAGCGAGGATTTAACACCATACAATAGACAACCGGTATGGTTTTAATCTGCCCGGCAATTAACAGGGCATCCCTCCCAACGGCCAGAACCATGTCCGGTCTGATCTCGCGAATCATCTTCTGAACATCTTTTTCTTTCGACTCGGAGATAAACAACCGTTGAATCTCTGATCCATAAACGTGTTCAAAACCCTTAATGGCTTGCTCGTAGGGCGCGATAGGGATACTCAGGATGGCCAGTACCTTCTGTCCGGCTTCCGTCGCTTCGATGAAGGAAGTGAATAACAACAGAAGTATGAAAATAGTTTTGGCCACAACAGCCCTTAATGCAGGTCTTTGCAATTTTAAGAAACCCCGCCGGATGCAAATAAATTCTTGAAATGTAAAATAAACCCTATATAATTATCATACGTTTTGCCGTTTTGAAAATCAAAATTTTTCTCCATAAGGAATATAATGCATACTCGCTCATTAAATACCGGCATTTTTTTAATATCCGTTTTTCTGGCAGGGATCATTTTTTGCCGGACCGCAGCCGCCCAATCCCCGGAGGAGATGCAGACCCTCCGCCTCTTTTATAAGGAAAAAGATCTGGTGACATCGGCCACCCGGTATCCGAAACCTGTTTCCCAGGCGGCAGAAAACATCACCGTGATCACAGCCAAAGAGATCGAGGCGATGAACGCCCATACCGTGGCCGAGGCATTGAACCGTACCCCCGGCCTCTTCGTCAGTTTTAACCAGGACTTCGGCGCTGCTTCGCTGATTAGCATCCAGGGTTCCGAGCCAAGGCACGTCCTGGTCCTGGTCGACGGCATCCCCTGGAACTTCATGTCCGAAGGAAGCGCCGAAACCAGGTCAATCCCCACGGGCATCATCGAGCGCATCGAGATCATTAAAGGGCCGGCGTCGTCGGCCTGGGGGTCTTCCCTGGGCGGCGTGATCAATATCCTGACCAAGTCAGCCGGAAAAACGGAGAGACCTGCCGGCACGGTAAAAGTTTCCTACGGCGAGGGGCGCACCTGGGATGCCAGCGCCCAGGTCTCAGGCCTTGCCGGGCCGGTGGGGTATTATCTCTATGCCGGCCGCCGGGAGTCTGACGGCCTGAGATCCTCCCGTGAATTTGTTTCCTCCAGCCTCTTTTCCAAGTTCAGCGTCCCTGTTGCCGAGGACGTCGATCTGGGCCTGACCATCGGCGTAAGCAATCCGAAAAACAAACTTGGTGATTTTCCGAGCGGGGATGCAACAGTATCA
>MICJ01000067.1:38028-49119 GCA_001830835.1 Syntrophobacterales bacterium GWC2_56_13 | reverse complement strand
CCTTCCCAGGTGGCCGACCGTACGAACCGGTTTGCCAGAACCATTCCATTGAGCTGGGTTTCCTCGAAAAGATTTGCCATTTTCTCCTCCTGCTATCTCATTGCGCACTTCATTAAGGAAAGATATAAAGAATTATCTTTTGTGTCAAGAAGTTCCTATCGAAATGGTAAAAATTCCATTGACACAAAAGATCCTTCTTCATATATTCCTACCGTGAAAAGGCAATGCCTTATCAATTCAATAATATCGTAGGAGAGCTCATCAGCGGCGGGGAGGCCCGCGTCCGCGCGAAGGGGAAGTTCCTTTCGATGAGCCGGGAGTCGACGGCGGAGGTGGTTCCCTACCTGAAATTCAACCTGTGCCGGAAATACCGCACGCTGTTCCAGGGCATCAAGGAGGCGAAATGAAGCGTGTACTGGGAGTGATAGGGTCCCCGCGAAAGCTTGGGAACTGTGAGCTGACGGTGAAGGAGATCGCGGCGCGCCTGCCGGAGCCGGCGAGCCTTTCGATGGTCAGGCTCGTGGAGAAGGACATCCGGCCATGCAAGGCGTGCTACCGGTGCCTGATGGGGGAATGCCCGATCCAGGACGATTTCCGGATGGTGCTGGACGCGATCGTCTCCGCGGACGGCGTGATAGTCGCCGCTCCCGTGTACCTGCATGGGGCGCACTCTTCCCTGCAGAGGTTCCTGGACCGGGGATTGCAGTTCTGGAAGCGGCTCGACGATCTTGCCGGCAAGCCGGCAGTCGGGGTTGCGCTTGCGGGCATCCGGGACGGGGAAGGGGCGTCGCTGCTGGGAGTGGAGAACTTCATCCGGGCGATGGGGATGGAGGTAAAAGGCCGTGCGGTGATCCACGCCGCCCTGCCGGGGGAGGTGCTTCTGTCGGAAGAGGGGAAGGTGACAGCAGCCCGCATGGCGGATGCGCTCTTTTCCCCGGAAGCGCCGCAGGCCGAAAACCCTTCCTGCACGGAGTGCGGCGGGACGTATTTCGAGTTCCGCGGTGGGAACCGGGTTTTCTGCCTGCTGTGCGGCGCAGGCGGGTCCGTTTCCCCGGATGGGGAGGCGATCCGTCTCGCGACGCGGCCGCCCGCCTACTCCTGGCGCGGGCCTGCGGCAAGGAAGGCGCACGGGGAATGGCTGGTCGGGATGAAGGAGAAGTTCCTGCGCGAAAAGGAGAGGTTGAAGGAAGTCGCCCGTGTCTATGCGGGGGGGGATTTTATCTGACGCGTATCCGCACCGTGTAGAGGACGGTCCCGGCCCGACGGGAAGGTTGGCCCATGCAGTGGATTCTCCCGGAGGAATCGTCCCCAGGTTCCTGAGATCCGCTTTCACTTCATCTTCCCCTGCAGGGCAGCGCGGATGAAGTGTCTGAAGAGCGGATGGGGCGCTGTGGGGCGGGACTTGAACTCCGGGTGGAACTGGCAGCCTAAAAACCAGGGATCTCCCCCGATCTCGATGATCTCGGCGAGTCGCCCGTCCGCGGAGGCGCCGGTAATCCGGAGGCCCTGCGCAAGGAGCGTCTCCTTGAACTCATTGTTGAATTCATAGCGGTGGCGGTGTCTTTCGCTGATCTCCGTATCATTGTAAGCCGCACAGGCGAAGGAGTCCTTCGCAAGTACGCAGGGATAGGCCCCCAGACGCATCGAGGCCCCCTTCTCGGTGATCGTTTTCTGCCCGGGCAGGAGGTCGATGACCGGGTGGGGGGTGAACTCGTCGAACTCGGAACTGTTCGCCCGGGCAAGCCCGCAGACGTGCCGCGCGTACTCCACAACGGCCATCTGCATCCCGAGGCAGATCCCGAAAAAGGGGATCCCCCGCGTGCGGGCCTGTTCGACGGCGGTGATCATCCCCTCGATCCCCCGGTTGCCGAAACCGCCGGGGACCAGAATCCCGTCTACGCCGTCGAGCTGATCCCCCAGCCCTTCCTTTTCGATCCTTTCGGAATCCACGAAACGGAGATTCACCCGGCAGTCATTGGCGATTCCGCCATGACAGAGGGCCTCGTTCAGGCTCTTGTAGGAGTCCGTCAGGTTGACGTACTTCCCCACGATGGCGATCGTGACCTCGCACGCGGGGTGGAGAAACTTGTCCACCACATCCTCCCAGGCCTCGAGGTGGGGCTGGCCGGTCCAGATGTTGAGGAGATCGACGATCTTCTGGTCCACCCCTTCCCGGTGGAAGATCAGGGGCACCTCGTAGATGCAGGCCACATCCTTAGCGGTGAAGACGGAGGTCATTTCCACGTTGCAGAACAACGCGATCTTGGCCTTGATCTCATCGGAGAGGAAGTTCTCCGTCCGGCAGAGGAGAATGTCCGGCTGGATGCCGATCTCCCGGAGGGCCTTGACGCTGTGCTGCGTCGGTTTCGTCTTCACCTCTCCCGCTGTCCTGATGAAAGGGACCCAGGTCAGGTGGATGAAGATCGCGTTTTCCCGCCCCGCCTCGTTGCGGAACTGGCGGATCGCCTCAAGAAAGGGGAGGCTCTCGATGTCGCCCACCGTGCCGCCGATCTCCACGATCGCCACATCGAAACCGTCGGCGGTCTTTCTGATATACTCCTTGATCTCGTTGGTGATGTGGGGGATCACCTGTACCGTCTTGCCCAGGTATTCGCCCCGCCTCTCCTTGGAGATCACCGAGAAGTAGACCTGCCCCGTCGTGAGGTTGTTGCCCTTCCCCATTCTTGTGCCGGTGAACCGCTCGTAGTGGCCGAGATCCAGGTCGGTCTCCGCGCCGTCATCGGTCACGAAGACCTCGCCGTGCTGGAAGGGGCTCATCGTCCCCGGATCGACGTTGATGTAAGGATCGAGCTTCTGGTTGGTCACCCGGAGCCCGCGGCATTCGAGGACAGCCGCGATGGAGGCCGCCGCCAGCCCCTTGCCGAGGGAGGAGAGGACGCCGCCGGTGATGAAAATGAATTTTGTCTTCATGATCGCTCCTTAATTAGGCTCAGGGGGACAGATTTGAAATCTGTCCCCACCCCCTCGAGATTCTGTCGGATCTGCCCGGCGATCACCTCCACCGGTTCGCCGAGGAGGAGACCGAGGGGGATCTTCCCGAGGCAGCTCTCATCCCACGGCAGGTTGTATTCCTGGATGAGGTTGCGGATGCCGTTGAGCCTTTCGCCCAGTAGTTCCTTCCTTTCGCCAACGGAGAGGCCCTCGTTGAAGGCCGCATGGACGAGGAGAAGATGCCTGACGCGATCCCCCTCGCCGAGGAGGGGAATGAGCACGATCGACGCCCCGTCCGATTTTCCCTGTCCCGCGTACAGCATGCCGGAGGCCACGATGCTTTTCTTCGTCCCCATCAGGAGCCCCGTTTTCTCAGTCCGCGAGCGCATCCCTGCGGAAATGCCGCCGCGGCCCACGATGGCAATTGTGGAATCGTCCGCCGGTTTTCCATCGGCGTCCAGATGATCAATCGCGTAGAGGGTGTGGCCGTTAACGGCGGCCACCGCCTTCTGGATCCGGCTGATAGCCGGCACGCTGGTGCTGAGAAGGGCCCTGGCGGAAAAGCCTAGTCCCCGCAGGAGGTCGAAAATGAGTCCGCGCAGGGGCGCTTCCTTCCGGCTGGTCCCCACCGTCACCGTCTTGGCCTGATGGCGGATGGCGTCGATCGGACGGGAGAGTTCATCCACGGCATGGCCGAGCGTGATGTCCAGCAGGTCGATCGGCGAGGGCGTTTCCTTCTCCCCCGGGAAATCACGCCGGAAGTCATCGAGGGGAAGCTTCCCGGCCGCATACTTCAAAAGCAGGATCAGGTCCGACATCGTCCGGACCCCGGCCAGGGAGAAACCGCCGCCGTTTCGCCGCTGCTGGAAGCGTTCCGTAAAATCGTTTACGATACGGCGGAACCGGCCGTCGGCGACGCACTCATAGAAGGAGAGGCTGAGTTTTGCCTGTTCGACCATGCTCAGATTGAGGCGGCTCTTGAATTCACGAAGGAACAGGGCGTCGGCATCGATGCTGCAGGCAGCGTAATATCCCCAGAGATGGCCGGCCAAGGTGTTGAGGATCACGGGGAGCGGCATCGGCGCTTTCGGGATGGGGATGACCGCATCGGCGATCCCGGCGAAGCGTTCCTCGCCCTCGTCGGCAAAAACGACCACGCTGGATTTGTGCGCCTTGAAGATCGCCACATCCTTGACGATGTCCGCGGTCACGGCCTCCGGGCTTCCCGCGGCGCAGACGAGGATCAGCGGCTCGGCGGACAGGTCGATGTGCTTCTTGTTCTCCACGATGTCCGAAGAGATCGTTTTGTAGCACAACTCGCTTAGCTTGATCCGGATTTCATCGGCTGCCGCCTTGTTCGGCCCGCTTCCCACTACCGCCCAGTACCTTTTCTGTTTGGCCAGCATCTCGACCGAGCGGCGGATCTCCTCCTTGCGCGCGAGGACCCGGCGCATCATCTCCGGCGCCTGCTCGAGCTGGCGGAGCTCCGCTGCAATCCGCTCCGCGGAGAAGGTTCCCAGCAGCCGGGCGAAATAGAGAGCGAGGAGATTACCGGCCACGATCTGGGAGTAGAAGGCCTTGGTGGAGGCGACGGCCATCTCGATATCCCGGCCGTCGGAGGTGTAAAAAACCCCGTCGGCCTTCGTCGTGATATCGGACTGGCGCCGGTTCACGATGGCGATCACGCGGGCGCCCCTCTGTGCGGCCATCGCCACGGCGAGGTTGGTGTCCGTTGTTGTTCCCGACTGGGTGATTGGAATGACTAAGGTGTCGCGCAGGTCGTTTTCCAGGCAGAACCCGCTCAGTTCGGTTGCGACCCTCCCCTCCACACGGATCCCGCTCCCCGGGAGGCAGCGTTCCATTGCGTCGGCTACAGCGCCGGCAGCCACGGCCGCCGTCCCCTGACCGATGGCAATGATCCGCCGGATCTCCCCGCACAGCAGGGCTTCTCTCACCCTGCCGGGGACGGTATCCTCTCCGAGGTTGAAGACGGCGCGCTCTCCGGCCCCATCGCATTCGATGCGGTACCGGCCGCGCAGGGTCTTCCGGACGGAAAGTGCCGATTCGGTGATCTCCTTGAGGAAGAAGTGGGGATAGTCGCCCCGGTCGATGTCCCGCGTCGTAATCTCGGCCTTCCGGATTGCCTCCTCGCCAAGCGGAAGCGGCGTCCTGTCATAGAAAAACGCCCGGATGCCGGCTGCGCCGCCGGGGGAATCCTGATCGAGGACGAAGATCTGGCCGGTCGTCTCCGGCTGATCGGGACGGGATGGTTTCTCGCCGTCCATCTTCAGGAAGAAGGGGGTCTCTTCGACCAGGCCGTAAAGTTCTGAGGAAAAGAGATAACGGTCCGGAGCGATCCCGACATAGAGCGACTGACCGCTCCCCTTAAGGGCAAGGAAGGCCTTTCCCGGCTCGGCATTGCTGACCATCGCGATGGCATGGGACCCCTCGAAGTCGCCAACTGCGCACCGGAATGCATCGGTCAGGTCATGGCCGGCCAAGAGATATTTTTCGATCTGGAGGGGGATGATCTTCGTGTCCGTTGTCACTTCCGGGGCGATCAATTCCCCTCCCGACTCGAGGGCCCCACGAAGGGAGGGGTAGTTGTCGATGTCCCCGTTGAGAACGCAATGGATGGTCCAGGGACCCCTCCCGTACGCGGGATAGTTCTTCTCCTGAACGGCGGACCGCGCCGTCCCGGTAAGGGTGAAGTTCCCGACCGGATGGCAGTTCTCCTCCGTGATGGAGCCCACCGACGCCCAACGGGTATGGGCGAAGGAGGTCGCGAAGGCGACCGGCAGCCGGGCAAAGACATGAAACAGGCGGTCCCGGGCGATCTGATTTCTCAGTTCCCGGACATTCCGGCCCAGTTCCCCGATTATCTCCGCGGTCTTGTAGATAAAGGAGATCGCCTGGCCGCCGGCGCCTCCGGGAACGGCGGCAGGGAAACAGGCGATCGAACCGTTGACGAGATCTCCCGTTGCCATCCGCCGTTGGAGCTCACCGTCCAGTCCCGCCTTCGCGAGACCGGTCATTACCTCCCCGAGGACCCCGGCATCGGCCGGAATGAACGAGATCTGTATCCCCGCCGAATCCCGCCCCCGGACCTCCAGGCGGTCCAGGCAGTTGAGGAGGGAATTCATCTCCCGGTACTTCGGGAAGGCCTCCGGCGCTACATCCCCGACTTCACCGGCCCCGGCCAGGCGGATGATCCGTTCAATATTGCCCAGGATATCCCGATCCAGCCCCCAGACGAGATCCCGGATCAGGAGCAGGCCCTGGTTGATTGCCTCCAGATCGACCGTGGAAAAACGGCCTTCATTCTCCTCCAGGAGCCGTTCCTCCTCCACAAGAAATGCATGGATTTTCCTGGAAAGGGCAGCGAAACGGCCCGCCTCCGCAGGGTTGAAAAAGAGCCTCCGGAAGGCATCCTCCCCCTTCAGGTGGAGGAGCTCCCGCTCCAGCGCCTCCAGGGATAGAATCCCGCCCAGGTATCTCTCCGGAGAGATCGCTCCGGACAGGAGTGCGGCCAGGTTATGGCCCGACGCCTGGGCAAACCGTGTGTCCAGACCGCCGTCCGTACGCGCCGGCTTGCCCCTTCCGCGCAGGGTCAGGATACCGGCAAGACCGCAGCAGAGGGTGTCGGAAAGCAGAGGAAACAGGATCAGGGCGGGCGCCGGTACCCGCCGCGGGTCGCGGCCCACATGGATCTTCCCGCTCCGCAGAAAATGGACGATCTTCCGGAAAAACAGGATCAGCATGGTATCTCTTTCAGACAATATTCACCCCTTCTCAGAAAAAAAGCAAAGGCCATACCAGGGGTGCAACAAAGAGACAACTTTGTGACGTTTTCCGAAGTCCGGAGGGGGGATACGGCAACTTTCATAAACGCACAAACCGTCATCGCATCATGCACGACAGGAAGGTACCCGGGCTTGCGCCCTTTCCGCAACGGCATCGACCACCTGCTGAAGCCACTGCGTCCCCCGGGAAGATATCTCCCGGTCCAAAGACCGGATCACCCGGATATAGTTCTTCCCCTGCGCCTCTCTGACAATTGCCAGCTTCGCGAGAAATCCATCCCGCTCCTCCAGGGCGACCGCCTCCTCCTGACGGTCCGTCAGGCAGGCCTCCAGGGCGGACCAGCGCTCACGGAATTCCCGCTGCTGACGGAGAACGATCCCTCGGGTCTCTTCCGGCAGGAACCGTTCGCCGAGTTGCGCCGACCGCTCCATCTTCTCCGCCAGGGCCCGGAACCGCGTCAGCCTCTCCGCAACGGCCTTCTCCAGGATATCCATCGCTCCGCGATAGAGCGCCTCCCCCATCTCCCCGTCCTGGAAGAAGGGACGGCGGACATGGATATACCACTGGCGCAGGGCCAGGAGATTGGCAAGATAGACGATATTGTTGGTCACCTTCCGGCGGATGTCGCCGTAGAGTCCCGGGTGAAACGGTTGCCCGGATGCCGGGCCCCCCTCCGCCCGGAGCAGTTTTCCCCCCTCCGGGCAGTCTCCCCGCCAGACTCCTCCCGCGGCGATTACCGTGCCGAAGCCGATCCGGGCCGGGCCGACCAGTCCTCCCTGCCCGCCGAGAAAGATCGGCGGCTGGTTCAGCATGACCCCCCGGGGAACATCCCCCAGAAGTGACGCGGTGGCTTTGTCCTGGTTGGGGGTGTAGTTGAAGTGGATGTAGGAGCTCCCCACCTCGCTGTGGTCTTTACGGCTGGTCCCCCCGGCGAGGAAAACGTCGCAGAAATTGATCAGGCTGCCCAGGGTGACGAAGGGGAAGAGGATGGTCTGCTTCATGCCGACCGTGTGGCGCCCGTTGGCTTCTTCCTCGAGGAGGCAGCCCTCCCGAACCTGGGCGCCGGAGGCGATGTTTGCCTGATCCAGGAATACGGAGGATTTGAAGAACCCTCCTTTCAGTTCCACCCCCCGGCCGAGCTGACAATCCGCCACCGTGACCGGCGCTTCGCAGCCCAGCTTCGTTCCTGCCGAAATCAGGGTTTGGGCGCCGGAGATCTTCGTCCCGCCGTAGAAGACGACCCCGTCCGGCGAGATGCGCCCGGGATCAATCTCCTCGCCGACATCGACAGAAAAGGGAGCGGGCATCACGACCCCCTTTCCCAGAAGTTTCAATACCGGCGGCGGCAACATCGCCTCTTCCGCATGATCCATCATCCCTCTTCCTCCGGTGGATATCCGCTGCAGGATCCGCTTCCACACCCGAAGCCCCGCAATCATTCTTGCGATCAACCCGGATCGCGATCGAGACCGAGCTTGACCATCTTCTTCTTAAAGGTGTTTCGGTTGATGCCGAGATAGGCCGCGGCGGCGCTCTTGACATAATTCGACCGTGTGAGCGCGATCCTAAACAGGCCCCTCTCCACCATGGCCAGAACCTCATCGTAGAGACGGCTCTTTCCGTTTTCGGTCGCGGAGAGGACCGTCGCGATGTCCTCGATCTTTTTTTCCAGGATATCTTCGACCACCGCGGCTGGAGTTGACCGCACCGCCGCATCAACAACAGATCGCTTGAGCCTCATGGATCACCGGATTCCTTTCGTAAAGAGGTTTAGATATAAAAGGGGGCCACTTTTATGAGGACGATGCCGATCATCAGCACGGCCGCGACCCATGCCAGAATGACATGGGCGATCCCGGCAAGGGAACGCCCCGTCTGAAGGCGGACATCCTCCTCGACCTTTTCCGGATCGACATGGCCGACGATCTCGTCCACGAGTTCGGGAAATCCCTCATAGGCGTTGGAAACGATGAAAAACCCCTTGACGGTCGTCAGCAGGATATAGACCTTCTTGTGGAGATTGAGGCAGCCGACATGGGTGATCTCCCCCCAGGAGATCCTCTTTCCCCTCCACAACTTCCGGATCCTGATCCCCACCTCGTCCATCGTAACCCTCCGGAAGAGCGATTCGAGGAAGAGATACAGGGTGGGCAGGAAAAAAATCGTAAAGACGAGCTGCTCCGTCGCGGACCCCTGCGGCAACAGGGAGATCAGGAGGAGGCAGAAGAGGAGGAAGGCATCAACTCCAAGAGGAATGAGAAACGCCCTTCTTATCATATAGATGCGCTGCGACATTTCTTCGCCCCGCGGAATTGGACCCGCTTTCATATCACCGCTCCCTGCCTGACAAAGGCGCCGCTCTTGCCGCCCTGCTTGCTCATCAGCCGGATATCCGCAAGGATGATTTCCCGGTCGACCGACTTGCACATATCGTAAATCGTCAGCGCGGCCACTCCTACGGCCGTCATGGCCTCCATCTCAACCCCCGTTCTCCCCACCGTCCGGACCTTCGCTTCGATCGCGACTTCGCCGGCGGCGGCATCGCAGGCAAACACGATCTCGATCCCCGTGAGCTCGAGCGGATGGCACATGGGGATGAGTTCGCTGGTCTTCTTGGCCGCCATGATTCCCGCGATTCTTGCCGCAGCGAAAACATCCCCCTTGGGGATTCCCCCCTCCACGATCAGGGCGACGGTCTCCGGACGCATCCGGACCTCCCCATGGGCGACGGCCTGACGGAGGGTGGGCTCCTTTGCCGTCACATCCACCATTCGCGCCTGACCTTTTTCATCGAGATGGGACAGTTCGTTCATGGACCTGCCGTGCTGGAATAACCGGAAACGCATCCCGCAAGACCCTCCCTGCAGGCGGGTATAAAGGGCGCAACAAACAAATCTCCCCCCTGCCGGGAAGACCCTCCCGCAAGGGCGGGAAGCTTCACCTTCGCTGTCGGAAAAGTTTTGAGAAAACTTAGCACAGGGTTTTTCTTCAGTCAAGAAGGTTAAATGGTTTCTCCCCTGCCGATCCCGATTGCGTTGGGTATGCCATACGCAACCCTTTTAATGAAATGGCAATTGAGAAATGGAAAACGAAATATCGCTTGCGGGGAAGGCACTTCTCGTTTAATATCCGCGACCGGGATGCCTTGAAGAGGCATCCACTGCCGGCCGGCCGTCTGGTGCGCAAAGGGGGTGACCGCTTGATCGTCAAGGCCATCAGCTCCACCATCATCGGCATCGAATCCCATCCCGTCTCCGTCGAGGTCGATCTCGCCGCCGGTCTCCCGCTGTTCTCGACCGTAGGCCTTCCCGACATTGCCGTGCGGGAGAGCAAGGATCGGATCAAGGCCGCCATCAAGAACTCCGGCTATGCGTTCCCCGGTCATCACGTCACCGTCAATCTGGCCCCCGCCGACATCAAGAAAGAGGGAACCGCCTTCGACCTTCCCATCGCCGTGGCAATCCTGGCCGCCCAGGGCCTGCTGCCCCCTGCCCTGCTCGCCGAATACCTCCTCCTTGGCGAACTTTCCCTGGACGGCGGCGTGAAGGGGGTCCACGGCGCCCTCTCCGCGGCCTTCCAGGCGAAGGCCCTTGGCATCCGGGGGATGATCCTCCCACGGGAAAACACCACCGAGGCGGCCCTGGTGGCGGGGATCGAGGTCATCCCTGTGGATTACCTCTCCGAGGTGGTGGAATTCCTTGGCGGACGGACGGAGATTGCGCCGGTCAGCGTCGATATCGGTGAGCTCTTCCGGCGGAGCCTCGACTATCCGTTCGATTTGAATGACATCCGCGGACAGGAACAAGCCAAGAGAGCCCTGGAGGTCGCCGCCGCCGGGGGCCACAACCTCCTCATGATCGGTCCCCCGGGCTCCGGGAAGACCATGTTGGCCCAGCGTCTCGTGACGATCCTGCCCGACCTTTCGCTCACCGAGGCCATCGAAACGACGAAGATCTTTTCCGTCGCCGGCCTCCTCGACCGGAAGGAGGCGATCCTGGCAACGCGACCCTTCCGCGCCCCTCATCATACGATCTCCGATGCCGGCCTGGTCGGCGGGGGCCACACGCCCCGGCCGGGAGAGATCAGCCTCGCCCATCACGGGGTGCTTTTTCTGGACGAACTGCCCGAGTTCAGGAAAAACGCCCTCGAAGCCCTCCGGCAGCCCCTGGAAGACGGGAAGATCACGATCACCCGCTCCTCCCTCACGGCCACCTATCCCGCCCGCTTCATGCTCGTCGCGGCAATGAATCCCTGTCTTTGCGGATACTTCGGCGACCGGAACCACCCCTGCCGCTGTACTCCCCAGCAGATCCGCCAGTACCAGGGGAGGATCTC